>NZ_JBEXHL010000003.1:0-461779 GCF_040607795.1 Amycolatopsis sp. NPDC005232 | reverse complement strand
GCCGGTGGGCGCCTTCGGCGGGTTCCCGTGTCGACATGCGGTTCCCGGCCTAGGGGGCGTTCGTGCGACTGGAGAACACCTTCACCGTCGGCCCGGCCCGTCACTGGTTCTTGGTGAACGTCTCGTCGATCCACGCGGTGACGGTCGGCCACAGGGGGTGGGCCGGCTGCACCACCTCGAAGTGGGTCGCACCCTCGACCTCGACGTAGCGGGCGCTGCCGCCTTCCGCGTTGGTCTTCTCCGCGTAGCGGCGGCTCCAGCCCGCGGGCACGGCCTCGTCCGCGGTGCCGTGCACGGCCAGCACGGGCACGCCGGGGTTGGCCAGCTCGAGCGGGGAGGTCCAGCCGTAGCGCTCGGGGTTCTCGGCGTAGCGCGCGCCGACCAGGAGCGTGACGACGCCGTCCCCGACCTCCGCGGCGACGATCGGCCACGCCTCGGGGCGGGCGGCTTCGGGCGCGTCCTTCGGCGGCTCGGCGTCGGGGTCGGCGAGGACCGTGCCGAACCCGGTGGCGTCGCCCGTCTTGAGGTCGAGCGCGCCGGCGAGGGAGACGATGCCCAGCGGCGTGACCTTCGGGTTCGCACCCGGGGCTTCGGCGGGCAGGGCGCCGCGGTGGGCGGCCCAGGTGGTGAGGTGCCCGCCGGCCGAGTGCCCCACGAAAACGACCCGGCTCGTGTCGAGCGCGGGGTCCATCCCGTCGACCGCGTCCACGGCCGCGGCGACGTCGAGGAACGTGCCGGGCCAGCCGCCGCCCGGCTCGCCGATGCGGCGGTACTCGATGTTCCACACCGCGTACCCGCGGCCGAGGAAGTCGTCGACGACCTCGGTGATCTGGCGGCGGTCCCACATGGCGGTCCAGTACCCGCCGTGGACGACGACCACGACCGGGAACGGTCCCTCGCCCTCGGGCAGGTAGAGCTCACCGACCTGTGAGGGCTCGGGCCCGTAGGCCACGGTGCGCACGCGGCGCTCGACGGCCGGGGTCTCCTGAGCGTCGTCGTAGCGCACGCCGCGTTCGGCGCTCACCAGCGTGTCGATCGTCGCGAAGAACGCGCCGATCGCGGGCAGGTTCGCGCCCTTGGCCTTCGACTCGTCCCACGCGGCGTCGTCGGACCACTCGACGAAGTCCAGCCACGTGTTCTCGGCCACCCGCACCAGCCGCGCGGAGAGGAACCCGCGCCGGTCGGCCCGGAACGCCTCCACCATCGCCGGGCGCGCGGCCAGCATCGCCCGGGTGTTCTCCTCGGCCACCGTGAAGGTGGTCATCTCGACGACGGACATCGTCTGCTCCTGGTTCTGGTTCTTCTCCGGTGGGCCGGCTCCGCGATCCCGGGACGCGCACCGTTGCCGCGCCAGGGCGGTGCGTCCGCACCGGGATTTTCCGACTGGTCATGAATCTTTACCGTCAATAGATGCGACGACAGGCTACAGCCGCGTGCACTGGCTCGTCACCGCGTGCTTGCGGAAACGGGCAGGCGGAGTGCCCACAGTGGCACGGAAGGCCTGTGCGAACGCCGATTCCGAGCGGTACCCGACCTCGCTCGCCACCCGCGCCACCGAGAGATCCGAGCGCGTCAGCAGGTCGGCGGCCACCATCATCCGGATCGAGGTCAGCAGCGTCGCGACCGTGATGCCGGTGCGGGCGGTGAAGCGGCGCAGGAACGTGGCGCGCGACATCCGCGCCTCCGTCGCCATGCGGTCGATGGTCCACGACTCGCCCGGGCGTTCCACGACCAGGGCGATCACCCGGCCCAGCACGTCGTCGCCCATGGCGGTCCACAGTGCGGGCGTGTCGAGCCGCTGGTCGGGGCGGCTGCGCAGCGACATGGCGAGCAGCGCGTCGCACAGCGAGCACACGATGGCGCCCGTGCCGGGCCCGTCGGAGTCCGCTTCGCCGCGCAGGACGTCGGCCAGCGCGAGCGCCGGGCGGTCCATCGTGACGTGTACCAGGGACGGCAGCAGGCGGAACAGCAGCGCGCCCGCGGCCGAGTCGAAGCGGTAGTGGCCGCAGAACAGGTCGAGCTCGTGTTCGGCGCCGAGGGACTTGCGGGTGGTGAACGTCGCTCCCGGCTCCTCCTCGAACCGGCGCCGGCGGCCCGAGGCCGCGGTCACCGTGTGGGCGTCCCCATGGGGGAGCAGGAGGTAGTCACCCGGACCCAGGTCGACTGTGGACGTGCGGGTGGTGACTGTGCAGCGTCCTTGCAGGACAAGGTGGAACTGCACCTCGCCCGGCGGGGCGGCCTCGTGGTCCAAAGTGAACTGTCCGGCCATCAGGCACCGCACGTCGAGGCGGCCCTCGAGGTGTGCCAGCCGGATGAGTCTGCTCACCCCGTCCATGAACCGATCCCGACAGAAAATGAGCCGATCATCCGTAGTCCCCTCTCGCGATCCAGTCCATCATGTGTCAGCGGAGAATGAGTATCAACCGAAAGGCGTTCATGTCGAACACGTCTTTCCGCCGAGGGTGTCGCGGCGGGCCTCTCCGTAACCGTCGTTACCGGCAGCTTATTCCTCGGGGAATCGCTGCCGACGATCGGCTGCCTTCGGAGTGGGATGGACTGGTAGCCGAGCCTGCCGGGAGGCGACCGCGTTGGTGGTTTGACCGAGGTCGAATTTCCTTGGTGTGACTGGATATTCGGCGAACCTGGTGTCGCCGTAGATAAGGTAGTTCATTAAGATGACTTCTGTCGAAGCGCGGTTCCGAACGCAGATCGTGACGACGGTTACGAACTGTCCTGATCCACCGTTGTCCCTGCTGCTTCACCGCCGATCCGGCTTGTCGTGAATATTTCATCGGCCCGGACGGCCATTACGGCGGCCCTGAAGAAGGAACGAGTGCGGACCCACGGCATCGGACACGCGCACGGCGGCTCGGGCGGCCGAGCGGCCCGCCGGCTCGTCCGCTACGGCAGGCGAGGCGCGGCTCCCGGCGGCGCAGGCAGCTCCGAGAGCGCCGACGGCACCGGTGGCTTCGGCACCCGGCGACTCCGGGGACTCCGGGAGTTCGGGAGGGCCGACCCGTGCCGCTGATCGGCCGTGACGACGAGATCGCCTCGATCCGCTCCTTCTTCGAAGGCGCCGGCGTGCTCGGTGGCGCCCTGCTCGTGGTGGGGGAGGCCGGGGTCGGCAAGAGCGCCGTGCTCGACGAATTCGCCGCCGGCGAGGCCGGGCGCGGCACGCGGGTGCTGCGGGCGGCGGGCGTGCAGTTCGAGGCGGAGGTCGGCTACTCCGCGCTCAACCAGCTGCTCTTCCCGCTCGGCGAGGAGATGGCTGCCCTCACCGACACCCACCGCACGGCGCTGCGGTGCGCGCTCGGCTTCGAGGTCGGGCCGGCGCCCGACCGGCTCGTGGTGTCGAACGCGGCGCTGCTGTGGCTGCGGGCCGTCGCGGCCGAGACCCCGCTGCTGATCGTGATCGACGACCTCCACTGGGTGGACCGGGCCAGCGCCGAGGTGCTCGGTTTCGTCGCCCGCCGCCTGGTCGGCAGCCCGATCGTCTTCCTCGCCGCCTGCCGCTCGGCCGACCGCGGGTTCTTCCAGGACAGCGGGCTGGCCGAGGCCGTGTTGCCGCCGCTGCCCGCGCAGGCGGCCCGCACGCTCGTGGACCGGCACTTTCCCGAGCTGACGCCCGCCGTTCGGCACCGGCTGCTCACCGAAGCCGCGGGCAACCCGCTCGCGCTGCTGGAGCTGCCGTCCGCGCTCGACGGCGACCAGCGGACGGACTTCACGACGTTGCCCGAGGTCCTGCCGCTGTCGGACCGGCTGCAGGTGCTGTTCACCTCGCGGGTGCGCGGCCTGCCCGAGCGCTGCCGGCTGATGATGCTGCTCGGGGCGCTCGGCGGCAGCGTCGAGGTCGCCCGGCTGCGCACGGCGGGCGGCGAGACGTGCGACCTCGACGACCTGGCCCCGGCCGAAGACGCCCGGCTCGTGCAGGTGAGCGGCACGCGGCTGGGCTTCCGGCACCCGCTGATCGGCGCCGCGGTGGTCGAGGCGTCGGCGGAACGCGAACGGCGCTGGGCCCACCGCGCGCTGGCCGGGGTCGTCGCGACGCCCGAACGCCGCGTGCGGCACCTGGCCGAGTCGTCGGTCGGCGTCGACGCCGACATCGCCGCGCAGCTGGACGAAACCGCTCAGGCCCTGCTGCGCCAGGGCGACGCACTGGGCGCGGTCACCGCGCTGACCCGCGCGGCGGAGCTCAGCCCCGACCCGGCCGACCGCGGCCGTCGGCTCGCCGAGGCCGCGTATGTCGGAGCCGACGCCGGCGGTGAGCTGGCCACGGCCAGCCGGCTGCTGGGCGACGCCCGCCGGTCCGGTTCCCTGCCGACGCATTCGCTGCCCGGCGCGGCCGCGGCGGCGCACCTGCTGATCAACTCCGACGGCGACGTCACCACCGCTCACCGGCTGCTCGCCGGCGCCGTCGAGGCCGGTGACCACGGGTTCGACGCCGACGACGCCGTGCTGGCCGAGGCGTTGCTCAACCTGCTCCTGATCAGCTGGTACGTCGGCACGCAGCAGGCGTGGGAGACCTTCCACCGCCTGGTCGGGCGGCTGAAGCCGGAGCCACCGCCGCTGCTGCGCGTGAACGCGACCGTGTTCTCCGACCCGGCCCGCGCGACCGACGAGGACGTCGCCGAGCTCGACGCCGTGATCGACACCGTGGGCGGTGACGAGGACCCGACCCGGCTCATCCGGATCGGCACCGCCGCCGTTTTCGCCGACCGGCTGCCCCGGCTGCGGGAGGCGGAACGGCACCTCGCGCAGTCGCGCCACGCGGGCAAGGGGCCGGCCCGCCGCCACCTCGGCGCGCTCATGCACCTGGGGATCGACGGCTTCCAGTCGGGCCGCTGGGACGAGGCGTGGCAGTTCGCCGACGAGGGCCTCGCGGTCTGCACCGAGCACGGCTTGCGTTTCTTCCACTGGTACTTCCACTGGGTGCAGGCTCTCGTCGCCGCCGGCCGCGGCGAGGTCGAGGCCGCGCGGCAGCTGACCGGCGACATGACGCGGTGGGCCGTCGCGCACCAGGCCGCCGGCATCACGTACTTCGCGTGGCAGGCCCGCGCGCTGTCCGACATCGGTGCCGGCGAGTACGACGACGCGTACCACCACGCGACGCAGGTCAGCCCGCCGGGAGAGCTCGCGCGGTACCGGCCGACCGCGCTCTGGGCGGCACCGGACCTCGTCGAGGCGGCAGTGTTCACCGGGCGCCGCGCCGAGGCGAGCGCGCACGCGGCCGCACTGCGCGAGGCCCGGCTGGGCAAGCTGTCGCCCCGCCTGCGTCTGGTCACGGCGGCGGCGACCGCGCTGACGGCGGACGACGACACCGCCCGGGAACGGTTCGAGGCGGCGTTGTCCGGTCCGGCGCTGGACCGGTGGCCGTTCGACCTGGCCCGCGTACGCCTCGCGTACGGGGAACGGCTGCGCCGCCTGCGAAGCACGAGCGCGGCGCGGGAACAGCTGACCATCGCGCACGACACGCTGGCCGCGCTCGGCGCCGTACCGTGGCGGGACCGCGCCGCCAACGAGCTGCGCGCGACCGGGCTCACGCGGCAGTCGGCGCCGGACGCCAAGTCGCCGCTGACGCCGCAGGAGCGCGAGATCGCGGAGCTGGCCGGCGCCGGCCTGACCAACAAGCAGATCGGGCAGAAGCTGTTCATCTCCCATCGGACCGTGGGCGATCACCTGTACAAGATCTTCCCCAAGCTGGGCATCACGTCCCGCGCCGCGCTGCGCGACGCCCTCACCGCGTACGACGACCGGGACCGGTCGGACAAGCCAGTCATGTGACGGGTGCTGTGTCCGCCCGCGAAGTCCACTCTCGGGGTTATGAGCGCAGGACTGCACCCGGACGTCCATTGGCCGCCCGGCTGGGGGCCGGACCGTTGCGACAGCTTCGTCACCCACGAACGTCACGTGGCGGCACCGGCCGACGCGGTGTTCACCCGGCTCGTCGCGGTGGCAGAGTGGCCGGCGTGGCAACGTGGGGTGGACCGGGTCGAGGTGTCCGAGGAGCTGATCGTCGGCGGCCGGTTCGTCGTCGTGGCGGCGCCGCACACCCTCGACGGGATCGTGGGCGAGCTGGTCGTGCCGAGCCGGTTCGGCTGGGCCGCGGTGAGCGACGGACTGAGCTTCTACCAGTCGTGGCTCCTGCTCGACGCCCCGAGCGGTGGGACCCGCACGATCTTCCACGAGGCCGCGCGCGGCCCGTCGGCGCTGCTGCGGACCTCGGACCGGTCCGAGCTCACGCGCGCGTGGCTCGACGCCCTTCCGCCGTCCGTCTGATCCTCCACGGGACCGCGCGGTGGTGACCGTCCGGCGGGTGTTCGGCGCCGGCCCGTTCACCGAGATCGGCCGCCCGGTCACGGTCGCGGACAGCGAGCAGCACGGCCTCGTCGCCGTGGCCGGCCGGCAGGGGTGGCGGGACTGGGAGCGGCGCACCCGGCTGTCCCCGCACGTGGTCGGCCTCTACGACCCGCGGGATCTGACCTGCCGCCTGCTCTTGCGCAGCCGTTTTCCGGTGCACGCCGTGGACTTCCACCCGCGGCTGCCGGTGCTGGCCATCGGGACCGGGCGGTACGACGGTGGCTTCTTCTACAAGGGACAGCTGCTGCTGTGGCACTTCGGCTCCGGCCGCGTGGTGTCCGCACTCGCCGACACCCGGGAGATCCGTTCCGTGCGCTGGCGCCGGTGGCGCGAAGGCCGGGTGCTGGATCTCGCCGTCGCTCCCGCCGACGAGGAGGAGCTCGGCCGCGAGTCCCACACCGTCGGCTACGACGCGATGCTCGAACGCGACGACTGGCTCGCGGTTCGCGACGGCGAGATCTCGTGGCGGGAGCTCGACGGGCCTTGCCGCGAAAGTGACGATCCCCGCGACGAAACCCGTGCGCGAGAGCACCTCGAGGCCCTGAGCGCCGGGTGGCGTGAACACGGTGCGGTGTGGAGTGTCGAGGCCCTTGCCGACGGCGCGGTCGTGGCCTCGTCGGAAGGCGGGGCGGTGACCGTGTGGTCCTCTGTGGACGGCTCGCGGCGGCCCGATCGCCCGGAGTCCCGTTCCCTGCTTGGTTCCTTCACCCCGGACGGACGAGAGCGGCCGGAAGGCTGGACCGCGTTGCCGGTCCGGCGCGCCTTGTCGTCGTACGTCACCGGAGTGCCCGGCGACGACACGGTGCGCTGGGTCGCGGTGGCGGACCCGGACCGTGACGAGCCGGCCGTACGGCCACTGTTTCCCGTGGCTCCGTCGGAAGAAGCCGCGGACTTGACGGAAATCGGGGCCGCGGTCGAGCTCGACGGTCGTGCGTTGATCTACGCGACCTCGTGGTCGCGCACCGGGCCGGAGCTCGACGTCGACGGTCCCGTGGCCGATGCGCGGCACAGCGCCACCCTCGTGACGCGGCGCCGGCTGCCGGACGGCGAGGTCGGGTGGCAGTTCGTGGTCGGGGCCCAGGTCCTGGCGCTCGAAGCCGATGCCGCGATCGTCTACCTGAGCCTGAGCTCCGGCCTGCTCGTGGCGCTCGACGCCACGACCGGCGATGCCCTCTGGACGCATCCCCTGGTCGTGGCCGGGCTCCCGTCGACGGGCTTGGCACTGGCGCTCGCCGGCACCGGACGGCTGCTGGTCGGGACCGCCGAGGGGCGGGTCGCCGACTGCGCGGCGCCGGCTCGCGGGGACCTCACAGCCTATCCCGGCGCGCCCGCCGAAGGACCCGTTTTCCGCTTGGTGCCACCGAAGCCGGCACCGCAGCGGCTGCTGGGGCTCCGGGCCGGCTCGATGCTCGGCAGGGCGACCGGATTCCTCGGCGGAGGCACCGGCCGGCTCGGTCACCGGTAGGTGGTTCAGCCGGAACGCCGCGCCGCGCCCTGGGACGGCGTCCGGCACGCGCGGCACACGGTCGTAGGCGCCGCCGAGCGCGTGCAGTTCGAGGCCGGCCGGGGAACCGTGCGCGACCACCATTGCCGTGACGACGGCGCTCGCCTCGCCGCGGCACAGGGCCCGGAACAGCTCCGGCTCGCGCTCGACGTTCACCGTCCGCCGTACCCCGTCGAGGCGCACGACCTCGACCAGGCGCGCCCGGTCCGCCGCGTACCCGTGGCGCCGGCCGAGCACCAGGCCGGGCCTCGCGCCGGCCCACCGGGGTGCGGCCGCCCTCCGCGGCGGTGCGAGCACGTCGCGCCGGCGCACGCCTGCGCCGACCGGCGCGACGAGGCGGATCGGGCCGATCGTCACCTCGGTCAGCCGGTCGAGGCACTCCGTCGGCGCAGCGGTCATGGCAGCAGTGCGCCGGACGCGTCTGTCGCCCGACCGGGGGTCATCACATCGGGCCCAGTCGATCAACGGCGACGGGTGACCGTCTCCGGACCCGTCATCTGACGGGCACTGAGCGAAGCCGATCCGAGCACGATGACTCTCAGCACGAACGCCGGATCCGCCGGGCCACGACACCGGCTCCGGCACATTGCGGGCCGTCGAGGGGGCGGCCCGCAATCCCACCCTTCCCTGGAGTACCCGTTGACGAGCACCGCCGTCCCTGCCATGCCGTCGGCCGACCCCGCCGGCAGCCAGCCGGTCAGAACCGCGCCGGCCCGTTACCCGTTCACGACGTTCGCGATCAGCTTCGGTCTGGTCGGGCTAGCCGGGGTGTGGACGAGGGCGGCGCCGGCACTCGGGTTGCCCGGCGCGGTACCGCAGGCGTTCTGGGCCGTCGCGGCGATCGCGTGGGTCTGGCTGATGATCGCCCACGTCGTGCGTGGTGCGAAGAGCGAGCAGCAGTTGATCGACCACCTGCGTCACCCCGCGCAGGGGCCGATCGCCTCGCTGGCCCCGGTCGTCGCGATGCTGCTGGCCTCCGACCTGTTCACGTGGTCTCCCGTGGCCGGGCGGGTCCTGTTCCTGTTCGCGCTGGTCACGTCGGCGGTCTTCGCCGCCTGGATCCTCGCGTCGTGGTTCGAAGGACGCCTCGGCTTGGAAGCCGTCCACGCTGGTTACCTGCTACCGACGGTCGCGCCGGGCCTGATCGGCGCCGACGTCGCCCACGTGCTGGGCTACCACGGGCTGGCGTGGGGCCTGTTCGCCGTCGGCGCGTTCTTCTCGGTGGTGATGACGCCGATCATCGTGCAGCGCCTGAGCTTCCACAGCCCGCTTCCCGAGACGCTGCGGCCGACCACCGCGATCCTGCTCGCACCACCGCCCGTCGCGGGGCTGGCGTGGTTCACGATGCACGGGTTCGAGGTGGACGCGATCGGCCAGGCGATCGCCGGCGTCGGCGTGCTCGTGCTGCTGGTGCAGGTGATGTTGCTGCCGCGCTACCGGAAGCTGCCCTTCTCGCTGGGTTTCTGGTCCTTCACGTTCCCCTGGCCGCGAGCGTGTCGCTGACCGAGAAGTGGCTTCTGCTCCTGGCGCCGGCGGGCTGGCGGAGCTGCACGGGCGTCCTCGCGGGCGCGTTCACCGTCTTCATCGCCGTGATCGCCGGTCTCTCGCTGAGGCCCGTCGCCCGGAAGCTCGACATCCCGGGCCGCCGAAAGGTCATCGCGGTCAACTAGTCAAAAAAATTGACCATCATGTATATTTACCGAGTAACCTCAGGAGGAGTTCCCATGGTTGAGAGCAAGTTCACCGAGCGGCTGACCCGGGACAACGCGGTGGTCGTGCTGGTCGACCACCAGGTCGGGTTGTACAGCGGCGTGCGCGACATCGCGGTGGAGGAGCTGAAGCACAACGTCGTGGGCCTGGCGAAGGCGGCGCAGGTGCTCGGCCTCCCGCTCGTCGTCACGACCACCGAGGCCGACGGCATGTGGGGTCCGCTGATCCCCGAGCTGGCCGCGGGCCTGCCCGACGACGTGGCGGTGCTCGACCGGTCGACCGTGAACGCGTGGGACGACGAGCACGTGCAGGGCGCGATCCGCGCGACCGGCCGCAAGAAGGTGATCTTCGCCGGCGTGTCCACCGAGGTGTGCCTCGCGTTCCCGGCCATCAGTGTCACCGCGGAGGGCTTCGACGCGTACGCGGCCATCGACGCGTCGGGCACGTTCTCGCGGACGAAGCGCGAAGCGGGCCTGCTGCGGATGCAGCAGGCGGGCGTGATTCCCATCGACTACGCCACCGCCATGGTCGAGGTCCTCGCCGACAACAGCGACCCGCAGGCCGGCTACGTGTACGCGGCGCTGGAGATGCCGTTCGCCGTGCTGGTCGGGCAGATCGCCGCCGGTTACGCCAAGAACTGACCACCTACGGGGGAAGAGAAAACGTCATGACGAGCAGGATCGTGAAGCGCGCCGGGATCCTCGGCGTGGTCGCCGCGGCCGTCACCGGGGTCGTGGTGGCGATCTCGAGCGGCAGCGCCGAAGGTGCGCAGGATCGGTTCGGCGCGCCGGCCCAGGCGTTCGGCGTGGAGTACGACGCGTCGCACGTGTACGTGCAGCACGGCAAGCTGCCCGCTTTCATCAAGAGCTGGGAAGCGACCTTCGGCGGCACCGACAACGGTCAGAACGTCTTCGGGATCACCCCGACGCCGAGCAAGGCGCTGGCCTCGATCATCCATTCGCCGGTCGGGTTGCTGGCGGCGTACGACTACCAGACGCCGGTGCCGTTCCCGTTCGGCTCGGAGCAGACCGGCTTCGGCGTGAAGGACCCCGACGAAGTGGCGAAGGTGGCCCACCGCGCAGGCGCGACGGTGCCCGTCTCCGCGTGGACGGGTCCGGTCGGGCGCGAGGCCGTGGTCCGGTTCCCGGGCGGCTTCAGCTCCCAGATCTGGAAGCAGTTCGACATGTCGGGCTTCACCCCGCTGACCACGCAGCCGGAGTTCCGCGTGTACCTGTCCGAGGACACGGTCAACGGGTTCCTCGCCTCCTACCTGCGCTTCACCGGTGGCACGGTGATCTCCGACGTCCGCACCGCCGACGGCGGCGAGATCGGCGCCCCGGGCACCACCTACCACCGCGTCCGGATCAAGACCCCGTTCGGCAACACCGTGGTGCTGGCCGGCAACGGCGACTGGAACTACCCCTACGGCCGCGACACCACGGGCTACACGGTTTCCGACGTCGACGCCACGGTCGCGAAGGCCGCGGCCGGCGGGGCGACCGTCCTTTCCGGACCGTACCGGAACAACGACCGCATGAGCGTCCTGTTGCAGTTCCCCGGCGGCTACGTCGCCGAGGTCCACGACGGCGTCTTCCACTGACTTCCCCGTTCCCACACCGAGAAAAGGAACCACCACGATGAGCATTGAGATCAAGGCCGGCCGCTACGAGATCGACCCGGTGCACTCCTCTGTCGAGTTCTCCACCCGCTTCGTCGCCGCCCGCGTGCGCGGCACGTTCGGCGCCTTCTCCGGCACCGTCGAGGTCGCCGAGGACCTGGCCAAGTCGTCGGTGACGGCGGCCATCGACACCGCGTCGCTGCACACCGGCACCGAGGCGCGTGACGAGCACTTGCGCGCCGCGGACTACTTCGACGTCGCCGGCCACCCGGAGGCGACCTTCGCCTCCACGAGCCTGGAGACCGACGGTGACCGGTTCACGCTGCGCGGCGACCTCACGATCCGCGGCACGACGCTGCCGGTCGCGCTCGACCTGTACTTCACCGGCGACGGCGTGGACCACTACGGCAACTTCCGCGTCGGCTTCCGTGCCACCACACGGGTTTCGCGCTCCGCGTTCGGTGTCGCCGGCAACGTGGCCCGGCCTGGCGGCCCGCTGCTCATGGGCGACGCGACCGAGTTGACGTTGCAGATCCAGGCGACCGCCCCGGCCGGCGAGGAGTCCTGATGCCCACGACCACCTCCGCGATGACCGTCGCCTCGGCGGGGGAGCGGTTCACGCGGCGTTCGCTGGAGCTGGCCGACCCGGCGCCGGACGAGGTGCTGGTGCGGATCGAGGCGGTGGGCATGTGCCACGCCGACATCGCCGTGCGGGCGGGGGAGTTCCCCTTTCCGCTGCCGGGGGTGGCCGGGCACGAGGGTGCCGGGATCGTCGAGCAGGTCGGCTCGGGCGTGACCTCGGTGAGGCCGGGGGACCGGGTCATGCTGACGTTCGACTCCTGCGGCCACTGTGTGGGCTGCGTCTCCGGGCTGCCCTCGCAGTGCGTGGAATTCCTGCCGCGCAACTTCACCAACGGCGCCCGGCCCGACGGCAGCCCGAGCCTGCACGACGGCGACGAGATCGTGCACGGCAACTTCTTCGGCCAGTCCTCGTTCGCCACCTACGCCCTCGCCCGGGTGCGCAACACTGTTCTCGTGCCTGAGGTGGCGGCCGACGTGCCTTCGTCGGTGCTCGCACCGCTGGGCTGCGGCATCCAGACCGGCGCGGGCGCGGTGCTCAACGTGCTGCAGCCGGGCGCCGCTTCCGCGGTGGCCGTGTTCGGGGCCGGCGTGGTCGGGCTCTCGGCGGTGATGGCCGCCGCGCTGCTGCCGATCGAGCAGCTGATCGTGGTCGACGTGCTGGACTCGCGGCTCGAGCTGGCCCGTGAGCTCGGCGCGACCGCCGTGGTCAACTCCCGCACCGCCGACCCGATCGAGGCGATCCGGGACCTCACCGGCGGTGGTGCCGGCCACGTCGTCGAGAGCAGCGGCGTGCCGGCGGTGCTGGTGCAGGCCATCACGAGCCTGCGTGGCGGCGGCACGGCCGCGGTGGTCGGCGTGCCGCCGTTCGGCGTCACCGCGCCGATCGACGTGGCCGACGTGGTCAACAACAGCAAGCGCGTGATCGGGGTGGTCGAAGGGCAGAGCAACCCGCCGACCTTCCTGCCGGTGCTGGCCACGCTCACCGCCACCGGCCGGCTGCCCGTCGAGCGGCTCGTGACCACCTTTCCGCTGGGCGAGGTCGAACGCGCGGCGGAGGCCATGAAGGACGGCACCGCGACGAAGCCTGTGCTGCTGCCGCAGGAGAACGGATGATCTCGCTGAGCGCCGAGCTCGCCGAGGCGCACCACCTGCTGGCGACGATGGGCGAGCACCTGCCCGTCGACGACCGGCCGGAACACGTGCGGCACCGCGACGCCTACCGGCGCTGGAGCGAGCAGTTTCCCGTCCCCGGCGACACGCTCGTCACCGCGGCCCCGGGCTTCCCGGGGCTCGCGGTGACCACGCCGGCCTCCGTCGGCGGCCGGGCGCTGCTGTACTTCCACGGCGGTGGCTACACCGAGGGTTCGGCGTACAACCACCGGGAAGTGGGTGCCCGGCTGGCCACCGCCACGCAGGGCACCGTCTATCTGCCGGACTACCCGCTGGCGCCCGAGCACCGCTTTCCCGCGGCGCTCGACGCGGCGGTAGCGGCCTACCGGGCGTTGCTCGACACGGTGCCGGCGACCCGCATCGCCGTCGGCGGCGACTCCGCCGGCGGCGGGCTGGCGCTGGCGTTGCTGCTGAAGCTCAAGGATCTCGCCGCGGCGCTGCCCGCGGCGGCGGTGCCCGTGTCGCCGTGGACGGATCTGACGGTCTCCGCGCCCTCGTTCGCCGAACGCGCCGACCGCGACCCGTTCGTCAGCCGGGAAGTGCTGCGTGGCTTCGCGGCCGGTTACCTCGGCGACCACGACCCGCGCGACCCGTTCGCGTCGCCGCTGTTCGGCGACCTCACGGGACTGCCGCCGATCCACCTCGAGGTCGGCACCGAAGAGGTCATGATCGACGACTCGCGCGGCTTCCACCAGCGCGGGCTGGCGGCGGGTGTGGCCTCGGAGCTGGTCGAGACCGAGGGCGCCCCGCACATCTGGCAGCACTTCGTTTCGTTCCTCCCCGAAGCGGCGGCGTCCGTCGACCGCATCGGCGCGTTCGTCCGGGAGCACGTGGCATGAGCAAGGACCTGCAGTTCGGCGTCTCACTGACGCCGATCGACGACGTGGTGGGCAACCGCCAGTTCGCCCGGGCGGCGGAGGCGGGCGGGCTGGACCTGATCGGGATCCAGGACCACCCGTACGTGCCGAGCTACCTCGACACGTTCGTCCTCGCCGGCGACTTGCTGGCGCACACGGACAAGATCAGCGTCTTCCCGGACGTGGCGAACCTGCCGCTGCGTCCGCCGGTGTTGCTGGCGAAGACGGCGGCGGCGCTGGACCTGGTGTCCGGCGGCCGGTTCGAGCTGGCGCTCGGGGCCGGTGGCTACTGGGACGCGATCACCCGGCTCGGGGTGGCGCGGCGGACTCCCGGCGAGGCCAACGTCGCGCTGGAGGAAGCGATCACGGTGCTGCGCGCGCTGTGGGCCGACGGCGGCAAGCCGATCCGGTTCGACGGCGAGTACTACTCGGTCGCCGGCGCCCACCCTGGACCGGCTCCGGCGCACCCGATCGAGATCTGGACCGGTTCGCAGGGCCCGAAGGCGCTCGCGCTGACGGGCCGGATCGCCGACGGGTGGGCGGCGCCGATCGCCTCCTACCTGCCGTACGAGAAGTGGGCCGAGGCCAACCGCGTCATCGACGACGCGGCCGAGACCACGGGCCGGGATCCCTCGGCGGTCCGCCGGATCGCCCAGGTGGTCGGCACGATCACCGCGAACCCCGGCCGGCCGCGCATCGACGAGGGTGCCGACCCCGTGCGGGGCACGGCGCGGAAATGGGCGCAGCTGCTGGCCCGCCTCGGCGAAGAACAGCCGTTCACGACGTTCGTGTTCTGGCCGGAGGAGCAGGCGATCGACCAGGTCGCCGCCTTCGCGCAGGAAGTGGCACCCGAGGTCCGGTTGCTGCTGGGCGCACAACCCGCTTGAGGATTCTCTTTCCCTGAAAGGACAACCGATGGACCACGAAGCGATCATCACCCAGGCGTGGGACGCGCCGGGCAGCACCACGGCGAAGCTGACACCGGTGCGGGTGAACGAGGTGCTGTGCGAGCGCTACGAGGTGACGCCGCCGTTCCAGTACACCGGCACCGACCTGTGGGACATGGAAAAGCGCAAGGCCGCGGCGCCGGGCGTGTACATCCCGACGGTCGTGAAGCCCGGCAGCGCCGAGAAGTTCCCGAGTGTCCACAACGGGCAGTTCGAGGACTTCACCCGCGTGTCGGAGCAGCGGCGATGGGCCGACCCCGACAACTACGACCTGATCATCGAGCACGTCCGCCTCGACCACGAGAGCCGGCGGGCGTTCTTCGTCGGCGCGGAGCGCTTCGAGGCGCCCGACGGCAGGGTGTTCACCGCCGGCACCGGGCAGCCGATCTTCCACGTCGAGCACTCAGTCGGCGGCTCGGAGGAGGACCCGCTCAACATGTGGCGCATCGTCTTCCTGACCGAGCAGGAGCAGCCGGAGCTGGCGGCGGCCTTCACCGGCTACGAGAACGACCCGTACCTGCGGGTGTTCATCGAGGTGCACCTCGAGAAGCAGCTCCGGCGCAAGCTCGTTCGCCGATGAGTCCTTTTAGGACACCGGTCACGCGGCTTGGGGTCGCGTGACCGGCGTCCGCGCTTTCAGCGGTCGCGGCGCGGGTCGATGAGCTTGCGGGAGTCGATGAACCACAACGGGATCAGCGTCGCCAGCGGCAGGATGGTCAGCTGCCACAAAGCTGCGCCGTGCCAGCCGAGCGAGCCGACGAGCGAGGCGAAGAGGAGCCCGGAGAACGCGGCCGCCACGTAGTAGAACGAGACGAACATCCCGGCGGCGCGGCCGACGTAGTTCGGGCGCACCGCGCGTTGCATGGTGGCGTTGAGCGTGGTGAACAGCGAACCCGCGACGAACACGGCCAGGATGAACGACGTCGTGTACTGCCAGGCGTGGCTCGCGGAGCCGTTGAAGACCAGCCACGCGCTCACGGCCACGCCCGCGTAGGTGACGAGCAGGATCGTGCGCGGGTTGAAGCGGTCGGCGAGCCAGCCGGTGAGGATCGACGTCGCGGCTCCGGCGCCGATCACGCTCGTCGCGAGCGCGGCCTCGGACGCGGTGTAGTGCAGCTGCTGGCGCAGGTATGTCGGGTACAGGCCGAGGTAGCCGTAGAACACGAGACCGCCGGCGATGCAGGCCAGGCACAGCATCGCGGTGTTGCGGTTGAACGGCGAGCTCGGCACGTGGTCGGTCGGTATCTCGGCTCCGCGCACGACACCGGCGTCGAGGTCGGTCACGCCGCGCCGGACCAGCAGTCCGATGAGGACGGTCAGGACCAGGCCCGCGATGCCGTAGAACAGGAACGGCGTGTGCCAGCCGCCGAGGTTCTGCGCGATCGCGGTGCCGACCAGCGGTCCGAGGAACACGCCGGTGCCGAACACCGCGCCCAGCACGCCGAAGGCGAACGACCGGCGCAGCACGAAGAACGAGCCGACCACCGCATACAGCGCCGTCGCCTGCATGCCTTCGCCGGCCCCGGAGATCAGCCGGTAGGCGGCCATGTCTGCGAAACCGGACGCGAGTGGCGTGGCGAGGGTGCCGGCGGAGTAGAAGAAGACGCTGATCACGAGCACCGTCTTGCGGGGCAGCTTCTCGACGAGGTACCCGGCCGGCAGGCCCGCCAGGGCGATGCCGAGGGTGACGCCGGTCGCGAGGAGCCCGCCCTGCGACAGGCTGAAGCCGTGCTCGGCGCTGATCTCCGGGAGCAGTGGGTAGAACACCTGCCGGTCCATGGCGTTGATCAGGTAGGAGAGGACGAGCAGCGTCCAGCCGGTGATCGACACGGCGAGCGGAACCCGGCGTGCCGTCGGGACCTGGGGCGCGGTGGTTCTCTGAGAGCTGTTCATGGGGAGCCTTCCCGGGCACCGGAGACGAGCGTCACAGCTGCGATCGATTGCAGCAATGTAGGCGGCGGAGGGCTTGAGGTCAATGTTGATCGATGGCCGGCTGCGTAAGAGATGCAGCTAGAACGTCTCTATCGCTGGGTGTTCAGCGGCGCAACGCCATGACAAACGATCGCAGTCACTCCCCGTTTAGGGGAAGCAGCGAGGAGTCGACGAGGCCGCTCCGCAGCGCCTCCTCCGCGGTGACCGGCGTCCCGGCACAGGAGTGCCGGTTGCGCAGGTGGATGACGGTGTCGAGCTCCGCGCGGGTCAGGCGGGCGTCGGGGACCAGGCCCACCGCGGGATCGGTCAGGATCGCCAGGTGGCGCTCGGCGCTGGCGCCGGTGAGGCCGAGGCGGTCGGTGACCGCGGCCAGTGCGACTTCCCGGTGCCGGCCCGCGGCGAGCTCCCGTGCGACGGCCGAGGTGACCGTGAGCAGGGCGGTGAGTGCGTCGCGGTGCGCGGCGATCCCGTCGGCGGTGGCGCACAGGACGGTCCCGGCGTACGGGCCGATCTCGGTGACCGACGCGACGCGCCGGGCACCCTGGGCTTCGGCGACGAGGTCGTTGCCGGCGTTGAGCACGGTGGTGTCCACAGCGCCCTCGACCAGGGCCCGCGCGCGTTTCGGGGTGGAGCCGAGGCTGACGACCTCGTAGTCGGTGTCGTGGACCAGGCCGGCGCGCGCGAGGAGCTCGAACGCGATGAACGCGAAGCCCGAGCCGGGCACGTCGACGCCGAGCCGGCCGCCGCGCTCGGGTCCGGCGACGCCGGGTGCGGCGAACAGGCCCAGCCCGAGGCCGCGGTCGACCGCGCCGAGGACGCGCACGTCGCCGGTCCGGCCCAGCGGGTTGCCGGGGACACACCGGTAGGCCAGCGCGTTGTCCGGGTTGGTGAACGCGGCGTCGAGGCGGCCTTCGAAGAGGTCCTCGAACTGGTGGGCCGACGTCTTCGCCGGCACCTCCGTGACCTCGAGCCCGGCCTCGGCGAGCGCGCCGGTGGCGGCGGCGACCGACAAGAGGACCGACGGGCTGAACGTGCCCAGCTTGATCGAACGCACGCCGGTGCCGCCTTTCAGAGTCTCACAGCCGTTTCGGGCGCTGCCGGCTGCGGACGTTCGCAGCTCGGCTTTCTTTTCGCTACTTGACGGATCCTAGCTGGCATCGCATGATGGTTGCAAACGATTGCAAACATTCGGAGGTACTGACCATGGTGACCCTCACCGACCGACCCACGATCGGCTGGATCGGTGCCGGCCGCATGGGTGCGGCGCTCGTGCGCCGGCTGCTCGCGGCCGGCTACGACGTCGCCGTCTACAACCGCACGCGGGCCAAGGCCGAAGAGCTGGTCGCCGCCGGCGCGACCGTCGCGGAGCAGCCGGTGGACCTCGCCGGACGGGACGTGGTGTTCACCATGGTCTCGGCCTCGGCGGACCTGCAGCATGTGACGTCGGGTGAGGGCGGCCTGTTCACGGACCCGGCGAAGGCGCCGAAGGTCGTGATCGACTCCTCCACGGTCTCCGCCGAGGCCTCGGCCACCGTGCGCGTGGAGGCGGCCAAGCGCGGCACCGAGCTGCTCGCGGCCCCCGTGAGCGGCAACCCGAAGGTCGTGAGCTCGGGCAAGCTGACGCTCGCCGTCTCGGGTCCGCGCGCGGTGTTCGACGAGGTGCGGCCGATGCTCGACACCCTCGGCCGCGGCGTGACCTACGTGGGCGAGGACGAGGTGGCGCGGCTGGTGAAGATCTGCCACAACGTCTTCCTCGGCGTGGTGATCCAGTCGCTGGCCGAGATCACGGTGCTGGCGGAGAAGGGCGGCGTGACGCGCGAGGCGTTCATGACCTTCCTCAACGACTCCGTGATGGGCTCGGTCTTCTCCCGCTACAAGACGCCGGCGCTGGTGAACCTGGACTTCACGCCGACGTTCACGATGCCGTTGCTGCGCAAGGACTTCGACCTCGGCCTGGCCGCGGCCCGCGAGCTGGACGCGCCGATGCCGGTGGCTTCGGCGACCGCGCAGATCGTGGCCGGCGCGATCGGCGCCGGGCTGGTGGAGCAGGACTTCGCCGTGCTGATCGAGGAGCAGGCGCGCCGGTCCGGCATCACGCTCGTGTCCGAGAACGCCGAGGTCTCCGACGGTCTGGAGCCCACCGATGTCTGACGGTCGGCCGATCCCTGCGCCGGGACACAACGCCGTCGACTTCGAGGAGCGCGTGGATTTCGCGCGGCTGCGCGACTACCGCCTCGCCCGGGCACGGGCCTCGCTCGACGCGGGCGAGTGCGGCGCGTTCCTTCTCTTCGATTTCTACAACATCCGCTACACCACGCAGACGTGGATCGGCGGCGCGCTCGGCGACAAGATGACCCGCTACGCGCTGCTGACCCGCGACGGCGAGCCGATGCTGTGGGACTTCGGTTCCGCTGCGAAGCACCACCAGCTGTACTCGCCGTGGCTCGAGCCGGAGAACTGCCGCGCCGGCATGCTCGGCCTGCGCGGCGCGATCTCGCCCGAGGCGGGCCTGATGCGTGACGCCGTCACGCAGATCAAGGACCTGCTCACGCAAGCCGGCGTCGCGGATTCGCCGGTCGGCGTGGACATCGTGGAGCCGCCGTTCCTGTTCGAGATGCAGCGCCAAGGCCTCACGGTCGTCGACGCGCAGCAGGCGATGCTCGACGCGCGGGAGATCAAGTCGTCCGACGAGATCACGTTGCTCTCCCAGGCCGCGGCGATGGTCGACGGCGTGTACCAGGACATCGTCGAGGCGCTCAAGCCCGGCGTGCGCGAGAACGAGATCGTCGCGCTGGCCAACAAACGACTCTACGAAATGGGTTCCGACCAGGTCGAGGCGATCAACGCGGTGTCGGGGGAGCGGTGCAACCCGCACCCGCACAACTTCTCCGACCGGCTCATCCGGCCCGGGGACCAGGCGTTCTTCGACATCATCCAGTCCTACAACGGCTATCGGACGTGTTACTACCGCACGTTCAGCGTCGGCAGCGCCACCGATGTACAGCGCGGCGCGTACCGGCAGGCGCGCGAGTGGATGGACGCGGCGATCGAAGCGGTGAAGCCGGGGATCGGGACCGACGACGTCGCCCGGGTCTGGCCCGCCGCGACCGAGTTCGGCTTCGCGAACGAGATGGCGGCGTTCGGCCTGCAGTTCGGCCACGGCCTCGGGCTGGGCCTGCACGAACGGCCGATCATCTCCCGGCTCAACAGCCTCGGCAACCCGGTCGAGATCCGCCCCGGGATGGTGTTCGCGCTCGAGACCTACTGCCCGGCCACCGACGGGTTCTCCGCCGCGCGCATCGAAGAGGAAGTCGTGGTCACCGAGACCGGCGTCGAGGTGCTGACGAAGTTCCCGGCGCAGGACCTGTTCGTCGCCAACCCGTACTGAGGAGTCACCGTGAAGGTCCCCGAAGAGTTGTTCATCGGCGGTGAGTGGCGGCCCTCGTCCGACGGGTTCCGCATCACCGTGATCGACCCGGCCACCGCCGAGCCCATCACCACGGTCGCGAACGGCGGCGTCGAGGACGGCCTGGCCGCCGTCGACGCCGCCGCCGCGGCGCTGCCCGCATGGGGCGCGACCGCGCCCCGGGCCCGGGCCGACGTGCTGCACCGCGCGTTCACGCTCATGCACGACCGCGCAGAGGAGCTCGCCGAGCTGATCGTGCGCGAGAACGGCAAGGCGCTGCCCGACGCGCGCGGCGAGGTGAACTACGCCGCCGAGTTCTTCCGGTGGTACGCCGAGGAAACCGTGCGCGTGGCGGGCACCGTGCAGACCGCGCCGGGCGGCGCCAACCGCATCCTGGTGCTGCGGCAGCCGATCGGCGTGAGCGTGCTGGTGACGCCGTGGAACTTCCCGGCCGCGATGGCCACGCGCAAGATCGCGCCCGCGCTCGGCGCCGGCTGCGCCGTGATCCTCAAGCCGGCGTCGGAAACCCCGCTCACCGCGCTCGCGATCGCCGCGATCCTCGAAGAGGCCGGCGCGCCGGCGGGCACGGTGAACGTGGTGCCGTCCACGCGGTCCGGCAAGGTCGTCGGGGCGATGGTCCACGACCCGCGCGTGCGGAAGCTGTCGTTCACCGGGTCGACGGAGGTCGGCCGCGCGCTGCTGCACGTGGCGGCGGACACCGTGGTCAGCACGTCGATGGAGCTGGGCGGCAACGCGCCGTTCCTGGTCTTCGACGACGCCGACCTCGACGCGGCGGTGGACGGCGCGATGGTCGCCAAGATGCGCAACGGCGGCCAGGCCTGCACGGCCGCCAACCGGTTCTTCGTGCAGCGCGGCGTGGCCGTCGAGTTCGGCCGGCGGCTGGCCGAGCGGATGGGCGCGCTGCGCGTCGGCCCCGGCACCGACGCCGGGATCGAGCTCGGCCCGCTCGTGAACGAGGCCGCCGTGGACAAGGTGACCGAGCTGGTCGACGGCACGGTCGACTCCGGCGCGCGCGTGCTGGTCGGCGGGAAACGGCCGGAGGGTACGGGGTTCTACTACCCGGCGACCGTCCTGGCCGACGTCCCGGCGGGCGCGCCCGTGCTCGCGGAGGAGATCTTCGGCCCGGTGGCGCCGATCGTCACGTTCGACAGCGAGGACGAGGTCGTCCGGCTGGCCAACGACACCGAGCACGGCCTGGTGTCCTACGTGTACACCGGCGACCTCGCGCGCGGCCTGCGGCTTTCGGAGGCCCTGGAGTCGGGCATGGTCGGGCTCAACCGAGGTCTGGTCTCCGAGCCGGCCGCCCCGTTCGGCGGTGTGAAGCAGAGCGGGCTCGGCCGCGAGGGCGGGCACGAAGGGCTGCTGGAGTACACCGAGTCCAAGTACGTCGCCGTCTCTTGGTGACGTCCGGTCACTCTATGCTGGCACGATGAACAGGCCGCCGACGATCAAGGACGTCGCCGAGCGGGCGGGGGTGCACGCCGCGACCGCGAGCCGGGCGCTCAACCCCGCCACGCGCGGGATGGTCAACGCGCGGACGGCGAACCGCGTCGCCGAGGCCGCTCGCGCACTGGGCTACGCGCCCAACTCCGCCGCGCGCAGCCTGCGCACCCGCACGTCGTCGGTCGCCGGGGTCATCATCCCGGACCTGCGCAACCCGGTGTTCCCGCCGATCGTCCGCGGCATCGAGGACGGTCTGCGGGACGCCGGGTACATGGCGCTCGTCGGCAACACCGACGGCGACCCGGACCGCGAACGCGAATTGGTCACCGCAATGCGCGGCCGCCAGATCGACGGGTTCATCCTGGCCACCAGCCGCCGCTCCGACGAGCTGGAGTCCTCGGTGCCCACGGTGCTGGTCAACCGCCGCACCGACAACGGCGGCATCCCTTCGGTCACCGCCGACAACGCCGCGGGCATCCACCTGCTCGTGCGCCACCTCGCAGGCCTCGGCCACACGCGCATCGGCCATGTCGCCGGCCCGCGCGACCTGTCCACGGGCTGGGAGCGTTACCGCGGCTACCTCGACGCGACCACGTCTCTGGGCCTCGAAGCGGCCACCGAGGCGGTCGAGTTCGCCGACGCGTTCACCGAAACCGCGGGCCACGCCGCGACCCTGCGCCTGCTCGCCGCGCACCCCTCGCTGACGGCGGTGCTGGCCGGCAACGACCTCATCGCCCTCGGCTGCTACTCCGCCCTCGACGAGCTCGGCCGCGCCGTCCCCGGCGACGTGTCGGTGACGGGCTTCAACGACATGCCGTTCGTCGACCGCCAGCGCCCGTCGCTGACCACCGTGCGCATCCCGCACTACGACATCGGCCGCGAAGCCGCCCGCTTGCTGCTGGAACACATCGCTTCTCCGACCGCACCGGCCAAACGCGTGGTGCTGCCGGTCGAATTGGTCCGCCGTGACTCGACGGCCGCGGCGAAGAGCTGACGCCCGCTTCGGCTGCGGCACAACGAAAGCCCGGTAGCGCGACGATCACCGCTCTGGCACGGTCGGCGCCGGCCGGCCACACCGCGGGACCGCAGGCGGAACGCATCGCCGCCGGGCGCACAGTCGTGCCGTGACGAAACCGGTGCGTGGACTGGCTGCATTCCGACTGAAGTGCAAGGAAAAGCCCGGTCCCGCAACGGTTTTCCGTTGCGGCATCGGGCTTTTCGCTGTTGAGTGACTCAGTCTTCCGGCAGCAACCCCGCCCGCCGCCCCAGCGCGCGGGCCCGGTCGCCGGCCCGGCGCATCAGATCCGTGACGTGCAGCTCGTCCACCCGGGTGAACCGGCCGTTGTCCAGCAATTGCTCGCCGTTCACGAAGACGTGCTTCGCGTCCGTCCCGCGCGCCGCGTGGACGAAGGTCGTCAGCGGGCGGTGCACCGGGCCCGCGTGCAGGGTGTCGAGGTCGAAGACCGCGATGTCCGCCGCGTAGCCCGGCCGCAAAGCGCCGAGGTAGTTGCCGGCGCGGACGGCGTGCGCGCTGTCCTCGGTGGCCATCGTCACGAGCTTGCCGAGGTCGATCGAGCCGGGGTGTTCGTGGAGCTGGTTCTGCAGCAGGCGCGTCCACTTGATCTGCTCGACCATGTCGTTGGTGAGGTCGACCATGGGGCCGTCGGTGCCGAGGGCGACGCGGATGTCGTTGTCCAGCATGTGTTTCACCGGCGTGATGCCGGCGCCGCGGGCGGCTTCGGAGCTCGGGGTGTGCGCGACGGTGCTGCGCGAGGCCGCGATGAGGTCGAGGTCGTTGCCGCGCGGGTGGATGGTGTGCGCGAGGATCCAGCGGTCGTCGAGGACGCCGAGGCGGTGCAGGAACTGCACGTCGGTACGGCCGGTTTCCAGCACCCACTTGAGGTAACCCTCGTCGCGCGACATGGTGCCGCCGGCGATGTGCGAGGTGACGAACGTGTTCTTCTCCACGGCGAGCTCGTGGCCGCCGAGCACCATCTCCTCGGAGCTCGTGCCGAGCGCGACCCAGTGGGCCGTCGCCTCGAGCACGAAGCCGACACGGATCCGGCCTTCGGCGGCGCCGTCCCACTTCTCGAACGACTCGCGCGCCCCCGCGTAGCCGTTGCGCGCGTCGTGCGGGCGGATGACCTTCGCGAAGAACTGGCGGACCCCGGCGTCGGCCACCGGGCCCAGGATCGCCTCCTCGTCGGCGATCGTCGTCTCGTTCACCAGGTGGTTGACGGAGCTGGTGGTCCCGCCGCGCAGCATGTCGAGCGCGGCGAGCTCGCCGGCCACGCGCAGGTCGTCCACGTCGAGGTTGTCCTTGAGCGGCACGAGACAGCCGGTGATCCACTGCTCCAGCAGCACGTTGCAGCCGAGCCCCTTGCCGTAGAGGTACCAGTCGATGCTGGTGGGCGTTGACCAGCCCCGGCAGCACGATCGAGCCCGTCGTGTCCACGACGCGGTCCACGCCTTCCCGGCTCACCGACCCCACCGGGCCGAGCTCGGCGATGGTCGTCCCGTCGATCAGGAGGTCTCCTCCGCCGAGAAGTTCCGGACG
Source organism: Amycolatopsis sp. NPDC005232 (assembly GCF_040607795.1). Lineage (NCBI taxonomy): Bacteria > Bacillati > Actinomycetota > Actinomycetes > Pseudonocardiales > Pseudonocardiaceae > Amycolatopsis > Amycolatopsis sp. NPDC005232. Next base: position 437,675 of record NZ_JBEXHL010000003.1, on the reverse strand, counting down.
ACCCGGCGCGACCACCGCGCCTCCGCTGAGCAAAGTCCTCATCCGACTGCCTCCTGCCGAACTGTGCCTCGTCGCAAGACCTGCAAGCGCGGCGTACTTGGCCGCAAACGATTGCATTATCGTAAGAGCTGAGTAGTCTGTGGTCAATGGCGGCCGCGGCTGCGATCCACCGCAATCGTTCACAGTCCACCGAAGGGATCTCACGATGTCCGACGCCCTGGAACCCGTCCTTCCGGCCGACGGCCGTGGCCCGCTGCCGCGCGCCCGCTGGGGCTCGTTCATCGGCGGCAACTGGGTGACGCCCGAAGACGCGCCGGCCTTCGCTGTTCTCGAGCCGGCCACCGGTGGCCGGCTGGCCGACGTGGTGGAAGCGAGCGACGACGTCGTCGACCAGGCCGTCCGCGACGCGCGCCGGGCGTACGAGGGGGAGTGGGGCCGCCTCACTCCGCGCGAGCGCAGCGGGCTGCTGCGCAAGGTCGCGGCCCTGATCCGGGAGTACGCCGAGGAGCTCGGCGAGCTGGAGGCCCGCGAGGTCGGCAAGCCCCGCCGCGACGCGCTGCGGTTCGACGTGTCGTTCAGCTCGGCCGGGTTCGACTACTTCGGCGGCCTCGCCGACACGCTGCACGGCGACGTGCTCGACCAGGGCCCGATCGAGGCGCGCGTGCACTACGAGCCCTACGGCGTCGTGGCCGCGATCCTGCCGTTCAACTGGCCGCCGCTGCACTTCACGAAGAAAACGGCGCCGGCGCTGGCCGCGGGCAACACCGTGGTCATCAAGCCGGGGGAGCAGGCGCCGCTGGCCGTGCTGCGGCTGGTGGAGATCGTCAACCAGGTCCTGCCGCCGGGTGTCGTGAACGCCGTGTCGGGCCTGTCCGCGGGCCCCGCGCTGGCCGGGCACGGAGGCGTCGAGCGGATCACCTTCACCGGCGCGACCAAGACCGGCCAGGCCGTGCTGCGCACCGCTGCCGAGAACCTCACCTTCGCCACGATGGAGCTCGGCGGCAAGAACGCCCTGATCGTGCTCGACGACGCCGACCTGCAGGTGGCCGTCGACGTCGCGATCGAGGGCATGTTCTACAACCAGGGCGAGGCCTGCACGTCCACCGCGCGGATCCTCGTGCACCGGTCGCTGCACGACGAATTCGTGGAGCGCTTCGTGGCTGCCACCGAGAAGCTCCAGGTCGGCGACGGGCTCGACGCGGCCACCGACATCGGCGCGATGGTGGACGCGCGCCAGCAGCAGAAGGTGCTCGCCTACGTCGACACCGCCGTGGCCGAGGGCGCGAAGATCGCGTACCAGGGTGAAACTCCGGTCGACGCGCGCCTGGCCGGCGGCTTCTGGGTCCCGCCGACCGTGCTCACGGGCGTGCAGCCGGACCACACGGTGGCGCAGGAGGAGATCTTCGGTCCGGTCGCGTCGATTTTGGTCTACGACACCGACGAAGAAGCCGTGCGCATCGCCAACGGCACCGCGTACGGGCTCACGGCCGCGCTCATCACGCGCGATCACTTCCGTGCCTCGAACCTCGCGCGCGGCCTGCAGTCCGGCATGGTCTTCGTGAACAACTACGTCCGCCGCTCCTTCCTCGGCTCGCCGTTCGGCGGCGTGAAGGGAAGCGGTTTCGGCCGGGAGAACGCGGCCGAGACACTGCACGAGTTCGTGCGGGCCAAGAACGTCCGGTTCCCGTCGGGCCGCGGGCCGATCCCCGTGTGGCCGCCGGTCGACTGACGCCGATCGGCTCCGAGCGTAACCGCCGGACGTGATCGACAGGGAGGTTCGGTGCCCTCATCCGCGCCGGATCTCCCTGATCCGATTCCGGCGGAAAACGACTCTCCGCCGGATGGCGGCGCGGGCCGGATCTCGGCATGATCATTGACGGTAATGTCTATTGACTTCGAGGGGAACGCCTTGCGCGACGACCTGCTGTTCGGCGTTGCGCTGACACCCACCACCGACTTGGCGACGGACCGTGCCTTCGCGGTGGCCGCGGACGACGGCGGCCTCGACCTCCTCGGGATCCAGGACGCGCCGTTCGCGCCGGACCGGCTGGACACGTTCGTGCTGGCCGGTGATCTGCTGGCGCAGACGGACAAGATCAGCGTCTTCCCGGACGTCGCGAGTCTGCCGCTGCGGCCGCCCGTGCTACTGGCGAAGACCGCGGCCGCGCTGGACATCGTGTCCGGCGGCCGGTTCGAGCTGGCACTCGGCGCGGGTGGCTACTGGGACGCGATCACGCAGCTCGCGGTGCCGCGCCGAAGCCCGCGGGAATCCAACGTCGCGCTGGAAGAAGCCGTCACGATCCTTCGCGCGCTGTGGGCGGACGGCGGCCCGGCGGTGCGGGTCCAGGGCGAGTACTACTCCGTCTCGGGCGCGCGCCCGGGTCCGGCGCCAGTGCACCCGATCGAGATCTGGGTCGGCTCGCAGGGCCCGAAATCCCTCGCGCTGACCGGCCGGATCGCCGACGGGTGGGCCGCCCCGATCGCTACCTACCTGCCGTACGAGAAGTGGGCCGCGGCCAACCGCGTCATCGACGACGCGGCCGTCGCCGCGGGCCGGGATCCGCGCGTCGTGCGCCGGATCGGCCAGATCGTCGGCACGGTCACCGAAGCACCCGGCGCGCCGCGGCTGGATCTGGGTGCCGACCCCGTGCGGGGTAGCGCCGCGGAATGGGCGGAGCTGCTGGCGAAGCTCGGCAGCGAGCTGCCGTACACCGGTTTCGTCTTCATGCCCGAAGACAATTCCCGTGCTCAGGTCGCCGCATTCACCCGCGACGTGGTGCCGCGAGTCCGGCGGCTGCTCGCGCGGCGACGTCCACAGTGGAATTCCCGGGCCGGACAAACGAGTGGACAGAAACGGCCACACATCCGATGTTTGCTTGACCTGGACCGCTCGTTCGCCCAGTGTTGTCGGCGACAACTGCACGAGCGTCCGGAAGGCGATGAAGCATGACCGACGCGGGTTCTCTGTCCAGGCGCGGGTTTCTGGTCGGAACGGGCGGGGTGGCCGCCGCGGCGGCCCTGCCCCGCACTGCGGTGGCAGCCGCCGCCCGGCCGCAACCGGTGGACTCCGTCGATCCGATCATCGGATCTGTCACCACGGCAGCCGACACGGCGTGCGGCAAGACGTTCCCGGGCGCGGTCGCGCCGTTCGGCCTGGTCCAGCTGAGCCCGGACACGGTCTCCGGCGGCGACAACGGCAGCGGCTACTCGGCCGAGATGACCACGATCGAGGGCTTCAGCTTCCTGCACATGTCGGGCGTCGGCTGCTACGGCGACCTCGGCAACCTCCAGGTGCTCCCGCAGACCGGCCCGCTCGTGACCGGGCGCGACGAGGCGAAGAGCCCGTACCGCAAGGAAACCGAAACCGCGCGCGCCGGCTACTACGCCGTGGAGCTCGACCGCTACCGCGTGCGCGCCGAGCTCACCGCCACCGAGCGGGCGGGCATGCTGCGCTTCACCTTCCACGACGCCGGCACCGGCCGCGTCAAGGTCGACCTCACCCGTCGTATCGGCCCGGACGGCTCGCACTCGATCGCGCAGCACGTGCGCCAGGTCGACGCGACGACCGTCGAAGGCTGGATCCGCTGCGACCACACCGGCGGCGGCTGGGGCTGCGGCGCGCAGAGCCCGGCCTACACCGTGTACTTCACGATGGAGTTCCACCAGCCGATCGCCGTGTTCGGCACGTGGGACGGCGCCGACGTCCGCACCGACCTCGGGCAGCGCGACGGCACCCGGCTCGGCTTCTTCGCCGAGTTCCCCGTCCGCGCCGGGCAGCAGGTGCCGGTGCGTGCCGGCGTGTCGTTCGTCGACCTCGACGGCTCCCGCCGCAACCTGCGCCACGACCTGCCGAGCTGGAGCTTCGACGCCGTGGCCGCAGGGGCCCGCAGCACGTGGGCGGACGCGCTGGGCAAGGTCGCCGTCGAAGGCGGCACGGCCGAGCAGCGCGAGATCTTCGAAACCGCGCTGTACCACTCGATGATCGACCCGCGGCTGTTCGGCGACGTCGACGGCCGCCACCGCGTGGGCGACACCGCGCCGGTGCGCGACGGTGTTACGCACCGCACGCTGTTCAGCGGCTGGGACGTGTTCCGCGCGCAGTTCCCGTTGCTCACCATCATCGACCCGGACGTGGTGCAGGAGACGATCACGTCGCTGGTGTCGCTCACCGACGCCGGCCTCGTGCGCGGGCTGGCCCGCTGGGAGCTGCTGGGCAAGGACACCGACACGATGATCGGTGACGCCGCGATCAACGTCATCGCCGAGGCGTACCTCAAGGGGCTGCGCGGGTTCGACGCCGAGAAGGCCTACCGCTTCTGCCGCGAAGTCGCGCTGGGCCCGGCGGAACGCTCCAACCGCACCGACTTCGCGAACTGGACCTCGCTCGGCTACTGCGTCACCTACAGCCTCTCCTCGACGCTGGAAAACGCGTACACCGACTACGCCCTCGCACGGTTCGCCGAAGCGTTGGGCAAGAAGGAAGACGCGAAGCGCCTTTACGCGACTTCGCAGAACTACCGAAACCTCTTCAACGCCGACGCGGGCTGGTTTCGCGGCCGCAACGCCGACGGCACCTGGATGGGCGACGGCGACGGCTGCATCGAGAGCAACCCGGAGCAGCAGGGCTGGTTCGTGCCGCACGACGTCGGCGGCCTGGTGAAGCTCACGGGCGGGCGGGCGGCGTTCGTCGAGCGCCTCAACGGCATCTTCGAGAAGACGCCGCCGGAGGCGATGATGAAGTGGAACGAGTTCTACAACCACAGCAACGAGCCCGTGCAGCAGATGCCCTTCATGTTCACCTACGCGGGTGCGCCGTGGCTCACGCAGAAGTGGTCGCGGTACGTCTGCGAACACGCCTACCGCACCGGTCCGACGGGCCTCGCGGGCAACGACGACGCCGGCCAGATGTCGGCCTGGTACGTCCTCGCCGCGGCGGGTTTCTACCCCGTGTCGCCCGCGAGCGGCGTGTACATCCTCGGCAGCCCCGTCTTCGACCGCGCGCGCTTCACGACGGGCCACGGCCGGACGTTCACCGTGCGCGCGATCGGCAACTCGCCGTCGAACGTCTACATCACGTCGGCGACACTGAACGGAAAGCCGTTGCACCGCGCCTGGATCACCCACGACGAGGTGATTCGGGGCGGCGAACTGGTACTCCGCATGAGCGCGACGCCGAACCAGTCCTGGGGCGCGGCCGCGTTGCCGCCTTCGCTCACGCCGGCGTGAGGGGACCCCGCTAGCGGTCCTCGCCCGTTTCTTGTTGTGCTTCAAGCTTTTCCACGACGCGATCCGTGGCTTCCTCGCCGTGGAAGTGCACCAGCGACAGGTAGAACAACACCGGCGCCGCGGGAGCCCACGAGTCGCGGCGGTCGGGTCGGAGCAGGTACTCGATCGTCGGCTGCGGCTCGAATTCCACGTACTCGAATCCCCGGTGCTCCCAGGCGTCCTGGACGCCGCGGCCGAGGTTGTTCTCGAACTGCTGGCGGCTCATCGTGCGCAGGTTCGCCAGGAACAGGCAGCACCACTGGGAGTTCGACGTGACGACGGCGAACGCGAGGAGCTTGAGGTCGTAGTGATCGGGCCTGAGCCGCAGCTCTTCCTTCAACCCGCGCTCGGCGGCGCGAAAGAGGTTGGGTGGCCCGTGTCGCCCGTCGAGCTCCCGTTGCAGCCCTTCGTTGGCCGATGAGTTCCACTCGCCTTTCCCCACCCCGACCCGCCCGCTGCGCCGCGCGACGACGAGCCACCCGTCGGCCGTGACGACGGCGACGTTGAGGCCGAAGCTGGAGCGCATGAAGTCCGGGATGTCCTGGGGGTCGCGGCCGTCGAGGTAGAGGCTGCGGAGGGTGTCGCCTCCGGGGAGAGGTTCGTCGAGTTGCTGGGTGGCGAGGAAAGTGAGGTAGTCGGAATAGGTGAAGTGGATCGTGACCTCGGGGAGTTCTTCCGGGCCGCGGCGGTTCACCACGAAATCGTGGACCGCGTAGCGAAGCAAGGCCTCGTGGTACTCGAGCCCCTTTTTGTGGCGGTCTTCCTGCTCCTTGCGGAGTTTTTCCCTTCGATAGGCGACTATGGCCGGAAGTGAAACTGCCCGGGGCGTGACGAGAACGTGCACATCGCTTTCCGCGATCTCCCGCTCCCCGTTGCCTTCCAGTAGCTGAACACTCGTGCTGAGCGGCCCGATCGAGAACCCGGGAAACACCGCCTTCTCCCGCGATCGCCGCCGGGCGTGGTGATAACTCTCGCGCCACCGCACCACCTGCCGTTCGAGCGCCTCCGCCGACGGATGCGCCTTCCTGAGCAACGCCCGGATGACGTCGAAGAGCAACGCCTCGTTGTACCGCTTGGGCTCGTCCCGGAAAATCTCCCGCGCGGTCCCGTATGCACACCTCACCGCTTCGGCCGGCACCCCACGCGCCGCCATTTCCCTCTCCACCAGCGCCGGCAACGCGCGCAGCCGCACACTCGACCACTCCCGCAAAGCCTGCAACCGGACCGCGAACTCAGGCAGTGATCCGGGCGTCCCCGGCGCAGGCGGCTCCCCGAACGGCGAAGTCGTCACAGCCGGCCCCTCCTCACCCCGGGCGCGGCGCCCGCCGTTGTGCCATGATGCCCGACACCCCGGCCAAGCCGAGATCGTGCCGCTGAGCGGCGCTGATCGGACTTGGTCGGAAACTTTGCGACCCCGGTGCGGTCAACGCCATCCTGATCAGGCAAGCCGGAAGGGCCCACCGCACCGGAACCACCGACGCGTTTCAGCCCCTTCTGTCGACCATTCTTCGCCCACCACGCGAATCCGATCGGGGTGAACCATGAACACCCTCACGCCCACCCAAATCCTCGTCGCCGTCACGATCCTGCTTGCACTCGTCTGGGCCTGGTGGTCCGGCGCCCGCCGCGCCCGGGCGGCCGCCGAGGCCTCCCGAACCCGCACCCGCCTGGTCTCCCTGACCGGCCGCGTCCTGCTCAACGCCGGCCTCCTCGTCACGGTCCAGTGGGCCGTCATCGCCAACGCCACTAGCACCTGGCTCCTGCTCGCCGTCCTCGGCCTGCCCGCCCTCTTCGCCGCCTACGCCCTCACCCGCGCTACCACGATCACCACCCTTGACCCACCTGCCCGCGACAGCCACTGACCCGGCGCCGCTCGGGTGAACCGCGCGGCAAGCCCCCGCACGCGGTAACGATGTCCGCGGATCGTCGATGAGGAGGCGACGACGTTTTCTGGGGGCAAGCACGTGGAAGAGGAAGACCTGCTCGACTCCCACCCGGATCTGGTGGATCCGGAGTGGCGCAAGCGGGCGGAGGCCGGCGCGCGGGTGGGGGCGAGGAAGGACCGCCGGAAGGTGCGCAAGCAACGGCGCGCACCGCTGCGGCGGCCGAGGGGGCGGTGGTGGGGCGCGACGCTCGTCCTCCTCGTCCTCGGGGTGACGGCGGCGGCGATCGTGCTCGTGGGGAGCCGGCCTCAAGCCGAGGTGGCGGCGCCCAATCCGACGGCGGTGCCGGTGCTCGCGCGCGTCGATCTGGCGCGGCCGTACGACCGGACGCCTGCCGAGAAGTGGGCCGAGGGCTTCGACGGGATCGCCACCACCGCGACCGGGGCGGTCAAGACCGAAGTCGTCGCGGAGGCCTACGCACAGGTCAAGCGCGCGATCTTCGCCGCGCGGCTCGAACCCGCCGTCGTGGCGGGGCATGACCCCAGGGCCTTCCTGGCGCAGCTGGCGCCGGACGCGCGGCCGTGGATCGCGTCGAAGGTGGCGGAGCACGACAAGGGCCTGCTGCCGTACGTGACCGAGATCGCCGACGGATACCGCCTGCTCGACGCGGGCCCGCGTACCTTCGGCACCCTGACCGCGCACCCCGGGGCGAAGCCGGGGGAGCTGGCCGTGGACGCGAAGTACGTGGTCGCCTACGCGTTCGACGATCCCCACCCCGGCGAGCTGACCGGGCCGGCGCAGATCGTCAGCTTCGTGCGCGTGGACGAGAACTACGTGGTCCGCAGCGGCACGAGCTTCAGCAAAACCAGCCAGGGGCTCTGGATCGACGGCGAGCACAGCGCGTTCTCCTCCGTCGGCTGCGCCGCCGCGAAGACGGGCTTCCTGGCACCCGGCTACGCCAACCCGCCCGTCGGCCCGGCGCCCGCGGGCGACCAGGACGCGCCCGGCTACTACGACCCGAAGTACCCGGTGCCGACCCTCGACGGCTGCCCGGACTGACCCGGACGAGTCACCGCGTGCCATCGAGCCGGTGGACCAGGACCACCGGCCGGTCGGCGACCGGGGCCGCTGCGGAAGATCGAGTGCTGCCAACGTATCTCGCTGCCGCGGCGAGAATCGTCAGCATGCGGATGTAAATCGGACCGGCCGAGGTCCGCTGTCAAGCATCGAGATGAAGAGATGTCCTGGGGTAGTGGCCGACCGGGGCCACGATGTCGTCCGTATGCAGAGAAAATCGACAGCGGCTCAAAGGGGCAGGCACCGCTGGACGAAAGTCACCCGGACGGGGGTCTGTTGGCCGTCTCGCGCGCAGGTCCGCTGCGATTACAGTCCGAGGTGCCGGCAGACCGACGAAGGCGGGGAACCCATGGCAAGCGCGTCCACCGATCTGGTCGTCGGGGTCGACGAGAGCGAGTCGTCGCTGATGGCGGCGCGCTGGGCCGCGCGGATGGCCCGCGAGCGCCGCGTGGGCCTGCGGCTCGTGCACGCCGTGGACGAGATCCCCGTGACGTACCCGCACGACGCGCCGACCTACGAGGACGCGCAGCGGGTCGTCGGCGAGCGCGGCGACCGGGTGCTCAGCCGGGCACGGGCGGCCGTCGCGGAGGTGGCGCCGGAGCTGGCCGCCGAGGCCGTGCTGCGGCCGGAACAGCCGGCGTCGGCCCTGCGCGCCGAGTCGGCGTCGGCGGGGATGCTGATCCTCGGGTCGACGGGGCTGCACCGGCTCGGCCGGTTCGTGCTGGGCTCGGTGTCGGTCTCGCTCGCTTCGCACGCGGAGTGCCCGGTCGCGTTCGTGCGTCCCCACGTCGCCGAGGACGCGCCGCCGGTGGACGGCCCGGTCGTGGTCGGTGTGGACGCCACGCCGATCGGGGAGGACGCGATCGGCGTCGCCTTCGAGGAGGCGTCGTGGCGCCGGACCCCGCTCGTCGCCGTGCACTGCTGGAAGGAAGGGTTCCTCGCGTCGGTGTTCGAGGAGTCCGGCTCGTCCGCCGACGCCGACGCGATCGAGGCCCATGAGCGGGAACTGCTCGCGCAGCGGCTCGCCGGGTGGCAGGCGAAGTACCCCGACGTGCAGGTCGAGCGCCTGGTCGTGAAGGAGAAGCCGGCCGAAGGCCTGCTCGACTGGGCCGATCGCGCGCAGCTGCTGGTCGTCGGCAGCCGCGGGCGCGGCGGGCTCGCCGGCCTGGCGCTCGGATCGACCAGCCAGAGCCTGATTTCATACGCGCTGTGCCCGGTCCTGGTCGTGCGCGGAGACCGTCCGGCGGCGTCGCAGGACGAATAACGGATTCTCCGAAGTCGGCCCGGCGGGCCCGCTGCCGTCGCTACGATCGACGCGCTTCGCTGCCCGCCGCACCACGGCGCCCTGGCACCGGCGAGCTCGTGGCCCGTGTCGCGGACGTCGAGGTCCCGACCCTGGAGTGTCCACTGTGGAAACAAGCGATCCGCGGGCGATGCGCGACGCCATGCTCCGGGCGGTGCGCGACCGTGCTTCAGACGACGCGTTCGACCCGCACGCCGAGCTGCGCGAAGTGCTGGCACCACTGGGTTTCACGCCCGAGGACAGCGGTGGCGCCATCACCTTCCTCAAACGCGACCCGCTCCTGCCCAGCTCGATCCGCATCGGCGGAGCGGCGGCTGTCGCGCTGACCCAGCAGTCGGTGCTGGCCGCGAAGCTGTGGCGCATGCGCACGGGGCTGGGTCAGGACATCACCGTCGACCTGGGCCAGGCCATTCGCCGGCTCGCCCCGGCGTCGGAGCTGCGGTGGGAGACGCTCAACGGCTACCCCGCCGACATGGCCGACCGGCTCGTCGGCTCCTACCTCGGCTTCTACCCGACGCGCGACGGACGCCACGTCATCCCCGCGAACATCTACCCCGGCCTGAAGTCGAAGATGCTCGCCGTCCTGGATTGCGCGGACAGCCCCGAAGCGCTCGGCCGCGCGATCGCCCGGCACACCGCCGACGAGCTGGAGGAGCTGGGGGAGCGGCACGGCATCGTGTTCGCGAAGGTCCGCAGCGTCGAGGAGTTCGTGGCCGAGCCGGTGTTCGAGCACCTCGCCTCACGGCCGCTGATCGAGATCGAGAAGGTCGCGGACACCCCGCCCGAACCGTTGCCCGACTGGGGCACGCACCCCCTGTCCGGCATCCGCGCGCTGGGCATGGGCCACGTCATCGCGGGCGCCGGCATCGGCCGCTCGCTGGCCGCGCTGGGCGCCGACGTGCTCAACGTCTGGCGCGTCCTGGAGTTCGAAATGGACTCGCTGGTCGCCACTGCCAACGTCGGCGTCCGCTCGACCCGCCTCAACGTCCGTGGCACCGACGGCCAGGCCACGCTGCACGCCCTCCTGCGCGACGCCGACGTCTTCTACGCCAACCGCCGCCCCGGCCTGCTCACCGAGCTCGGTGTCGACGCCCACCAGGCCATCGGCCTGCGCCCCGGCCTCGTCCACGTCACCGCCAGCTGCCACGGCGACACCGGCCCGTGGGCGAACCGCGTGGGCTTCGACCAGGTCGCCGGCACCGTCACGGGCATGGTCGCCGCCGAAGGCACGCTGGACCAGCCGAAACTCCCGCCGACGTCGATCATCAACGACTACCTCGTCGCCTGGCTGGGCGCCACGGGCGCGTTGGCCGCGCTCATCCGCCGCGCCACCGAGGGCGGCAGCTACCGCGTCCACGTCTCCCTCACGCGCGCCGCGATGTGGGCGACCACCCTCGGCTTCTTCGACTGGGACTACGTCCACCGCGCCGTCGGCAGCGGGGGAGAGCACGAGCTGCTGGACCCGCAGCTGTTCACGTCGCTCACGCCGCTCGGGCTGTACCAAGGGGTCACGGAGAACGTCACGCTCTCGCGGACCCCGCACCACTACCTGAACGTGCTCTCGCCCCGCGGCGCCGACCAGCCGGCGTGGCTGCCCAAGCCACGGCAGGTGGACGTCGCGGCGCTCGCGAAGGCACTCAACCGCTGAGCCCGGACTTTCCCGTAGGTGAGCTGCTGGGTCCGGCCGGCCGATGCGCGAGGATGACCGCCGTGGACGTGTGGACGGTCGAGGTGGATCGCGCGCTTGCCGAGCAGATCCGGCGTTGGCGCGGCCTCGACGAGGCGACGTGGCGGCGGATCGCCTCTCTCGTGACCGCCGTGCCCGCGCGGCTCGGACTGCCGCACAGCACGAACCAGATCGCCGGGCAGCGGCTCTGCGAGGACGCGGCCCGGATGCTCGGCGAGGATCCGAACCGCGAACCTTGGAACTAGTGTCGCCGCCGAACGGCCCGGTCCGCCCGCGCGGTCAGAACCAGTGCAGGCAGTGCGGCTCTCGCTCCGCGCGGAACAGCGCGTCGGCGACAGCGGCGGCTTCGGGGTGGTGCGCGCGGACGTGGCCGGCGCGCACGAGGGTGCTCGGGGTGGTGCCGCCGAGGTAGAGGGAGCCGAGGTCGCGCACGTCGAGGGACAGGTCGGGCGCGCGGTCCGTGGGGATGCACTCGGCCTTGCCGTCGCGGACGGTCAGGAGGTGGCGGCCGCGCTCGTCGAGGAAGGGGTCGGTGACGTCGAGGACCAGCTCGCCGTCGGTGAACCAGCCGCGGGCGGTCAGCGCGCGCGGGACGTCCAGCAGCCGCACCCACAGCCAGTCGTCGTCGCTCGCCGTGCCGGCGCGGAAGTCCGCGAGCTGCCAGCGCAGCGGATGCCACGGCGGGACGTGCTTGAACACCACGCGCGTGACCAGGTCGTGGCCGAGCACGAACCGGGCCAGGGCCGTGAAGACGGCATCGTCGGTGGCGATGGTTTCATCGACGGTCAGCGTGCCGGGCTCGACGAGTGAATAGCTGGCGTACCCGTCCGGGGTCCCGTCGGCGTCCCGGTGCACGGCGAGGTACCGCGGCGCCGCGGTGACCGGCGGCTGGCCCGCGCGCAACGCCCACCACCGGTGCGGCCGCGACAACGCGCCGGGCTGCGCGCGGCGGTAGCGGTCGTAGACGTCTTCCAGCAGCTCGACGCACTCGTCCCGCTTCAGCACCTCGATCGAGCCCGCGTCGGCCGGCGACTGAGCCCGCGGCGCGGCGAACGCGGCCTGATGCCGCGGCACCGTCAGCTGCCCGGTGTACGTCGCCGGCCCGTAGCCGAAGCGGCCGTAGATCGTGGCCTCCGACGCCAGCAGCACGGACAGGAACTCCCCGCGCGCCCGCAGTTCGGCCAGCTGGTGCCGCATCATCGCGCTCAGCACCCCCTGGCGCCGATGCGAAGGCAGCACCCCGACGGACGTGATCCCGGCCGCCGGCACCACGACCTCGCCGGGCAGCGTCAGCTCGAACGAGTAGGCCGCAGCGGTCCCGACGGGCCGCCCGTCCGCCACGGCCAGCACCCCGCGGTCCATCTCGAGCGCCGACCACCACAACCCGCCGCCGCCTTCGGCCGGCGTCTCGGGGAACCGCGCGAACGCGGCGTGGACGGTGTCGACGAAGACGTCGAAGTCTTGCTCGGTCGTGGCGCGGATTTCCACTGCGGCGGTCTCCCCGGGTGTCGTGGCTGTCGCGCCACAGTGCAGCGGCGCCCCGGGGCCGGGTCAACCGAATTACCGCCCGGCCTCCGCGGTCAGCTGAGCCCCCGCTGCGCGGTGCGCGAGCAACTCCGGCGCGAGGACCACCACGGCGCCGGTTCGACGCGGACGAGGTGCTCGGCGTCCGCGGTGCGCGGCTCACCGAGACTCTGGTTGCGCCGATCGCCTCTCCCGGCCCGTGCTGGGCGCCGGGCAGGACGACCCGGACACGCTCACCTGGACCGCCGCCGGTGGTCACGAGCCGATCGCGGCGTCGGGCGGGACGTAGCATGGGCGCGGACGTGTTCTCTCGCGTGGAAGGAACTTCGGGTTGTCGCCGCCTACGAGCCAGCTGTCGAGCGCGGGCGAGGCGACCCCGGCGGACCCGGCGCCGACCCCGGCCCCGCCGGGCCGGCTCGAGTGGCTGCGGCGGCACCGGCGGTGGGCGTTCGCGCTCGTCGGGTTCGCGTTGCTCGCGCAGATGGCGTTCGCGATGGTCACCACGGCTGTCGAGCAGACCCCGACGATCGACGAGCCGGTGTACGTAGGCACGGCCGTCGTCTACCTCGACCAGCACAGCCTGCGGTACAACCCGGAGCACCCGCCGCTGGGCAAGCTGATCATCGCGTCCGGCCTGGCCTTCGCCGACGTGCACCTCGACCCCGCCTTCGCCGGCGACGAAACGCAGCTCGGCCGGCGCGTGCTGTACGAGTCGGGCAGCGATCCGGGCCACCTGATGTTCCTGGCGCGGCTGCCGATGATCGTGTTGACGCTGCTGTTCGGGCTGGTCGTCTTCGCGTTCGCGCGTGATCTCACCGGCCCGGTCGGCGGCCTCATGGCGCTCGCGCTCTACGCCTTCTCGCCCGACGTCATCGCATACGGCTCGCTCGCCACACTCGACGTGCCGATGGCCGGGTTCCTGCTGACGTCGGCCTGGCTGGTGTGGCGGGCCCGGCGCCGGCCCCTGCGGTATCTCCCGCCGGCGGGACTCGCCCTCGGCGCAGCGATCGCGACCAAGATGAGCGCACTGCCCGCGGTTCCGGTGGTCCTGTTCCTGGCCGCGTTGTCGGTGTGGCACTTCCGTCGCGCGTGTGGCCTCGGTCGGAAACGGACCGCCCTCGAGCTCGTCGCGACGGTCATCGGCGTGGGGCTGATCGCCGTCGCGGTCCTCTGGGCCGCCTACCTCGCCGTCGATCCACGCCTGCGCTGGCAGGCACCGCCGGGCCTGCCGACCCTCCACGGCCTGCGCGCGCTCGCCGACTGGCTCCCGGTGCCCGCGCCGTACCGCGACGGCATGCACCTCCAGTTCGGCTTCGAAGACCAGGTGTGGAGCGGCTTCCTGTTCGGCCGCCTCTACTTCGGCGCCCTCTGGTACTACCTCCCGGCCGCGATCCTCGTGAAGACCCCGCTCGGCACGCTGGCGCTGTGGCTGGCAGGCATCGTCGTGCTGCTCGCGATTCCCCGGCTGCGCCCCGCGGCGCCGTACCTTCTCGTCCCGTCCGCGGTGCTGCTGGCCGCCGCCATGACCGGCAGCCGCGACTTCGGCGTCCGGTACACGGTTTTCCTCCCGATGTTCCTCGCCGTCGCGGCCGCCGGTCTCGTCCTCCTGCGCCGCCGCCGGGCCCACGTCACCGCGGCGGCTCTGGTCGTCTTCACGGCCGTCAGCTCGCTGCTGACGTTCCCGTACTACCTGCCCTACTCCAACGAGGCCTTCGGCGGCCCGGCGCAGACCCACCTGCGACTGCACGACTCGAACGTCGACTGGGGCCAGGACCTCGGCCGTCTCGCCGACCGATTGAAAACGCGCTATCCGGACGAACACCGCTGGCTCGTCTACAAGGGCAGCGGCGTGCCGGCCTTTTACGGCATCGACGCCGCCGACCCCCTCCGCGTGCCCCCGGACCAGGTCCACGGCCTGCTCGCGGTCTCCGACTCCTCCATCGCCAAGGCGGACGCCCACCTGAAGGCCTTGCTGGCCACCAGCACCCCGATCGACGAGGTCGGCCACTCGATCACGATCTTCCGCCGGCCTTAGACCCGGGGCCTAAGGGCCGGCTGAATCGCCGGCGGCCGCGCCCCTAAGCCGTACCGCGTCGTTTCGTCCAGATGTCGTACGCGACCGCCGCGAGCAGGACTACGCCCTTGACCAGCATCACGCGCTCGCTCGGAGCACCGATCAGGGACATGCCGTTGTTGATCACCGCCATGATCAGCCCGCCGGTGATCGCGCCGACGACCTTCCCCACGCCGCCCTGCACGGCGGCGCCGCCGATGAACGCCGCGGCGATCGCGTCGAGCTCGAAGTTCACGCCGGCGGTCGGGCCGGCCTGGTTGAGCCGGCCGGCGAAGATGATCCCGGCGAGCGCGGCCAGCACGCCCATGTTCACGAAGATCCAGAACGCCACCGACTTGACCTTGACGCCCGACAGCGTCGCGGCCTGGAGGTTGCCGCCGACCGCGTAGATGTGGCGGCCGAACACCGAGCGGCCGGCGACGAGCGAATAGCCGACCACGAGCACGGCCAGCAGGATCAGCACCCACGGCAGGTTCTTGAACCGCGCGAGCTGCACGACCACGGCGAGCACCAGGATCGCCGCGCCGGCGACCTTCGCGACGAACACCGGGTACGGGTCTACGTCCTGCCCGTACCCGAGCCGCGCGGAGCGCTTGCGCTGCTGGGTGATCGCGATGGCGGCGACGGTGAGCACGCCGACGATCAGGCTGACCAGGTCGGCGCCGCCGAGCGGGCCGAGGCCGATGTTGCCGAGGTAGCCGTCGGTGAAGCCGTTGGACAGCGTGCGGATCGCGTCGGGGAACGGGCCGATGCCCTGGTTGCCCAGCACGGTCAGCGTCAGCGCGCGGAATGCCAGCATTCCCGCCAGCGTCACGATGAAGGCCGGGATGCCGAAGTAGGCGACCCAGTACCCCTGCCACGCGCCGATCACCGCGCCCGTCACCAGGGTGATGAGCACCGCGAGCGGCCACGGCACATGCAGGTTCACCATGAGCACCGCGGAGACGGCGCCGGTCATCGCGACCACCGAGCCTGCCGAGAGGTCGATGTGGCCGGAGATGATCACCAGGATCATGCCGATCGCGAGGATCAGCACGTAGGAGTTCTGCACGATGATGTTCGAGATGTTCTGAGGCTCGAGCAGCGCGCCGCCGGTGAGCACCTCGAACAGCACCACGATGAGGGCGAAGGCGACGTAGATTCCGCTTTGGCGCGGGTTGATCGAGATCCGCCTGCCCGGGGTGGCGGCCGGGGGCGCGGCGGGCCGGGCCGTGTCCGTTGTGGTCATGGGCGTTCCTTCGTCATGTACTGCATCAGCAGCTCCTGGGTGGCGTCCTCGCGGGCGACCTCGCCGGTCACCCGGCCCGCGGACAGCGCGTAGATCCGGTCGCACAGGCCGAGCAGCTCCGGCAGCTCGGAGCTGATGACCAGCACCGCTTTCCCTTGCGCGGCAAGGGAGTTGATGATCGAGTAGATCTCGAACTTCGCGCCGACGTCGATGCCGCGGGTCGGTTCGTCGAGGATCAGCACGTCCGGATCGGTGAAGATCCACTTGGCCAGCACGACTTTCTGCTGGTTGCCGCCCGAGAGTTTCCCGGTCACGCTGCGCACGGTCGGTGCCTTGATCCGCAGGTCCCGGCGGAAGCGCGCGGCCGTGTCGTGCTCGGCGTGCTCGTTGACCCAGCCGCGGCGCGCCAGCTTTCCGAGGCCCGCGGCCGAGACGTTGCGCTGGACGTCCTCGATGAGGTTGAGCCCGTAACGCTTGCGGTCCTCGGTGGCGTACGCGATGCCGTGGCGCACGGCGTCGCGGACCGAGCGCACCTCGATCGGCACGCCGTCCTTCACCAGCCGCCCGGAGATACCGGTGCCGTAGGAACGCCCGAACACGCTCATCGCCAGCTCGGTGCGACCCGCGCCCATCAGCCCGGCCAGGCCGACCACCTCTCCGCGCCGCAGCGTCAGGTTGGCGCCCTCGACCACGACCCGGCCCGGCTGGGTGGGGCTGTGCACGGTCCAGTCCTCGATCCGCAGCACCTCCTCGCCGATGTCGGGCTCCCGCGGCGGAAAGCGGTGCTCCAGATCGCGCCCGACCATGCCGGTGATCAGCCGCTCCTCGGTGAGCCCGGCCGCGTCGAGGGTCTCGATCGTCCGGCCGTCGCGCAGGATCGTGACGGTGTCGGCGATCGCGATCACCTCGCCCAGCTTGTGGGAGATGATCACCGACGTCACGCCGTCGTCGCGCAGCCCGCGCAACAGGTCGAGCAGGTGCGCGGAGTCGTCGTCATTGAGCGCGGCGGTCGGCTCGTCGAGGATGAGCAGCTTCACCTGCTTCGACAGCGCCTTGGCGATCTCCACGAGCTGCTGCTTGCCGACGCCGAGGTCGCGCACCGGCGTGACGGGGTTCTCCGCGAGGCCGACGCGCCGCAGCAGCTCGCCGGCCTCGTGGTTGGTGCGGTTCCAGTCGATGAACCCGCGCCGGGCCCGCTCGTTGCCGAGGAAGATGTTCTCCGCGATCGAGAGCTGCCCGCACAACGCCAGCTCCTGGTGGATGATCACGATTCCCCGGCGTTCGCTGTCGCGCACCGAGCCGAACTCGCACGCCTCGCCGTCGAACCGGATCTCCCCGGCGTAGCTGCCGTGCGGGTGCACCCCGGAGAGCACCTTCATCAGGGTCGACTTCCCGGCGCCGTTCTCCCCGCAGATCGCGTGGATCTCCCCGCGGCGCACGGAAAGGGTGACGTCGGCGAGCGCGGTGACCCCGGGGAAGGTCTTCGTGATCCCGCGCATGCCGAGCAGTTCCGTCATTTCAGCTGCCCCGCCGTGTAGTAGCCGGAGTCGAGGAGTTCCTTCTGGTAGTTGGTCTTGTCCACGACCACGGGCTGCAGCAGGTAGGAGGGCACGACCTTCTTGCCGTTGTTGTAGTCCGTGGTGTTGTTGACCTCCGCCTTGCCGCCCTTGAGGACGGAGTCGGCCATCTTCACGGTGACGTCGGCGAGCTTGCGGGTGTCCTTGAACACCGTCGAGTACTGTTCGCCGGCGATGATGGACTTGACCGACGCGACCTCGGCGTCCTGGCCGGTGACCACCGGGTAGGGCTGACCCGCGGTGCCGTAGCCGTTGCTCTTGAGCGCCGAGAGGATGCCGATGGACAGGCCGTCGTACGGCGAGAGCACACCGTCGACCTTCGCGCCACCGCCGTAGGTCTTGGTGAGCAGGTCCTCCATGCGCCGCTGCGCGGTGGCCGGGTCCCAGCGCAGGATCGCGGTCGGCGCGAACGTCGTCTGGCCGCTCTTCACCACGAGCTTGCCGCTGTCCATGAGGGGCTTGAGCACGGACATGGCGCCGTTGAAGAAGAACGTCGCGTTGTTGTCGTCCGGCGAGCCGCCGAACAGCTCGATGTTGAACGGACCCGGACCGGTGCCGAGTCCCTTGACCAGAGAATCCGCCTGCTCCACACCGACCTTGTAATTGTCGAAAGTGGCGTAGTAGTCGACGTTCGGGCTGTTGAGCAGGAGCCGGTCGTAGGCGATCACCGGGATCTTGTGGTCGGCCGCCTCCTGCAGCTGGGTGGTGATCGCGGTGCCGTCGATGGAGGCGATCACCAGCAGCTTGGCGCCCTTGGTGATCTGGTTCTCGATCTGGTTGACCTGGGTCGGGATGTCGTTCTCGGCGTACTGCAGGTCGACCTTGTAGCCGAGCTTCTCCAGCGCTGCCTTGATGTTGTCGCCGTCGTGGATCCAGCGTTCCGACGACTTCGTCGGCATGGTGACGCCGATCAGCGCGCCGGCCGACGAGCCGGCGGCCGGCTGCTGGTCGGCCGTCTTGACGCTCGAACCGCAGGCGGCCAGCGTCAGTGCCAGTGCGGCGACGGTGACCCCTCGGATCCCTCGGATGAACTTCATTGTTCGTGCTCCTTTCAGAAGCCCTGGGCGAGCCGGTGGTAGGCCTGGTTCCAGCGGATCCGGTCGGCGAACCCGGAGGTGGTGGTGCCTGCGTCGATGGTGAGGAGCTCGACGCCGAGCAGGTCTGCGAAGTCGCGGAGGGTCTCGACGGGCACCGCCTGGGTCAGCACGGTGTGGTGCGGCGCGCCGGCGGTGATCCACGACTCGGCGGAGGTGGCGAGCGACGGCGCGGGCTGCCAGACCGCGCGCGCGACCGGCAGGCTGGGCAGCGGCTCGTCGGGTGGGACGACCTCGATCTCGTTGGCCACCAAGCGGAACCGGTCGCCGAGGTCGGCCAGACCGAGCACCACGCCGGGACCGGGGGCGGCGTCGAACACGAGCCGTACCGGGTCCTCGCGGCCGCCGATGCCGAGCGGGTGGATCTCGCACGACGGGCGGGCCGCGGCGATGCTCGGGCAGACCTCGAGCATGTGCGCGCCGAGGATCTTCGGCTCACCCGGCCCGAAGTGGTAGGTGTAGTCCTCCATGAACGACGTGCCGCGGCCGGTGCCCGTCCCCATCGCCTTCACCGCGGCGAGCAGGGCCGAGGTCTTCCAGTCGCCTTCGCCGCCGAAGCCGTAGCCGTCGGCCATCAGCCGCTGCACGGCCAGCCCCGGCAGCTGCCGCAGGCCGCCGAGGTCCTCGAAGTTCGTGGTGAACGCGCCGAAACCGCCCTCGGTGAGGAACCGCCGCAGCCCCAGCTCGACTTTCGCCGCGTACCGCAGGGAATCGTGGCGGGCGCCGTCTCCGGCGAGCTCCGGCGCCACGTCGTAGGCCGACGCGTACTCGGCGACCAGTTCGCCGATGTCCTTTTCGGACGCGCTGTCGACGAGCTCGACGAGGTCGTTCACGCCGTAGGTGTTGACCGAGACGCCGAAGCGCAGCTCGGCCTCGACCTTGTCCCCTTCGGTCACGGCGACGTCGCGCATGTTGTCGCCGAAGCGCGCCAGCCGCAGCTCGCGCAGGTGGTCCGCGCCGATCGCGGCCCGCGCCCACGCGTCGATCCGGTCGGCGACCACGGGGTCGCCCGCGTGCCCGGCGACGGTCTTGCGCGGCACGGCCAGCCGGGTCAGCACGTGGCCGAACTCGCGGTCGCCGTGCGCGGCCTGGTTGAGATTCATGAAGTCCATGTCGATGCTGCGCCACGGCAGGGCTTCGTTGAGCTGGGTGTGCAGGTGCAGCAACGGTTTGCGCAACGCGTCGAGCCCGCCGATCCACATCTTCGCCGGCGAAAACGTGTGCATCCACGCGATCACCCCGACGCAGGAGGTGTCGGCGTTGGCCTCGAGCAGCAGCCGGCGGATCGCGGAGGCCTCGGTCAGCACCGGTTTCCCGATGAGCTCGGCCGAAAGCCGTCCCGTCGAGGCGAGCAGCCGCTGGATCTCCAGCGACTGGCCGGCGACCTGCGCCAGCGTGTCCTCGCCGTAGAGCGCCTGACTCCCGGTGAGGAACCAGACCTGGGGTTTGTTCTGCGAAGCCATTTGTCTCCTCGTCGTGTGGGCCGGCCGGGCTCAGCGCTGGCCGTAGACGTTCTGGTAGCGCGCGTAGAGCCGGTCGACGTCCTCGGCCGGCAACGGTTTGGGCGCGCCCAGCTCGAATGCCTTGTGGACGGTCCGGGCCACGTCCTCCACCAGCACCGCCGCCTTCACCGCGTCGCGGGCGGTGCGCCCGACGGTGAACGGTCCGTGGTTGCGCATGAGAACGGCAGGGGAGCGGCTGGCCCTCAGCGTCTCGACGATGCCGCGGCCGATGGAGTCGTCGCCGATCAGCGCGAACGGCCCGACCGGGATCTCCCCGCCGAACTCGTCAGCGATCATCGTGAGCACGCACGGGATGGGCTCGCCGCGCGCGGCCCACGCGGTGGCGTAGGTGGAGTGCGTGTGCACGACCCCGCCGACGTCGGGCAGATGCCGGTAGACGTAGGCGTGGGCGGCCGTGTCGGACGACGGCGCGAGGTCGCCGTGGCGCAGCCGCCCGTGCAGGTCGGTGATGACCATGGTGTCGGCGGACAGGTCGTCGTAGGAGACCCCGGACGGCTTGATCACCATCAGTTCGCGCCCGGGCACCCGCGCCGAGACGTTGCCCGCGGTCCAGGCGACCAGCTCGTTGCGCGTGAGCTCGCCGTGCAGGTCCGCGACGGTGCGGCGCAGCTCGGCGACGGTGCCGAGCAGCTCGTCGGTCAGCGACATGTCAGGACTGTCCTTTCGCCGGCGGTGGCGGTGGCGTGGCGGCGGGCCGCGAGGCGGTGCAGCACGTCGCTGCCGCCGCGGCCGAAGTGGTCGTGCAGCTCGCGGTAGTCGGCGTAGAGCTCGTCGTAGGCACGGGCGTGGGCGGGCACCGGCCGGTACACGTCCCGGTGGACCGAGCCCATCGCGCGCGAAGCCGCGGTGATGTCCGGGTGGGCGCCGGCCGCCACGGCGGCGTGGATGGCAGAGCCGAGCGCCGGCCCCTGCGCGGACCCGATCACCGACAGGGGCAGGTTCACCACGTCGGCGTAGAGCTGCATCAGGAAGGCGTTGCGGACGAGCCCGCCGGCCACGACCAGCTCGGTGACCGGCACGCCCGCGTCCCGGAAGGCTTCGATGATCGTGCGGGTGCCGAACGCGGTGGCCTCGAGCAGCGCCCGGTAGGTGTCCTCGGCACGGGTGGCCAGCGTCTGGCCGACGACGACGCCGGTCAGGTCGTGGTCCACCAGCACCGAGCGGTTGCCGCTGTGCCAGTCGAGCGCGACCAGCCCGTGCGCGCCGATTTCCTGCGCCGACGCGAGCGCGGTGAGGTGTTCGTGGAGCGAGACGCCCGCTCGTCGCGCGTCCTCGTGGTAGCCGGGCGGCACGCCGTGCTCGACGAACCAGCCGAAGATGTCGCCGACCCCGCTCTGCCCGGCTTCGTAGCCCCATAGCCCGGGCACGATCCCGCCGTCGACGACCCCGCACATGCCCGGGACCTCTCGCAGCTCTTCGGCGTTGAGGACGTGACACGTCGAGGTGCCCATGATCGCGACCATCCGGCCGGGTTCGACGGCCTGCGCGGCGGGCGCGGTCACGTGCGCGTCGACGTTGCCGACCGCGACGGCGATGCCTTCCGGCAGACCGGTCCACGCCGCCGCTTCGGCGGTGAGCGAGCCGGCCCGGTCGCCGAGGCGCCCGAGCGGCCGGTCGAGCTTGTCCGGCACGAAGTCCGCGAACCCGGGGTTCAGCTCGCGCAGGAAATCGGCGCCCGGGTACTCGCCGTCCTGCAGGATGCCCTTGTACCCGGCGGTGCAGGCGTTGCGGACGTAGTGGCCGGTCAGCTGCCAGACGATCCAGTCGGCCAGCTCGACCCAGTGCGCCGTCGCCGCGTAGACGGCGGGCGCCTCCTCGCACACCTGCAGCGCCTTGGCGAACTCCCATTCCGACGAGATCCGCCCGCCGTAGCGGGGCAGCCACTTCTCGTCGCGGGCTCGCGCGAGCTCGGTGATCCGGTCGGCCTGCGGCTGGGCGGCGTGGTGGCGCCACAGCTTCACGTACGCGTGCGGCTCGCGCTCGAATTCCGGCAGCTCGCACAGCGGCGTTCCGTCCACAGTGGTCGGAACCACTGTGCACGCGGTGAAGTCGGTGCCGAGGCCCACGACGTCGGCGGGATCAGCGCCGGCGTCGCGGAGCGCGGCGGGCACTGCGGTGCGCAGCACCCCGACGTAGTCCGAGGGGACCTGCAGCGCCCAGTCCGGCGGCAACGGCTCGCCGGTCACGGGCAGCGTCCGGTCGACGACGCCGTGCGGGTACTCGTACACGGCGGTGCCCAGCTCGGCGCCGTCGGAGACCCGCACCACGACGGCGCGGCCCGAGAGCGTGCCGAAGTCGACGCCGATCACGAGAGGCTCGTGAATGTTAGCGTTAACATTCGGGGAGTGCGGGGACACGGGATTCTCCTTCGGTGGGGACCGCGCTCAGCGTGGTCCGGTGCTCTCCCGGACGATCAGCTCGGGCTCGACCAGGTACCGCACGTGCTGGTCGCCGCCGCCCATCCGTTCGGTCAGCAGCCCGAACGTGCGCCGGCCGACCTCGATGAAGTCCTGGCGCACCGTGGTCAGCGGCGGCGTGAAGTACGCGGCCTCGGGGACGTCGTCGAAGCCGGCGACGTGCACGTCCGCCGGCACGCCGATGCCGGTCTCGGTAAACGCGCGCAGCAGCCCGAGCGCCATCTGGTCGTTGGCGGCGAACACCGCGTCCAGCCCGCCGTTTCCGGCGGACACCTTCTTGGCCAGCGTCCGCCCGGCGGCGTAGCCCGACGCCGGGCTCCAGTCGCCGCGGATGACGGGCGGCACCTCTGCGCCGTGGCGCTCCAGCGTCTCGCGCCAGCCGCGCTCGCGCTCGAGCGCCTCCAGCCAGTCCTCCGGCCCGGCGACGTGCCACACCGTGCGGTGCCCGAGCGCGAGCAGGTGCTCGGTCGCGCGGCGGGCGCCGTCGTACTGGTCCACGGAGATCACCGGAACCGGCGCGCCCTCGCCGCCGCCGACGGCGACCACCGGGACCGCCGAAGGCACTCCGGCCAGCGCCTGCCCGGCCGTGACGTGCGGGGCGATCACGACGATCCCCTCCACGGCTTGGCGCCGCAGGCTCTCCACCGCGTCCGCGATGGACGACCGGCCCGGACGGCTCACGCTCGAGATCGTGATGGCGTAACCGGCTTCCCGGGCGGCGTTCTCGATGCCGTACAGGGTGCTCGCGGGTCCGTACAGATTGGACTCCAGCGCGACGACGCCGAGCGTGCCGGAGCGGCCCGTGACGAGCGCGCGGGCCGCGGAGTTGGGCCGGTAACCCAGCTCCTCCACCGCGGCCATCACCCGGGCGCGGGTCTCGGGGCGGACCGGGCCGGTGCCGTTGATGACCCGCGAGACAGTCATGTGGGAGACGCCCGCGAGGCCGGCCACGTCGGTGAGGCTCGCCTGCCGATCTCCGGCCGCTCCTGCTGACACTACGTCACCGCCTTCCTCGTCCGGGTGGTCCGCGTCACTCTTTCCGGCGCATAGTGTTAGCGATAACAGTCACCCGGTCAAGACTCGGCCGGGTTACGACTGGGTCTCCTGATCGTCGGGAGAGCGGGCCTCGCGCGTCAGCCGGCCGGAGGCGGGTGTTCGGCGAGCCACGCGGCCGCCCTGCGGGCGGAGGCGCGCGAGAGCCACGCCTCCTGCACCACCTCCGCCAGCTCGCCCCGGCTGAGTTCGCCGAGGCGGCCCGCCCGCGCCAGCACCGACAGGTGCCCGCGGAAGTGCGGGGTGGTGAAGAACGGCGTGGCCTCGTCCTGCACGAGTGCTTCTTTGTCGGCTTCCGACGGGACCCAGAAGACGATCACGTCGGGGTAGCGCTCACCCGTGTCGGGGTCGAAGGCGTCCGGTCGCGGGTTGCGGAAGAAGACGAACGACTTGCCGCCGACCTGGTACACGGGTTTGCCTTCGGTCCCCGGCCAGATCTTGACGTGCGGCATCGCGAGCGCGAGTTCGTGCACGTCCTCGACGCACGCGGGACGGTCGTTGTCCGGCATCCGTCGAGTGTAGGGGCCGGGTCGCGTCGACGCGACGATCGCGGCACTCCGGCGGTGTCCACATCGGACAGCGCCGGGACGGCCGTCGAGCTCGGCCGATGTCGTTGCCGCGCGGGCATTCCCGGTCGACGCGGCCCCGGTGGTTCAGCGCCGGCGCCGGGAAACGCGCCGGGCGGTGCGCCGCGAGGTGCGGCGGGCGACCCTGCGGGATCCGAACATGGTCTGCCTCCTGTCTCAGGTGCGGCTGGGTGTGGCGGTCTCGAAGGCGTGCAGTTGCTGCGCTTCCTCCGCCGTGACCAGGCCGATGGCGACCAGGTCGAGCGGGCTGATGAAGCCGTCGGAGATGCGGAACCCGCCCGCCTCCGCGATGGCGTCGCGCAAGGGGATGGCCCAGCGGTGTTCCAGCAGCACGAGAGCGGCGGCGGAACCGTCCGGGATCTCCTCCAGGACGTCCCAGGCGTCTTCGTCGGAGAACACCTCGACGCCTTCGGCGGCCTTCTCGGCACCCGCGAGAGCGCCGGCCTCCATGCCTTCCTCGCCGTCGATCCCGAGCCCGATCAGCGCGCCGACCTTGCTGCCGAGCTCGATGGCCTCTTCGTCACTGAGGTTGCTCAGGTGGGCGACCTCGATCTCGCCGTTTGAATCCTTGTGCACGGCCAGCGCGTCGACCACGTTGACGGTGCCGCTCTCCCTCAGGCGCTCGAGCTCGGTGATGATCGCGCCGTGGAAGTCCGGGTCCGGAAATCCCAGCACAACGAGCTGGATGGGTCCGATCGTCATGAATCTGCCTCCGTTCTGCGTCGCGTCCCTCATGGCGAGCATCTGGGCGCGGGTCGTGAACGGCCTCATCTGCGAGAGGTGAGCTTGCCCCGCGCGTCAGACTTCGAGCGCCCAGCGGACGTACGGCCGCTTCGACGTGAAGCCGGCCCTCGCGAAGATCCCGGACGGGCCCGCGGGGCTCGCCGAGTCCGCGTTCACGCTGGCCCGGTCGAAGCCGTGCTCGGCGGCCGCCCGCAGCGCCTGCCCGATCAGCGCGCCGGCGACGCCGCGGTTGCGGTAGGCGGGGATCGTCCCGATGACCATGAAGTGCACGTCGCGGACACCGGTGACCGCTGCGTCGGCTTCCCAGTGGTTGCCCACGAGCACTCCCACCGCGGTGCCGTCCGCCGCGTCGCGCAGCAGGAAACTGGCCTCGGGCCGCAAGGTGTGGTTGGCGATCTTGTTCTTCCAGTTGTCCGCGGGCACCGGCGCCGGAATCCAGTGGTCCGCGTACGCCTTATTGCGGGTCACGCGGAAGTCCTCGTCGTTGTCCTCCGACCACTGCTCGATCCGCAGCCCGTCGGGGATCTCCGCTTCGGGGAGCGCGGCGCCGAGCGGGTGCTCCATGTGCTGGAAGTGCCGGACGGGCGCGAAGCCTTGCGGGCCCAGGAGTTCGGCCAGGCCGGCGATGTGCCCGGCCTTGTGGACGTCGATCGCGAGCCGCAGGTCCGGGTGGTGCAGCGCGTGCAGCGTTTTCGCCGCCGCCACCCCGGCCTCGACGAGCGCGGTGCCGATACCCCGGCGCCGGTGGTCCGGGTGCACGCCGCCGTCGAGGAACACGCGGTGGACCTCTTCGGCGAACCGCTTGTAGCGGATCTTCATGTACCCGACCATCACGTCACCGTCGAAAGCCGTCAGGCTCGCGCGCTCCAGATCCGCGTAGGGGTCGACCAGCTCCTGGAGGGTGTCCTGCGCGGTGTAGTGCTCGCCGATCCGGTCGACGGTCTCCATGGCGTTGAGCAGATCGGCCGCTGCCTGGGCGTCGGCGCGGGTGAGCGGCTGCCAGGTGAGAGACGTGGTGTCCATGCGCCCGAAGGTATTCACGCGCGGGCGGGCTGTCGCTTCGTTTTCCGGCAAAAGCGATCGCCGACGGCCGGATGCGCTCAGTACGCTCACGCGGCCTCAAAGCACCAGATGGGGGAGTGAGCGTATGAGTCAGAACTCCTGGGTTGGTGACACCGTGGTGTGGAACCCGTCGAACGGCGTCGGTTTGCGTTTGTGCGCTCCGCCGACGCGGTGGCCCCGATCGTGGACCTGCCCACCGGGATCAGCCCGGCGGACCACATCGCGAACGCCGACGAGTGGGCGATCGACCTGCCGGTCTTCACCGCCTTCGTCGATGCCCTCGTCGATCGCTACCAGCGCTCGACCCACCTGATCCTGCGGTCGATGGTGGAAGGCTTCCTCGCCACGGCGATGGTTCTCCTCGACCGCGCAGATGTCGAAATCCCGTCGCTGGACCGCGAACCAGGCCCTGACGTCCGCGACATCTCGATGGTCGGAACCCAGGCGGAGGCCGGAGAGCTCGCCGAGCTCCGCGCCGCCCACTCGCGCGCGATGCCCACCTGACCAACGGAAACGTCCACAGCGGCACCGGAGCCGGAACCGGAACCGGTGCCGCCGCGCCCGCGCCGATCAGGCGGACTTCTCCGCTTCGTGCCGGGCCTTCGCCTCCTCCAGGGCCTGGCCCTGCCGGCTGTGCAGCTCGGCCCGCAGCTTCTTCGCCTGCGCCTCGGTGGCGGCGAGGCGGTCGAGCCGCTGCTGGAAGTGCGGGGCGACGGCTTCGGCGAACAGCTCGTAGTGCCGCGCCGTGGCGGCCGGGGTCGCCCACTCGTGCGCCATCATCAGGTATGAGCCGAAGCCGCCCTTCGACTGCGCCTCGAGGTTGCCGATCTGGCGGATCGCGTCCTGCGGCGTGCCGATCACGCCGATGCCGCTGGCGTTGATCCAGTCGACGCGCTCGGTGAAGGTCGCGCCGCCGGGTTCGAAGTGGGGGACGGCGGCGACGTGCTGCAGGTAGTCGCACCAGTCGTCGAGGCCGTGCTCGACTTCGGCGTAGGCCTGCTCCTTCGTCTCGGCCAGGTGCATCGGTCCGACAAGGCGCCAGCCGTCGCGGTTCATCGTGGTGCCGAACTGCGTGGCGCGTTCCTCGGCGACGTCCCAGTGCTGGGCCAGCAGGTCGAGGTCGCCGGTCAGCGTCGCGCCGATCGACAGGAGGCTGAGCCCGTGCTTGCCGGCGATGCGCGGCCCCGACGGCGACGCGATCGCGGCGACGCCGACCTCCAGCCCGCCCTGGGTGAAGGGCCGCAGCTGGCACAGTGCGTCACGCAGCTGGTAGCGGTCGGTTTTGGCCGTCACGGGTTCGGCGCCGTTGAGCAGCTGCATCAGCACGTCGGTGTCCTCTTCCAGCGCGCCGCGCTGGCTGAGGGGGTCGAGGCCGATCATGGACGCGTCGGTCGGCAGCGAGCCCGGGCCGAGGCCGAGCATGAACCGGCCGCGCGTGAGGTGGTCAAGCAGAATCGCGCGGTCGGCCACCCACAACGGGTTGTGGTACGGCAGCGAGAGCACGCCGGTGCCGAGCTTGATCGTCTTCGTCTGAGCCGCGACGTGGGCGATGAAGATCTCCGGGCTCGCGATGAGCTCGACGCCGCAGGAGTGGTGCTCGCCGATCCACGCTTCGTCGTAGCCCAGCCGGTCGAGCAGCTTGATCGTCTCGACGTCGCGAGCGAGGGCCGCGACCGGGCTCTTGATCGGTGAGGCGTGGAACGGGGCCATGAAGACGCCGAAACGCATGAGTCCTCCTTGACTTCGCCGGCCGGGTGATCGACGGTAACGCCGGTGTGCCGCGCCACACCGGGCTCGAGGCGGAAGCGTTCAAAAGATGAACACCCCGCCCGATCGGGGGCTGGCAGCGCGCTTCGCCGATCCTGCACACTCGGGGTTCCCGGCGCCGACGCCAGGAGAGGAGCCGCCCGTGCCCACCTCGGACGTCTGGCAGCAGTTCCTCGAGGCCGATCGCCGCGGGGCGGCGCGGCCGGAGATCGAGGAGTCGTGGGTGCGGTCGCGGCAGTCCGGCGTCGATCCCGAGCGGCTCGACCTCGCGCCCGCCGAGTTCGACCCCGAAACCCTGCTCGTCGCGGTCGGCGGCCGCGTCATCCCCGGCACGGCCGATCTGCTCGTGGGCGACGCCGCGTCGGTCGCGTTGGTCGACCCGCGCGGCACGCTCACCTGGCGCTGGGAGTCTGACCCCGCGCTGCGCCGTGACCTGCAGCAGGTGGAGGTCGAGCCCGGGCACCGCTACGTCGAGGACGGCGTCGGCACCTGCGGGGTCGGGCTCTCGATGGCGGTGCGCTCCGCGTCGATGGTGGTCGGTGCCGAGCACTACAAACAGGCCTGGCACCCCTACACCTGCGCGACCGCTCCGATCGTCGACCCGACCACGCGACTGCTGCTCGGCTCGGTCAACGTGTGCTGCCGCGCCGAGCACACCAACCGGTTCGTGATGGCCGCCGTCGTGGCCTTCGCCGAGCGCCTGCGTTCGGCGTTGCGAGACGCGGCCACGCCCCGGCAGCGCCGGCTGGTAGACGCGCACATGACGTTCCGCTCCCTGCCCGGCACCACCGTGATCACGCTCGACGGCGAGATCATGATCAGCGACGGCGGCCCCACCGCGACCCTGCCCGACCGCGCGACGCTGTGGTGGATGCTGCGCGAAGCCGGCCCCTCGGCCACGCACCTGCCCCTCGCCGACGGCCGCGTCGCCACCGTCCGCCCCGTCACCCCCGGCCGGTTCGAGGATGGCTGTGTCCTGATCTTCAGCGCGGGTTCGTTGTCGGAGCACGAAAACCCGCTCCAGAACGCGGAAGCCGAGATCATCCGCGAGGTCCTGATCGCCTGCCGCGGCAACAAGACCGCGGCGGCGCACCGGCTCGGCATGTCGCGCGGCACCCTGTACAAGCGCATCCGCCGCTACGGCCTTGGCGACTGAGCTTCACCGCTGGGCATGCTTCGGCAGGAACCGGACCAGCAGCAGCACCAGCACGTAAACGCCGGCGCAGAGGCCGAACACCAGCTCGGCAGCGCACATGTATGTTGCCGCCGAGGGCTGCCCGACGCGGGCGAAGAACACGGTGCCGAGCGCGGCGACGCCGATAGCGTTGGCGAACTGCTGAGCGGCGTTGAGCACGCCGGCGCCGGTGCCGACCTCTTCGGTGGTGGCGTCGCCGAGGATGAAATCGAACAGCGGCACGAACAACAGCCCGGAACCGAGCCCGGTCACGAGCAGGGCCGGGGCCAGCTGCCACACGGTGATGGCGGCCTCCCAGTGGGAGATCGACCACCAGAGACCGAGCAGGCCGACGACCGCGACGGCCAGTCCCAGGTCGAGGTTGAAGCGGCCGAGCTTCGCGGCGAGGACCGCACCGGACAACAGCGTGGCGACCGCCGTGCCGGCTGCCCACGGGATCAGGGCGAAGCCGGTCTGCAACGGTGACCAGTTCATGCCGGACTGCAGCAGCAGGTTGAGCACCAGGACGAACGCGCTGAGCGCGGCGTAGAACCCGCCGACGATCAGCAGACCCACCACGAAGCTGCGCTTGCGGAACAACGACGGCGCGATGACCGGGTGCGGGCTGCGGCGTTCGGACGCGACGAACAGCCCGAAGGCCACCAGCCCGGCGGCGATCATCACGTACGTCCACACGGGCCAGCCGAGGTCGCGGCCCTGGATGAGCGGCACGATCAGCAACGCCGAACCGGCGGTGAGCAGGCCGACGCCGCGCAGGTCGAGGCGCGCGGTGCGGTCTTCGCCGCTGTGACGGGGGAGGACGCACCAGGCGAGCGCGCCGGCGAGAACGCCGAACGGGACGTTGATGAGGAAGATCGAGCGCCATTCGCTGCGGAAGAGGTCCAGGTGCAGCAGCCAACCGGCCAGGACCGGGCCGGCGACCGTGGCCAGGCCCATGATCGGGCCGAAGGGCATGAGCGCCTTGCGCAGGTGCTCGGGCGGGAAGACGATCTTCACCAGTGAGAGACCCTGCGGGATCATCACGGAGCCGAACAGGCCCTGGAACACGCGGGTGGCGATGAAGAGCCCGGCGCTGGGCGCTAGGCCGCAGGCCAGCGACGCGACGGTAAAGCCGGCCATGCCCAGCAGGAACAGCCGCCGGCGGCCGAGCAGGTCACCGAGGCGGCCCGAGGTGATGAGGCCGAGCGCGAACGCCGCGGTGTAGGCCGAGAGCACCCACTGCAGCGTCATCGGCCCCCCGCCGAGGTCCGCTCGGATCGAGGGTCCGGCCAGGTTGGCGACGCTCGTGTCGACGAGGTCCATGAGCTCGGCGACGACTACGACGACCAGCACCAGCCAGGCCTGGCGGAGGGGGAGCTGCGACGTTCGTGGCGCGGTTAACGAACTAAGTTCAGTAGACACGAACTAAGTTCTAAATGACGAACTAAGTTCGTGTCAAGGTAGGGTGGCGCACATGCCCGCCGCCTCCCGCCGTGCTCAGCGCTCCGAGCCCTCCGCTTCCCGCAAGCCGCCCATCACCGCCGAGCGCATCACGGACGCCGCGTTGCAGGTCGTTGCCACCGAGGGCTACGACGCGCTGACCATCCGCCGCGTCACCGCCGTGCTGGGCACCGGCCCGTCGTCGCTCTACGCCCACATCACCACGAAGACCGACCTCGACGACCTGCTCATCGGCCGGCTCTGTTCGGAAATCTCCTTGCCCGAGCCGGACCCCGCCACGTGGCGGCAGCAGATCCACGACGTCTACGCCCAGATGCGCGACCAGTACCTCAAGTACCCCGGCGTCTCTCGTGCGGCGCTCGCCTTGGTCCCCACCCACCTGGAAACCCTGCGTGTCAGCGAGGGCATCCTGGGTCTCTTGCTGGCCGGCGGTGTCCCCGCGCAGACCGCGGCGTGGGCGCTGGACTCACTCACGCTGTACGTCACCGCGTATGCCTGGGAGCGGTCGCTGGTCCACCAGCGCCGGAAGAACGAGGACGACGACTGGGTGCTCAGCCGGGAGGACCTCGTCGAGCGGCTCGGTGCTCTGCCGGCCGAGCGGTTTCCCCACACCCGGCGCCACGCGGCCGAGCTGACGTCCGGGTCCGGTCACGACCGGTTCGACTTCACCCTGTCCTTGATGCTCGACAACCTCACCGCTTCTTGATCGCTGATCGCGAAGCGGTGAGGTTGTCGGGTCAGACCGGGTTCCCCGCGGCTCAGCCGTGCGGGTCGTCCACCTTCAGTTGTTCTCCGGTCGGCGCCACGAACACGACCAGCAGTTTCGCCGGTTCGGTCGCGCTGACGTTGTCCGTGGCGACGTGGTGCGCGCCCGGCTGTTCGGTCCAGTTTTCGCCCTGGTGGTAGGTGTGGGCGGGCTGGCCTTCGAGCTGGCTGCGGACCGTGCCTTCGAGCACGTAGGCGTAGACGAAAGCGTCGCCGTGGCGGTGGGGGGCCGCGCTGGCAGACGGCGGGAACGAGACGATCGACGAGGTGAACGTCTTGCCCGGGATGTTCGGCAGGGCCTGGGCGAGAAGCGGGGTCAGCGTCTCGGCAGGATGACCGGAAGCAGAGACCGGAGCCGAAGTAGGAGCCGCGGGCTGGGACTCGGCTGCGGACGAGCAGCCGGCGACCGCCACCGCGGTGAGCAGCAGGCCGCCGGCGACACGCGGGTTGATCACTCGGCCACCTGGATGATCGTCTTGCCCTGAGTCCGCTGACGCCGCGCGAACGCTTCGGCGGTCTCGGCGAGCGGGCGCACGTTGCTGACGATCGGCTTGAGCCGTCCGTCGCGGACGCGCTGGGCCAGGTCCGCCAGGCGCACGCGATCCGGTTCCACCACGAAGAAAACGGCGCGCCCGTCGGCCGGCTGCACGGCGGTTTCTAAGGGTCGTTGCGACACTGCTGGTGGTGGTCGGTGGTGAGTAACTGTGTCATGCGTTCGGTTGGGCTGTCCCAGTTGAGGGTCATGCGGGGGCGGTCGTTGAGTTCGGCGGCAACCGCATTCAGATGTTCGGCGGTGTGGACGGCCAGATCGGTGCCCTTGGGGAAGTACTGCCGGAGCAGGCCGTTGGTGTTCTCGTTGGACCCGCGTTGCCAGGGGGCGTGCGGGTCGCAGAAGTAGACCGGCATGCTGGTGGCTTGGGTGAACTGGCCGTGCAGGTGCATTTCGCTGCCTTGGTCCCAGGTCAGCGACCGGCGTAGCTGGGCGGGCAGGGTGGCGATCTTCGCGATCAGAGCATCACGAACGGCGGAGGGAGCGTAGCCGTCGGGCAGGTGCAGCAGCATCACGTAGCGGGTGGCGCGTTCCACCAGGGTGCCGATCGCCGACCGGTTGAACGCGCCCATGATCAGGTCGCCCTCCCAGTGCCCGGGCACCGCCCGATCCGCGACCTCCGGTGGCCGGTCGCTGATCATCAGCATCTCGGTGGCCATCCGCGGCCGCCGCTGATCCGGACGGACGTGGGGCCGGCGGGTGACGCGGCCGCTGCGCAGCCAGCCGGCCACCTCCCGGCGCAGACCGCCCCGGGCCTGAACGTAGAGGGCTTGGTAAATGGTTTCGCAGGTCACGTGCCACTCCGACCGGTCAGGGTGATCGCGGCGCAGCCTGCGGGCGATCTGCTGCGGGCTCCACCGCTGGTCCAGCCCATCCTGAACGACGGCCCGCAACACCGGATCGGCGACCAGCTTGCCCACTTTCGGACGGGCCCGACGCCCAGCGGCCAACTCGTGCGCAGCATGAGGCTGATAGGTCCCACCCGATTGCCGGTTGCGATGCAACTCCCGCGCGATCGTCGAGACCGGGCGACCTAGCTCGGCCGCGATCGTCCGCAGCGAGATCCCGGGCTGGCGGACCCGGTCGGCGATCCGGATCCGCTCGCCCAGGCTCAGAAACCGCGACGAGACCACCGCCGGCACCACCGGTGCCGCAGCCGAGGCCGCGGTGACCCGCCACCGTTTCGCAGTCCGATAGTTGATCCCGACCCGCCGGGCCGCTTCTCTGCTGCCTAAACCTGCTTCCACCAGCGCAAAATAGGCCGCCCGCTCCTCACGCAGAGCCCGGCCACGCCGATCAACGCTTCGAGATCTGCTTCCCGACGCTCGGTCTCGTTCCGATCTGGACACCCGCGCAACTCCTGAACAACTCAGGTGTTGCAACCACCCCTAGAAACCGCCCACCTCGGGGGGCGCGGCGATGGTCACGACAGTGCCGCCGGGGCGGATGTGCTTCGTCGAGCGCTCGAGGACCTCGCCGCCGATGACGTCGAGGATCACGTCGGCCGGGCCGGCGGACTCGAAGGATGCGGTGTCCACAAAGGAGTGCGCGCCGAGGCCGAGCACGAAGTCGCGGTCGGCGGGGCGGCCGGTGCCGATCACGTGGGCGCCCGCCTCGCGGGCGAGCTGCACCGCGATGGACCCGACACCGCCGGCTGCGCCGTGGATCAGCACGGTCTGGCCGGCGGACAGCGAAGCGTGGTCGAACAGCGCCTGCCACGCCGTCAGCCCCGAGATCGGCAGCGCGGCGGCCACGGTGTGGTCGATGTCCGCGGGAAGCGGCGCGAGGTTGCGGGCCTCGACGGCGGTGTACTCGGCCAGGGAACCGTCGCGCAGCCAGTCGGTGAGGCCGAACACGCGCTGCCCGACACTCAGGCCGGTGGTGCCGTAACCCAGCTCGGCGACGACGCCGGACAGCTCGTGCCCGGGCACGCTGGGCGTGCGGTCGCGGCCGGCGCGGTCGGTCCAGGTGCCGGGCCACTCGAGCTCGCCCGGGGTGAAGCCGGCGGCGTGGACGCGCACGATGACGTCGTTCTCGGCGGCGTGCGGGTGGGGCACGTCGGCGAGCTTGAGGCCGCCGACGCCAACGCTTTGGTCCTGTGCGGTGATGGCTTGCATTTGGGGTCCTTTCAGGACAGTCAGTGGTGTTGGGGTGCAACGAGTTCAGCAACTCGCCGGGCCGAAGAGGACTGCACGGCGGCGCTCACGGACAGCACCCCGACGAACGCGAGGTACACGTAGCCCGTCGTCTCCAGCCCCCAGTACGGCTCCACCAGCCCGGCCGCCAGCGACGGGAGGCTCAGCGCCGCGTAGCTGACGACGTAGGCCGCGGAGAACACTTCCGACCGCGTCTTCGTGGTGGTGGCCGCGCTGATGCCGCGCAGCGTCCCGGTGAACGTCAGGCCGACGCCCAGCCCGGCGATCACCGACCCGCCGAGGAAGCCGGCCGCGGAGCCGAAACCCAGGGCACCTGCCAGCACCGCCGCGCCCACGACCAGCAGGACCGCGCCCATCAGGGTCGCGATCCGGGCGGTGTGCCGCGCCGCCCACAGGCCGCCCGCGCTGTTGGCGAGGAACAGCACCGCGATGGCGAGGCCGCCCGCGGCGCCGAACCGCACGTGCAGGACCTCGGTCACGAGCGACGGGGCGAGCGCGAGGAACAACCCGGTCAGTGACCACCCCGCGACGATGGCGGGCACCGCGCCGAAGAACGCCCGGCGCGTCTCGCGCGGCACGCGGACGCGCGGGCGCAGCGACGTCAGCACGCCAGGCCGTGGGCGGGCCGTCTCGGGGATGGCGAAGACCAGCGCGGCGACGGCCATGAACGCCACGGTGAGCACCGGGAAGACCACCGCGTCGGGGTGCGGGCCGGCCTGCACGAGCAGGCCTGTCACACCGCCACCGGCGGCGAGGCCGAAACTCGTCCCCACGGCGGTCATCATCGGTCCGCGGTGCGGGCGATCCGCGGGGGAGAGCTCGACCAGCCCGGCGGCCAGCGCGCCCGTCGCCATCCCGGTGGCGAGGCCCTGCACGATCCGGGCCGTCACGAGCGCGCCGACCCCGCCGGCTGCCCAGAAGATCGCCGTGCCGGCCGCGGCCACCAGGAGCGCCGCGACCAGCACCGGCCGGCGCCCGACGTGGTCGCTCAGCGAACCGACCGTCAGCAGCGCGCCGACCAGCCCGGCGACGTACACGGCGAAAACGACCGTCAGGATCGTCACCGAAAAGCCCCACCGCTGCAGGTACACCGGGTAGATCGGCGAGGGCGCGCTCGTCGACGCCATCAGGAGCACGTTGGCGAAGACGAGCAGGGCGAAGGAGGCGCCCCGGCTCAGACTGTGTCGGTCGTCCATTTCGGTGGCCGGGTCAGCTCGACCATGGCGAGCCGGTGATGCGCTCGACGGTGGTCGTGCGGGAGAAATCGGGGATGAAGTGCTCCAGGATGTCGGAGTTCACCGTTCCGTTGGTGGTTTCCGGGCGGTGCTTCAGCGCGTCGACGAAGGTGCGCAGGAAATCGTTCTTGAAATCGCCGCGCGGGTGGAAGGCGAGGATTTCCTCGACCTGGGCGAGGTCCAGGCCGTCGAAACCGAAACCGAGCACGTCGGTCAGCACGCCGAGGTGGGTCGTGGCGATTTCCGGGCCCATGCGCCCCGGAATTCCCGGCGTGGTGTGCAGGGCGATGGCCGTCCACACGGTGTCCGCGGCCGCGGGCGAGAAACCCCGGTCCAGCAGGAACTTGCGCCCGTGGTCGGCGCCGTCGACCTCGAACCGCTGCTCCACGTCGGAAAACGGCGTGATGAGCCCGGTGTCGTGGAACATCGCGGCCAGGTAGAGCAGTTCCGGATCCGGTTTCACCCCGAGCCGCTGCGCGTGGAACTGGCTGAAGAAGTAAACCCGGCGGGAGTGGTGGTAGATGAGGGGGTTGGTCGTTTCCTGGATGAGACGCGACGCCTCGACGACCGCCGCCGTCTCGGGGACCTCCACACCCGCGATGATCTCTGACATGACTGCTGCGCTTCCGTTCTTTTCTCGACGGATTGTCTCCGTCTCCATGGTGCCGATCGCGGCACCCGTCGTGCCGCCTTTGTCCGGCCAGGAACCACTCAGATCGGGACGCGCGGTTCAGCCGTCGACGGTGTGTGAGTGCAGGAGTGCCGCCACGAACGCGTCGGGGCGGGTCAGGAACGCCTCGTGGTCGCCCGGAACGGTGATCGGCTCGACCCCGAGCAGGGCGGGGAACCGCGGGCACCAAGCGTAGTCGCCCGGCGGCATGGCCAGGTCGCATTCGCCGGACAGGTAGCTGACCGGCAGGCCGAGCGTCGACAGCGCGGAATGGTCGCCCGACTCCTGCGCGAGCTGCCGGAAGAGCGCGGCGTGCCCCGGCGGGACGTCCTCCACGAGCAGCACGCCGTTCTCCGGCACGAACGCGCTGTGGAAGACCAGGCGGCGCACCCGGTGCGGAACCCGGTGGGCCGCACCGAAAACGGGGTAACCGCCCCAGCTGTGGGCGACCAGCGTGACGTCGGTCAGGTCGTGGCCGTCGAGTAAATCGACGAGGAAGTCGACTGTGTCCTCGAGGGTGAAACGACGGGGATCGTCGCCGTCCGCGAGGCCCGGCAGCGTCGGTGCGACCACGTTGTCCCCGCGGCACGCAACCGCTGGGCGACCGGCCGCCACGACCACGCGCCGTGCCACGCGCCCGGAACCAGCACGTACGTCTCCACCATGGTCCGGCTCACCTGCCTGTGGCTTCGTTGCCAGAGGGCCTGCAGCCAGAGCCGGACCTGTTCTCGGTCGGGCCTGTGTCGAAGGGAATGCAGCGAGTGGTGACATTACGGTGAAGGGTTGTAACTAAACTCGGCCGGTGCACTTTTGTGGTGACGGTGTGCTACCAATGCCCTGTGCGCCCGTCTTCCGCCTCTGCGAACGCCCGGCCGGGTTCCCCCGCGCGCGTCGTGGCGATCCTGGTCTTCGACGGGGTGACCCTGCTGGACGTCGCGGGCCCGGCGGAGGTGTTCAAGGAGGCCACGCGGCTCGGTGCCGACTACCGGATCGTGCTCGTCTCGCCGACGGGCGAGGACGTGGTGTCGAACCTCGGGTTCAAGGTCGCGGTCGAGGGCTCCGTGTGTTCCGAGCCCGCGCCGGACACCTATCTGGTGGCCGGGTCCGACCTCTACCCGCGCACGCCCGTGCCGTGCGACCTGGCGGAAGCCGCCCGCGTGCCGGCCGCCGGCGCCCGCCGCGTCGCCTCGATCTGCACGGGCGCGTTCATCCTCGCCGCCGCCGGCCTGCTCGACGGCAAGCGCGCGACCACGCACTGGAAGGTCACCCACGAGCTCGCCGCCCGCTGCCCGACGTGCCGCGTCGAGCCCGACGCCATCTACGTCCGCGACGGCACCACCTACACCTCCGCGGGCGTCACCGCCGGCATCGACCTGGCCCTCGCCCTCGTCGAGGAGGACCACGGTCCTGACCTGACGCGCGACGTCGCCCGTTCCCTGGTCGTGTACCTGCAGCGCTCGGGCGGGCAGTCGCAGTTCTCCGCCCCGCTGCAGGGCCCTCCGCCGCGCTCCCCGGCCCTGCGCACGATCACCGACCTGGTCACGGCCAACCCCGGCGCCAGGCACTCGCTCGGCGATCTCGCGAAGCACCTGAACGTCAGCACCCGCCAGCTCACGCGCCTCTTCCACGACGAACTGTCCACCACTCCGGCCCGCTACGTGGAGAACATCCGCTTCGACCTGGCCCGGGCCCTGCTGGACCAAGGCCACACCGCGACCCAGGCGGCGACCCTCGCCGGTTTCCCCAGCTACGAAGCCCTGCGCCGGGTGTTCGCGCGGAAACTCTCGATCAGCCCGGCGGCGTACCAGCGCCGGTTCAGCACGGCTCGGCGAGCGAACGCCGGGTAGTTTTCGGCGGCCGTCCGGCCGGTCATCACCGCCACGCACTGCGACTTCACGGCCATCGTTCTCCGGCCCGACCTGGGCCCGACGCGGCGAAACGCGATCCGGCTCACCTGGGACGGGCGATGTTTCGCGGGCCGGCAGCGGGCACCGTGGCGTCGTCCTCCTACGTCGGCTTGAGGGGTGCCGACGCGGCAGGGCCGAACGACGAGGAGGGCGGAGCATGGCGGACACGGCCACGCCTGCGCCGGCCGGCGGCGCCGCGGACGGGCCGGACCAGCCGCGCCAGCCGGAGCGGCCGGGCCAACGAGACCAGCCGGGCCAGCCGGACCTGGCAGCGCGGCTCCGCTCACCTGCCTACCTGCGCCTGTTGGTGATCGCCGCGATCATCGGGGTGCCCATCTCCGCCGCGGCCTACTTCTTCCTCCAGCTGGTCGGCGCGCTTCAAGAGTGGGTTTACACCGATCTGCCGCGCGCGCTCGGGTTCGCCGGGCCGCCGTTGTGGTGGCCCGTGCCGCCGTTGGTTCTGTGTGGTCTGCTGGTCGCGGTCGCGGTGCGGTATCTGCCTGGTGGGGGCGGCCATTCGCCCGTAGGCGGGTTCAAGCCGGGCCAGCAGCCCACGCCGAGCCAGCTGCCGGGCGTGCTGCTCGCCGCGCTGGCGACGCTCGGGCTGGGGGCCGTCCTCGGGCCCGAGGCGCCGCTGATCGCGCTCGGTGCCGGGCTCGGGGTGTGCGCGGTCCGGCTCGCGCGTCCGCACGCGCCGAAGCAGGTCGGTGCGGTGGTGGCGGCGACCGGGAGCTTCGCCGCCATCAGCGCGCTGCTCGGGTCGCCGATCCTGGGCGCGTTCCTGCTGATGGAGGCGTCGGGGCTGGCCGGCGCGACCATGGGGCTGGTGCTGCTGCCGGGGCTGCTGGCCGCCGGGATCGGCACGTTGCTCTTCATCGGCCTCGACTCGCTGACCGGCCTGGGCCCGGCGTCGCTGGCGTTGCCCGAGCTGCCACCGTTCACCCACCCCGACGTCGCGCAGTTCGGCTGGGCGCTCGGCATCGGCGCGGCCGCGGCGGTGCTGGGCACGGGTATCCGCCGGCTGTCGCTGCTGCTGCACTCGCGCGTCGAAAACCACGTCCTGCTGCTGACTCCCGTGGCGGGTCTCGTGATCGCCGGGCTCGCGATCGCCTACACCGCCGCGGGCGGAAGCCTGTCGGACGTCCTGTTCTCCGGCGAGACGGCGCTGCCGGCGCTCCTGGAGAACAGCGCGGCGTACGCGGTCCCTACGTTGCTGCTCCTGCTGGCCTGCAAGGGACTCGCGTACGGCGTGACGCTGTCGGCGTTCCGCGGCGGGCCCGTCTTCCCGTCGATGTTCCTCGGCGCCGCCGGCGGCATCGCGCTGTCGCACCTGCCGGGCCTGCCGCTCGTCGCCGGGGTGGCGATGGGGATCGGCGCGATGTGCGTCGTCATGCTGCGGCTGCCGCTGACGTCCGTCCTGCTCGCCACGCTCCTGCTCTCGTCCGACGGGCTGGCCGTGATGCCGCTGGTGATCGTCGCGGTGGTCGTGGCCCACGTGCTGGCCGCGTGGCTCGGCCCGCGCGAGGGTTCACTCGCCAAGGGTGATGAGGCGACGGCGCCCGCCACGCCAGTCTCCAAGAGGTCTGAAACAGCTGCCCGGGGAGGAACCAACATGGCTCAGCGACCGAACATCGTCCTCGTCCACGGCGCGTGGGCCGACGGTTCCTGCTGGAGCGCGGTGATCGAGCGCTTGCAGGCCGACGGCTACCGGGTCACCGCACCGCAGTTCCCGGAGACCTCGCTGGCCGGCGACGTCGCGCGGCTGCGCCAGGTGCTGGCCCGCCAGGACGGCCCGACGATCGTCGCCGGGCA
This sequence comes from Amycolatopsis sp. NPDC005232, assembly GCF_040607795.1. NCBI lineage: Bacteria > Bacillati > Actinomycetota > Actinomycetes > Pseudonocardiales > Pseudonocardiaceae > Amycolatopsis > Amycolatopsis sp. NPDC005232. The sequence goes on along the minus strand of NZ_JBEXHL010000003.1, from coordinate 398,080 downwards.
CTCGTACGGCGGTCAGATCGTCACCGCACTGGGGACGGACGCGCCGAACGTCGTCGGGCTGGTCTACGTCGCGGCGTTCGGCCTGGACGAGGGCGAGACGATCGGCAAGCTGCTGGCGCAGGGGCCGGTGACCCCGGCGCTGGCGCACCTCGACGTCGACAAGCAGGGCTTCGCGTGGCTGCCCGAGGACGACTTCGTGAACCACTTCGCCGCCGACGTCGACCCGGTCAAGGCGCGGGTCATGTTCGCCGTGCAGCAGCCGCTGGCCTTGTCGGCCCTCGACGAGGTGATGGGCGTCCCGGCGTGGAAGTCGCACCCGGCGTGGTTCCTGGTGGCCGACGGCGACCAGGCGATCCCGCCCGAGGCCCAGCGCCTGTTCGCCGCGCGGATGAAGGCCACGACCGTCGAGGTCGCGTCGAACCACGTCGCGATGGTCTCCCACCCCGACGACGTGCTGGGGCTCATCGCGAGCGCGGTCCAGGCCGTGCGGTGAGCTCAACCGAGCCGCGTGCCCCGGCCGTGCTCGCCGCGGCCGCGGTGCCGGTGATGCGGTACGGGCTGGAGTGTGGCGCGAGGGCCACCCGATGACCCAGCTGTCCGTGCTCGGCGAGGCCCTTCTGAAGGACGGGGTGCTCCTCGGCGCGTCCCTCGTGACCGCCGCAGACTCGCTGAGCGCCGCGGCCGAGCGCTCGTAGGTTCAGCCCCGGTGCACGGCCTCGAGGATGACGCGGGTGACGGTTTCGGGATGCGTGATGAAAGACAGGTGTCCCGAGTTGATCACCGTCGTGCGCGCCTTCATCCGGGCGGCGACGAAACGCTGGAGCTCGGGCGAGGTCGTGCGGTCGGCGGTGGTGATCACGTAGCTGCTCGGCTTGGTTTCCCAGGCGGCGGCGGTGGTTTTGGTCGAGAAGAGATCCTGCGCGACGCGGCCCTGGGCGGCGTAGAGGACTCGCGCCCTGGTGGTGGGGACGCCGTTGGCGAAGTCGTTGAGGAACGCGTCTTCGGTGAGGTGGCCGAAACCGTTCTGGTACACGAGACCCGCGCCGGCCGGCGCGGCCGGGAACCGTGCGGTGAGCGCGGGGTAGTCCTCGCCGGCCATCGGTGCCCGTGCGGACAGGTAGACGAGCGAGTCGACGGCGGGGTGGTCACCGGCCTGGCTGATCACCGAACCGCCGTAGGAGTGGCCCACCAGGACGGTCCGCCCGCTCTGCAGGTCGAGCTCGCGCCGCGTCGCGGCAACGTCGTCGGCCAGCGAGGTCAACGGGTTCTGCACCGACGTGACCGTGATGCCGGCGGCTTGCAGGCGCGGGATCACGTCGGCCCAGCACGACCCGTCGGCGTAGGCGCCGTGGACGAGCACGACGGACCGCCGCGGCGCGGGCCGCGTGGCGGCGCTCGCCGAACCCGGTGCGGCGAGCGCGAGCCCGGTGGCGCTCAGCGCGGCGATGCCCGCGAAGGACCGGCGGGTCAGCCGCGCCGGGGATCCCGTGGTGTCCGGATTCTCGCGATGGTCCAGGTCTGTGCGCTTCATGGCTGAGAGCTCCCCTTGTCAGCAGTCGATGCGGTCTGTCCACAGTGGCCGTACGAGGCGTCCGGCCATGATCACGTTACGCCGCCGCGCGGATCCGAGTCGGCGGCTTTCAGGGTAAGAACGGTCACTTGATCGGCCGGCGCGACCAGCGGGCTCAATCGGACTCGGCGGCCGAATGCCACACCCCGAACCACTGTTCGGCGCCGAACTCCTCGAACTTCTCCATCTCGGTGAACCCCAGCTTCGCCGCGAGCCGCATCGAGCGCTCGTTGGCGGTCTGGGTGCAGAGCGCCACCGGTTCGCCGGGCATCGCGCCGGCGAACCAGCCGAGCACCGCCGCACCCGCCTCGGCGGCGTACCCGAATCCCCAGGCCCGCGGCAGGAACAGGTAGCCGATCTCGGTTGCCTCGGCGCCTGGTCGGAGCCGGCCCGGACGCGTCGCGTCGCGCCGGTCGAGCGTGATCATGCCGATCATCGCCGCGTCGAGCTCGACGACGAAGAAACCGAAGCGCCGCCCGGGCACCTCGGGCGCGGTGCGTTCCAGCTCGTCCCGCGATCCTGGGCCACCGAGGAAGGTCGAGACCTCGGGCGAGGCGAACAACTCGATGATCGTCGCGCGGTCCCGGGCCTCGGACTGGCGCAGCACCAGCCGCTCGGTCCGGATCGGGGCGGGCGGCCAGGCGGTCATGGCGGTAACTTACCGCGGCACGACCATAGCGGAAGCTTGCGCCCGCACGGCCTCGGTGATGCCCCACTTCGGGGGAAACCACGGCGCCGGCATCGGTTCACCGCTTCGGTGGTACTGCTGCTTGATCCGGGTCCGCCCGGAGATGCCGGCGATGTCCGGGTGCGCGACGCGGGCATATTTGTCGACTTCGCAGAACAGGTTCTGGCAGTCGATCAGGTGCAGGCGGCGTCCTCCCAGGGAGGCGAAGCGTAGCCCGAGCCGGGTGAAGTGGGCTTCCTGCGTGTCGGTCATGTACCCGATCACTGCGTCTTCGATACCGCGGGCGCCGGGGCCGAAGCATTTCCTGATGCCGTCGCGCGCGCCCGGGCCGGCGACGACGAAGTCGTTTTCGGAGAAGTCCAGCACGGACGTGTAATTGAGGTCGATGGCGAACTGGAAGGCCAGGAAATTCCCCAGGCCCGGATAGGCGCGCAGCAGCGCGAACACTTGCGCCAGGCCGTGGGCGTCCTGGAGTTTCTCGGCCAGGCCGTCGCGGATCATGGTCTCGGCGAGCAGCAGGTGGTCGTGGTGCTTGCGGGTCCCGCCCAGCCGGGACGGCGGGATGACGTAGGCGGGGGAGTAGAGCGTGCGCCCGGCGTGCCAGGCCGCGTCGAGGACCGCGCGCGCCGCCGCCGGCCGCCACGACGCCCACGTGACGGGTCCGAGCTCGGCCTCCAGGAGCCGCCAGGTGCCGATCTTGTTGAAGAACTTGAACAGCACCATCCGGAAGACCACGTCGCGCGCTTCTTGCGGGCCCTGATAGCCCACGTCGTGGATGGCGAACTGGCTCACCCGGTCCGCCGCGCGGTAGCAGTTCGTGAACCGGTGGGCGGCGAGGATCGGATCACTCGCCGCGGGCTCGCTGTTCCGCAACCGCGCGAAGTAGACCTCCTGGCGGGCGGCGGCAAACCGCCAATACGTGTCGAAAACCGGGCTCGGCTGCAGTCGCCGGCCCAAGACGGTGATGTCCTGAATGGACTCACTCACCGCGGCCGGGCTCCGGATTTCCCGGCGACGTCAGGTAAGCCAGCGCCATCTCGGCCGTTTCGGTCGCCCACGTGCCCCAAGTCAAGTCGTCCGGCCAGAAGCGGCCGGAGGCGGCGCGGTGGACACACGAGCCGATGATCGTCCGCGCGGCCATCCGGAGGGCGAGCGCGCGGTTCGGGTGGCGGATCTCGGCGAGGCAGGGTTCGGCGGCGTCGACGAACGTCCGCTGGATCGCGGCCAGCGCCTGGAGGCCGCGGTCGCGGCTCTCGGTGCGCTGGGCGTCGAGCAGCTCGGGGAAGACGCGGCCGTGGCGGGTGAACGTCTGCGCCAGGGCCTCGGTGAACGCGGTGACGGTCCCGCGAAGCCCGGGCGCCGGCGAGCGGAGCGCGTCGTCGACGGTGGTCTCCAGCCGGCCGAGCAGCTCGTCCTTCACCGCGTACAGCAGCTGGTCCTTGCCCGAGAACCGGCGGTAGATCGCCCCCACCGACAGCCCCGCCCGGTCGGCAACCGCGCCGACGGTGAACTCCTCGATGCCCCCTTCGGCGAGCACGTGCTCGGCCGCGGCCAGCACCTTCTGCAGGGACTCCCGGCTGCGGGCTTGCTGGGGCGGGCGGAAGCCCTGCTCGACGGATCGCTGACTCACCGGCCGCACGTTACCTCGCCCTCCAGGGCGCGCGGTCGGCGCCAGAATGTGAATGGTAACTTTCATTCGCATTCGAGACGAGAAGGAGCGGCGGAATGGTGAGCATCGAGGTGACGGGTGCCTCCGTCGACTTCCCGATCTTCGACGCCAAGACGCGCTCGCTGAAGAAGCAGGTGCTCGGCAAGGTCGGCGGCAAGATCGGTACCGGCGCGAAGGTCCCGGTCATCGAGGCGCTGCGGGACATCACGCTGTCCCTGCGCGACGGCGACCGTGTCGGCCTGGTCGGGCACAACGGCGCCGGCAAGTCGACGCTGCTGCGGTTGCTGTCGGGCATCTACGAGCCGACCCGCGGCAGCACGCGCGTCGTCGGCCGGATCGCGCCGGTGTTCGACCTCGGCGTGGGCCTGGATCCCGAGGTCTCCGGCCGCGAGAACATCCTGATCCGCGGGCTGTTCCTCGGCATGAGCCGCAGGCAGATGGAGCGCCGGCTCGACGACATCGCGGAGTTCACCGAGCTCGGCGACTACCTCCACCTGCCGCTGCGCACCTACTCCGCCGGCATGCGCGTCCGGCTCGCGCTCGGCGTGGTGACCACCATCGACCCCGAGATCCTCATCCTCGACGAGGGCCTCGGTGCGATCGACGCGGCCTTCCTGGCCAAAGCTCGCGGCCGCTTGGTCGACCTCGCCCGCCGCTCCGGCGCGCTGGTGTTCGCCTCCCACGCCGACGACCTGCTGCGCGAGCTGTGCACCACGGCCCTCTGGCTGGACGAGGGCCGCGTCCGCGCGCACGGTTCGCTGGACGAGGTCCTCGCCGAGTACAAGGCACCCGGGTCGTGAGTCAGGCGGCCTCGAGGACGAAGAACAGGAAGCACAGGAACGCGTGCTTGTCCCCGAACTCCTCGGGGAACCGCTCGCGCGCGCCCGGCGCCGGGTACGGCTCGCTGATCACGGTCGTCCGGAAGCCGGCCGCGGTGAAGGCGTCGGTCATCGCATGCAGGGGCCGGTGCCAGTACGTGAGCGTGGCCTTCTGGCCGGCGAAGTCGTACTCCTCCGACCACCGGGTGGTCGCGAAGTAGTTCGACTCGAGGTTGAGCAGTTTGAAGATGATCGGGTGGTTGACCGCCAGGATCAGGCGGCCGCCGCGCTTCAGCACGCGCCGCAGCTCGGCCAGGGGAGCGGACCAGTCCTCCAGGTAGTGCAGCACCAGCGACACGATGACGTCGTCGAACTCCGCGTCGGGATACGGCAGCGGCTTGCTCAGGTCGGCGACCCGCAGGTCCGCGTCGGCGCCGAGCCGGTGCCGGGCGAGCTCGATCATCTTGACGCTGGCGTCGAAGCCGGTCACGTCGGCGCCGCGATCGCGCAGCGCGGCCAGCACGGGGCCCGACCCGCAGCCCGCGTCGAGTATCCGCCGGCCGGCCACGTCCCCGGCCAGGTCCAGGATCGCGGGCCGCGCGTAGTAGGCGTTGATGAGGCTGGTCTCGTTCTCGGCCGTGTAGGCCTCGGCGAAACTGTCGTAGTCGTTGGTGACCTCGGGAGTGGCAGACATGCGCCCCATCCAACCCACCTCGTGGTCTTCACCCAACCGGCTCAGCGCGACGGATCGGTCATCCTCCCGCCGATGACGTCGGCCAGCCCGTGTAGCTGCGCGGTCAGTTCGCGCCGCTCGCGCGCCGAATACCGCGACAGCGCCTCGAACTGCCGGGCGCGCAGCTCGGTGCGCAGGGCCAGAAGGCGGCGCGAGCCGTCGGCGGTGAGGCAGATGAGGACCTTCCGCTCGTCGTCCGGGGAGCGGTGCCGGGTGATCAGGCCCTTGGCCTCGAGCTGCTGGAGCATGCGGGTCGCGGTCGGGACGCTGACTTCGGCGCCCGCGGCGAGCCGGCTGACGGGCAGCCCGGCGGCGTTGGCGTCCTCGGCCAGGGGATCGAGCAGGGCGAGCTGGGCCAGCGACAGGCCGCCGGCGGCGCGGTTGCCGATGGTCGTGCGGGAGCGGCGCATGGCGTAGAACAGCCGGTCGGCGGCCTGGGCCAGGGCCTCCACGTCGTCGATCACGCGCTTGTCCTTCGGCGTCATGGTTGTTAGCTTACTAAACAAATATACTTAGCAAGCTAACAAAGGTGAAGCCATGACCGGCCGCATCGACGTCCATCAGCACGTCGTCCCGCCGCTCTGGGCCGAGGCGCTCGCCGGGCGCGGTCTCGACTCCGGTGGCTGGGCGATCCCCGGCTGGAGCGCCGGTGACGCCGTCGCGATGATGGATCGCCAGGGCATCGCCACGGGCGTCCTGTCCGTCACGGCGCCCGGCACGCACTTCGGTGACGACGCCGAGGCACGCACCCTGGCGCGCGCGGTGAACGAGTACTGCGCCGAGCTCGTCAAGGAGCGCCCGGACCGCTTCGGGCATTTCGCCAGTATCCCGTTGCCCGACGTCGACGGGGCCGTTGCGGACGCCGTGCACGCCTTGGACACCCTGCGCGCCGACGGCGTCGTCCTGATGTCGAATGTGGATGGTCGCTACCTCGGCGACCCCGATTTCGCGCCGCTGTGGGCGGAATTGGACCGGCGGCGAGCCGTCGTGTTCGTCCACCCGGCGCAGCCGCCGATGCCGCTGCTGGCCGGCACGCCGGCGCCGTTGGCGGACTATGTCTTCGACACCACGCGAGCCGCGCTCAACCTGGTGCTCACGGGCATGCTCGGCCGATTCCCGAACGTTCGCGTGATCCTTTCGCACGGCGGCGGGTTCCTGCCGTACGCCGCTTACCGGTTCTCCGGGCTGACGTCGACCGTCGTGGACACCACACGCGACGCCGACGACGTGATCCGTGAACTCAAGCGCTTCTACTTCGACACGGCCCTCTCGGCCAGTCCCAGCGCGCTGCCGGCGTTGCCGGAGTTCGCCGAACCGGGGCACGTCCTTTATGGCAGCGACTGGCCGTTCGCTCCTGAACGGGCCGGCATTTACTACAACCGGTACCTGGAGCAGTACCCGCGTTTTGCCGAAGGCGAGGCCGCCGCGATCGACCGCGGCAACGCGGAGGTGCTCTTCCCGCGCCTGGCGGGCTGATCCGGCGAGACGGCGGAGGCGGGCCCGCCGGTCAGGTGAAGGGCAACGGTGACCGTCAGGTCATCGCGCCGCGGTAAGGGTGGTCACCTCGAGCCACTTCCGGCGGTCGAGCAGGAGGTCGATGTCGGCCCAGACGGTCCGCTCGACCTCGGGGCGGCTGGATGGGGGAGTGCGCTCGATTTCCTGGTACAGCAAGGTGATGTGCTGGTCGACCGCGGGCAGATCCGGGCAAAGGTACGACGTGCCGGTATGCCCGGTCACCGTGGTGAGGTCCTCAGGCTCGGAGCGCCCGGACCGCTCGTTCGATTTCATGAAACCAAGACTCGCAGCGGCGCCGCCCTCGCACATTGCCGCCAGCGGCCGTTGCGGGCCCGGTGCTGCCGGGAATACGTCGATACCAGCCAGCCGGTAGCGTCCGTACCGGCTGGCCGGTATCGACCCGGTACGGCTGCCCGCCACCGTCACCGGTGTCGGCCGGCCGCCGGAGTCATTTCGCGGCCGCGGCGGATCGCCGGCCGGTCCGCCTGGTGGCCACTGCGCGGGCGGGTTTCCCGGTCGCCCACTTCAGCTCCACTTCCAGCTCCACCTCGCTGCCGTCGATTTCGATCTCGACCTCGATCTCCACCTCGTCGGGCACGTGGACCTTCACGGTGCTGGCGCCGAGCGCGAGCTCCACCTTGCCGCCTTCCGCCAGCGCGGCAGCGAGCGCGGCGAGCCGCTGGGCGGCGTCCTCGCGCGACAGCTTCTCCTCGCGCTTGACCTCGACGTCGGACATGGCTGACTCCTTCGCTCGCTGCCGATGCCGCGAACAGCACCAGCCGCTCGGCGCCGGCGCATCACCTGCCACGCATGAAGGCGTACCGGCGTCGCCCGCTCACCCTCGGTGGCGAAAAGGGGGTCGTGAGGTATGTCTCGCCCCGTTGATTAGTGTGCTAATTATCAGCGTACTATCCATCCGGGCGGTCAGGCGTGCGTAAAGGAGTGGTGATGGACGAGTTCATGCCGGAGCCGAGCCCCGAGGTGGCCGGGCCGCCCGGCGCCGGGCCGCGGTCGTTCGCCTTGGCGCTGGTGGTGGTGTGCGCGCTGGTCTTCGTGCTGACGGTCGCGTTCACCGTCCTGCCGCGATGAACGCCCGCGAACCCCAGCACGCCTATGCGATGTGGTCGGTCTTCGCGGCCGGCCCGGCGGCGTCGGGGTGTGACCAGGCGGCCGTCTCGCAGGAGGTGGAGCAGGCGCTGGCCGGCGATGCCACGGTCCGCGGCGTCTACCGGCTGTCCGGGATGCGCGCGGACGCCGACTGGATGATCTGGTGGCACGCGGCTTCCCCCGAGGCTCTGCAGGAGGCCTACCTCGCGCTGCGCAGGACCACGTGGGGCGCCGCGTCCCGGCCGGTCTGGAGCTCGGCCGGGACCCACCGCGACGCCGAGTTCAACCCCGGCCACCTGCCGGCCTACCTGGAGGCGAAGGCGCCGGCGCGGTTCGCTTGCGTGTACCCGTTCGTGCGCTCGTACGAGTGGTACCTGCTGCCCGCGGCGGAACGGCGCCGGATGCTCGCCGACCACGGGGCCGCGGCCCACGACTACCCCGACGTCCTGTCGAACACCCTCGCCGCCTTCGGCCTCGGCGACTACGAGTGGATTCTCGCGCTGGAAGCGGATCGCCTGGACCGGATCGTCGATCTGATGCGCGAGTTCCGCGCGACCGAGGCCCGCATGCACGTCCGCCTCGACACGCCGTTCTTCACGGGACAGCGCGTGTCGGTCCACGATCTGGTCAGGAGCCTGTCATGAGCACTGATTCGCCCGCGCGGGTCGCCCCCGTTCCCGTGGCGGTCCGCGCGCACCCGCGCCGCGACGCGCCCCGGGGTTCACTGGTCCTCCGGTTGCTGCGTACGACGGACCACAAGCAGCTCGGCGTTATGTACCTCGTCACCTCGATGGGGTTCTTCCTCATCGGCGGCGCGATGGCGATGCTGATGCGCACCGAGCTGGCCCGCCCGGGGCTGCAGTTCCTGTCGCAGGAGCAGTACAACCAGCTGTTCACCATGCACGGCACGGTGATGCTGCTGCTCTACGCCACGCCGGTCGTGTTCGGGTTCGCCAACTTCGTGCTGCCGCTTCAGATCGGTTCTCCCGACGTCGCGTTCCCGCGGCTGAACGCCTTCTCCTACTGGCTTTTCCTCTTCGGGAGCCTGATCGTTCTTTCCGGATTCCTGACGCCCGGTGGGGCGGCCGACTTCGGCTGGTTCGCCTACACGCCGCTGTCGGACGCGATCCACTCGCCGGGCGTCGGCGCCGACCTGTGGATCTCCGGGCTGGTGGTGGGTGGCCTTGGCACCATCCTCGGCGCCGTCAACATGGTCACCACCGTGGTCTGCCTGCGCGCCCCGGGCATGACGATGTTCCGGATGCCGATCTTCACCTGGAACATCCTCATCACGAGCATCCTGATCCTGGTCGCGTTCCCGATCCTCACCTCAGCGTTGCTCGGGCTGCTGGCGGACCGGCACCTGGGCGCGCACGTGTTCGACCCGGCCAACGGCGGGGTGATCCTGTGGCAGCACCTGTTCTGGTTCTTCGGCCATCCCGAGGTGTACATCGTCGCGCTGCCGTTTTTCGGGATCGTGTCGGAGATCTTCCCGGTGTTCAGCCGGAAACCGATCTTCGGCTACCGCGGCCTGGTCTTCGCGACCATCGCCATCTCGGCGCTCTCGGCCGCGGTGTGGGCGCACCACATGTACGCGACGGGGGCGGTGCTGCTGCCGTTCTTCTCGTTCATGACGTTCCTCATCGCCGTGCCCACGGGAGTGAAGTTCTTCAACTGGATCGGCACGATGTGGAAGGGCCAGCTGTCCTTCGAGACGCCGATGATCTTCTCGATGGGCTTCATCGTGACGTTCCTCTTCGGCGGCCTCACCGGCGTGATGCTGGCCGCGCCGCCGATCGACTTCCACGTGTCCGACAGCTACTTCGTGGTGGCGCACTTCCACTACGTGCTCTACGGCACGATCGTGTTCGCGACCTTCGCCGGCATCTACTTCTGGTTCCCGAAGATCACGGGCCGGATGATGGACGAGAAGCTCGGCAAGTGGCACTTCTGGACCACGTTCCTCGGGTTCCACGGCACGTTCCTGGTGCAGCACTGGCTCGGCGCCGAAGGCATGCCGCGCCGCTACGCCGACTACCTGTCCACGGACGGTTTCACCGTGCTCAACACCGTGTCGACGATCAGCGCGTACCTCCTCGGCGCCTCGATGCTGCCGTTCCTGTGGAACGTGTTCAAGAGCTACCGCTACGGCGAGATCGTCACGGTCGACGACCCGTGGGGCTACGGCAACTCCCTCGAATGGGCCACATCCTGCCCGCCGCCGCGGCACAACTTCACCGAGCTGCCCCGGATCCGGTCCGAGCGCCCGGCCTTCGAGCTGCACTACCCGCACATGATCGAGCGAATCCGCGCTGAAGGCCACATCACCCTGACCGGTCAGCAGAAGGAGGTCTGACCCGTTCAGCGGGTTTCTGCCGAGGAGTCCTTCGCTGAGATCAAAGCGAAAGCGCCGGCCGACGTCGCGCGCGTGGTGCGGGGCGAACGCCTGGTCTCCCCGGTGAACGAGATCACGACCACTGTGGACTGACCGGGAGCGTCACACGGTGACGTCGACCGCTGCGAAGAGTGTCCGGACGCAGATGTTGCGCAGCTCCTCGTGGGTGACCTTCGGCTGGTCGAGCCAGTCGAGGATCAGCGTGGAGACGAAGGCCAGCCAGCCGCGCACGGCCAGTCGCGTGGTCTCGGTGATCGGCCTCAGTAGGGCGAGCGCGGCCAGGATGCGTTCGGTGTTCGCGGCCATCCCGGCTTCGCGGATCTCCCGGATCTCGCGGTCGGCGTCGCCGGCGGAGCGGTGCACGATGCGGTAGCCGTCGGGGTGCGTGCGGGCGAACTCGAGGTAGACGTCCAGTCCGGCGCTCAGCTGCTCGCTGACCGGCAGCGCCGGGTCGGGCTCGCTCATCGCCAGGAGCTGGTCGCGCTGCCGGCGGACGATCTCGGCGAAGAAGTCTTTTTTCGTGGGGAAGTAGTGGTAGAGCAGGCCGCGCGAGACCTGCGCGATCTCGGCGACCTCCTCGATCCACACGTCGTCGTACGGCCGGTTCGCGAACAGCCCGGCGCCGATGCCCAGGAGCTGCTCGCGCCGCTGCTGCGTGCTCAGCCGTGTCCGCATCACGCGAGTTTACTTGACACGGGTTCAGTAGCGGGGGATCGTGACGTTATTGGATCTGGGTTCAATAGGGGAGCGAACGTGGACACCACCGGGATTCCGCACCGGCCGGGCCGGCTGCCGGTGATCGGCGACCTGCTCGGGTCGAACCCGCGCACGCCGTTGCAGGACACCCTGCGCGTCGGGCAGCAGGTCGGGCCCATATTCACGCGCAAGATCTTCGGCTTCGAGATCGTCTTCGCCGGTGGCGTCGACGTGGTCACACAGCTCAACGACGAGACGAAGTTCGGCAAGCACGTCGGCCTCGGCATCGAGAACCTGCGCGCGCTGGCGGGCGACGGGCTGTTCACCGCCCACACGCACGAACCGAACTGGCGGCTGGCCCACGACATCCTGCAGCCGGCGTTCTCCGCCGAGGCGATGCGCCGCTACCACCCGGTGATGCTGGAGGTCGCGCACGACCTCACGCACGCGTGGGACCGCGCGAGCGGCCCGGTCGACGTCGCCGCCGACATGACCCGTCTGACCTTGGAGACGATCGGGCGCGCCGGCTTCGGTTACCGGTTCGGCTCGTTCGAGCGCGCCGAGCCGCACCCCTTCGTCACGGCGATGATCCGCGCGCTGCGGTTCGCGCAGCTGCAGAACGTGAAGCTCCCGTTCGTGCGGCGCGCGTTCGCCGGGTCGCCCGCTCAGAACCAGGCCGACATCGCGACCATGAACAACCTCGTCGACGAGGTCATCGAGGCCCGGCGCCGCGAAGGTGGCGAGAGCCGCGACCTGCTCGGCCTCATGCTCACCGAAGGCCACCCGATGACGGGCGAGCGCCTCGACCCCGTGAACATCCGCAACCAGGCCATCACGTTCGTCGTCGCGGGCCACGAGACGACCTCCGGCGCGCTGTCGTTCGCGCTGTACTACCTCACGCGCAACCCCGACGTGCTGGCGAAGGCGCGCGCCGAGGTCGACGCGGTGTGGGGCGATCGAGAGCCGGAGTTCAGCGATGTCGCGAAGCTGCGTTACGTGCGCCGCGTGCTCGACGAGGCCATGCGGCTGTGGCCGACCGCTCCCGGCTACTCGCGCGAGGCCCGCGAAGACGTGCTGCTCGGCGGGAAGTACCGGATGTGCAAGGGCGACTGGGTGATCGTGCCCCTGCCGCTGGTCCACCGCGACCCGGCGGTGTGGGGGCCGGACCCGGAGAAGTTCGACCCGGACCGCTTCGAGCCGGCCGCGGTGAAGAAACGCCCGGCGCAGGCCTACAAACCTTTCGGCACGGGGGAACGCGCGTGCATCGGCCGGCAGTTCGCGCTGCACGAGGCGGTGCTCGCGTTGGGAATGGTGTTGCAGCGCTACGACTTCGAGGCTGACCCGGCGTACGAGCTGAAGATCGCCGAGTCCCTGACGCTCAAGCCGAGCGGCTTCACGGTTCGCCCACGGGCCCGAGCGCGTGCGGCGGTTCAGACGAGCTAGCCGACCATATCGGGGAAGTTCTCCGTGTAGCCGAGCAGCAGCAGGCGGCGCTCGGGCAGCAGCCCGGCCAGCTCGTCCCACGCGGTCACGCCGGGCGCGCCGTAGAGGTGCGTCAGATCGGCGACGACCGCGTGCGCCTCCTCGGTCGACGGGGCAGCGGCCCGATCGAACCCGAGCAGCGAAGCCCCGATTCCGAAGTGGCGATAGCTGTGCGCCGCCATCCGCCGGACGATCGCGTGGTTCTGGAACACGCTCCAGTCGCTGGTGAAGTAGCCGTTCGGGATCCCCGCGATGACCAGGTCGTCGCGGCCCACCGGCACCCGCTGCACGAGCACGACGTCGTCCAGGAACCCGTCCGGCTTCCGGTTCACCGCGACGAGCGCCGCGACGTCGACCTCGCCGCCCATGCGCTGCCCCGGCAGTTCCTCCCACTCCACCCTGGACCCGGGATCTTCGAGGGCCGCGGCGACGTGCGCCGCCCGCGCGTCGTCCACCTTCCGCCGCACGGCAGGGTCCTCGTCGTCGGTGCCGTTGTCGGTGCCGTCGTCGAACCAGAGCCGATCGTCTTCCGTCGCGTGCACGCTCGTGTACAAGCACTGGTCGACGTCGTCGAGCGTGCACAGCATCCGCGCGGTCGGATCTTCGCCACGCAGCTGCCCGAGCGCGTCGAGCACCTCGGCGAACCCGCCGATCTCGTCCAGCCGGGCCACGGTATTCGTGTCCACCCGCCCCCGAACCTCCTGGGCCGCGTCGTAGCGCGTCACTCGCATGGGCCGCATCCTGCCACCCGCGAACGCCTGTCCCGGCGGCACCGCCGGCAATGCGCGCGGTCGTAGGGGAAACCGGCGAATTCCACCGCCGAACGGGCAAATTGTTCGCCATAATTTCACGTGGGTGAGTCAGCGTAGCCGAATCGACGGCGACCTGCGACGATCGGATGCCTGGGGCAGTGGCCGGCTGTCGGTCGACCCGAGCACTGACCTTTTCGGCCCTCTCGGAAAGGAATGCCGGTACTATGTCGATCCTCATCTTCGTCGCTGGTGCGGCGTTGCTGATCTACAGCGCGGAGAAGCTGATCACCTACGTCGTCGGTGCGGCGGCCGGCCTGCGCGTCTCCGTGTTCTTGCTCGCGATCGTCTTCACCGGAATCGAATTCGACGACGTCGCGCTCGGAGTGGCGCTGAACGTCGAAGATCTCGGTGACGTCGCTCTCGGGACCGTATTCGGCACGGCGATCTCGATGATCGGAATAGTGCTCGCCCTCGCCGCGATCGTTTCGCCGACGAAGGTGAACATTCCGCGCCCGTACCTCGCGTTGTTCGCCGCCGCGCCGCTGGTGCTGATTCCCTTCATCGTCTTCGCGCCTCTCACCCCGATCTACGGCGTGGTGCTCGTGCTGCTGTTCGTGTTCTTCATCGGGTACGTGGCCACCCGGGAGCTCAAGCGGAGCACGCCCGTCTTCCGCAATGCGGAGATCCTCGAGAAGCTGGAGGTCGGAGCGGGCCCCAGCGGAAGCGCAAGCGCAACCGCAAGCACCTCGAAGCAAGACCCCGCCGACGTGCCCACCGACAAGCCCCCGTTCGTCGTGACGATGCCCTTCAACAAAGAGCGCCCGATCCCCGGCTGGGTCGCGATCGCGCTGGCCGTGCTCGCGCTGGTGGGCCTCGTCGCCGGCGCCGCCATCACCAGCTACGGCACCAAGGGCATCCTGGAGGACTACCACATCCAGGGTGCCCTCTTCGGTGCGACGATCGCCACCCTCGTGCTCACCCTCGAGGACATCTTCCTGACCGTCGAACCCACCCGCAAAGGCGCGCCCGAGCTCGGTGTCGGGAACGTCATCGGCAGCGTGGTCTTCGGCGTGACCGCGAAACTCGGCATCGTCCTGCTCGCCGGCGGCAGTATCGACGTCGACGAGAACGTGCTCTCCTGGCACCTCCCGGTCCTCGTCGGCATGACCGCGCTCGCGGCGTACTTCCTCTACACCCGCAGGCTCAAGCGCTGGCACGGGTTCGTGCTGCTCGCGCTCTACATCGCCTACTGGGCCGTCAGCTTCGCCGTGTTCGGCGGAGCACCGATCGAATCGGATTGAGCGTCACACGCTGGAATGTCCGGCGCGGTGCGGACGGGGGATCAACGGAAGATCGGTCCGCGAATCGGCGTTCGCGGTCTCGACCACCCTGGCCACGAGGTGGTGGTCGGGCGAGAGGTGGCAGACCGGGTCGGTGCGTGCCGCGTCGCCGGTGAGCTGGAACGCCTGGCAGCGGCACCCGCCGAAGTCGAGCTCCCGCCGATCGCAGCTGCGGCAGGGATCCGGCATCCAGTCCGTACCCCGGAACGCGGTCATCACCGGGGCCTCGGACCAGATCCGCTGCAACGGGTCCTCCCGCACGTTCGCCCGCGGCAACGGCAGGGACTGGGCGGCCGGACACGGCAGGACGTCGCCGTTCGGTGTCACGGTCAGCTGACGGGACGCCCAGCCGCCCATGCACGGCTTCGGGTAGCGGCTGTAGTAGTCGGGCAGGACGTAGATGACGTCCATGCGATCCCGCAGCCGCTCGCGGGCGGCCCGCACGACGAGCTCGGCCGCGTCGAGCTGGTCCCGGGTCGGCAGCAGTGCTGCCCGGTTGCGCAACGCCCAGCCGTAGTACTGGGTGTTGGCCAGCTCCACCCGATCGGCGCCCACCTGCTCGGCCAGCCCGAGCACGTCGGCGACGCGGTCGATGTTCTGCCGGTGCAGCACCACGTTCACGGTCAGCGGCCACCCCAGCTCCTTGACCACACCCATGGCCTCGATCTTGCGCCCGAAGGACGGGGTCCCGGCGATGCGGTCGGACGCATGAGGTTCATCGGCCTGGACGCTGATCTGCACGTGGTCCAGACCGGCTGCCCGCAGCTGCTCCGCTCTCGGCCGCGAGAGGCCGAGGGCGCTGGTCACGAGGTTGGTGTAGAGGCCGAGCTCGTGGGCTTCCGCCACGATCTCCACCAGGTCGCGCCGCAGCAGCGGTTCCCCGCCGGACAGGTGGCACTGCAGAATCCCGAGGTCCCGTGCTTCGAGCAGCACCCGCCGCCACTCGTCGGTGGTCAGCTCGTCGGTGTAGTCGGCCAGGTTCAGCGGGTTGGAGCAGTACGAGCAGGCCAGCGGGCAGCGGTAGGTGAGCTCGGCCAGCAGTCCGAAGGGGTTATCCATCGGCCGGCTCCACACAGCGCCGGGCGACGAGCCGGGTCAGGAACCGCCGGACCTCGTCGTCGGGGACGCGCTCGTACCGCTCACCCAGCTCGGCCACGATCTCGGCCACGGTGCGCTGCCCGTCGCACAGCTCGAGAATGGCCGCGCCGCTGCGGTTCAGCACCACCACTGTCTCGGGGAGCTGCAGGACGTGCTGCTGCCGGGCTGTGTTGAACGCCAACCGGACGTGGCGCGCCAGTCGCGGTCGGTCCGATGTAGACACTTCGCTGCGGGTTGTCGAGTCCATGGGGCTCACTCCGGATAGGTTCGATCGATCGCGTCCATCAGGCTCCACAGGACATCGCACTTGAACGACAGCGCGTCGACGGCGCGGGCCTGGGACTCGGCGGACCGGCAGTGCGCGGTGACCACTTCGAGGGCGTGCTCGCAGTCGCGCGGCGCCTGCTCGAGGCGGGCGCGGAAGTAGGCGAGGCCCTCGGGGTCGATCCACGGGTACCACCGCTCGAACGCGGCCAGCCGCTCCGCCATCAGGTCGGGGGCGAACAGCTCGGTGAGCGACGACGCGACCGCCTCCACCCACGGGCGGGTCCGGGTGAAGTTCACGTAGGCGTCGACCGCGAACCGCACCCCCGGGACCAGGTGCCGGTGGTCCAGGACTTCCTCGCGGGTGAGCCCGGCGGCCTCGGCGAGGCGCAGCCACGCCTCGATGCCGCCCTCCCCGGGATGGCGGCCGTCGTGGTCGATGATCCGGCGGATCCAGCGGCGGCGGACTTCCAGGTCGGGACAGCCGGAGAGGATCGCCGCGTCTTTGCGGGGGATGTTCTCCTGGTAGTAGAACCGGTTGGCCACCCAGCCCTGGATCTGTCCGCGGCTCAGCCGGCCGGCGTTCATGCGGACGTGGAACGGATGCTGGTCGTGGTACCGGCGCGAATGGGCCCGCAACGTCTCGACGAACTCGTCGGTCGTCGCGGCGGTGGTCCCGGTTGTCGTTGTCATGCTTTACACCTCGACCTCGAGTCCGTCCACGGCCACCTCCATGCCGGCGGCCTCCACGAGATGCCGCTCGACCGTGTCTTCCAGCAGGATGGGGTTGGTGTTGTTCATGTGCACGAAGATCACCCGCCCGACGTTCAGCGACGGGAGCCGGGCCAGCGTGCCGTCCGGGCCGTCGACGGGCAGGTGGCCCATCTCGCGCGACGTCTTGCCGGCCAGGCCGAGCCGCACCAGTTCGTCGTCACGCCAGCAGGTGCCGTCGATCAGCAGGCATTCGCAGCCCGCGATCTCCGCACACAGCTGCGGCGTCAGCGCCTGCATCCCCGGCAGGTAGACCAGACGTCCTCCGCTGCGGTCGTCGGTCAGCCGGTAGCCCACCACGCGACCGTGGTCCGCCCCGGGTCCGAACCGGTGCCGCTTGGTGGTGGGCACGTCGAACGCGCGGCACGACAGCCCGTCGGCCAGCGGCACGTCGGCCCCGGGGACCACCGCCCGCCATTCGACCGGGCAGTAGAGCTCGAGCGTGCGGAGCACCCCCGAGCCGTCGCGCAACGTCTTGTACACCGCCGGCGTGGCGTGCAGCCGCAGACCGCGGGCCTCGCGCAGCAGCAGCAAGCCGAGGGTGTGGTCCAGTTCGGCATCGGTGAGCAGCACCGCTTCCAGCGGCGACGCGCGATCACCGTGTGGCCGCAGCCCTGGGAACGCCTCGATCTGGGTGCGGACGTCGGGGGAGGCGTTGATCAGGAACCAGGACCGGCCCTCGGCGCTCACCGCGACCGAGGACTGGGTGCGCGCGGGCCCGGTCCCGGACCGGACGGCGGTGCAGACCGGGCAGCCGCAGTTCCACTGCGGGGAGCCGCCTCCCGCAGCCGAGCCCAGCACCCGCAGCCACATCCCGGCACTCCGTCCGTGGTCGTCCGAGCGGGCGGAGGGCGCCGGGCCGAAGCCCGGCGCCACCCACGTCCTCTAGTCGTCCAGCTGAGCGATGTACATGGTCACCTCGGGCGCGACTCCGATCTCGTCGAACTCGGGCGTCTCCCACACATCGAGTCGAGACTCCATGGACTCACCTCCTCTGCCCGGTTCTCGGCGGGTTCTTCTCGAGCGTCACGCGGGTTCCGGGAGAGCGAAGACGAACAGGGCGCTTCCGTGCCCCGCACCCAGCATGCCGGGGAGGAACCCCTCGGCCCACCCGCCCCAGCCGACCGGCACGGCGATGTACTGCCGCCCGTCGACCGTGTATGTGGTCGGGTTGCTGTGGTGGCCGCTTCCGCACTGGAACTGCCAGAGCAGCTCCCCGGAGCGCGCGTCGAGCGCGTTGAACTCGCCTGTGGCCTCGCCGGCGAACACCAGGTCGCCACCGGTGGCCAGCGTCGAGGCGCACATCGGGAGTTCGTTGCGCCAGCGCCACTTCTCCTCGCCGTTGCCGTCGAACGCGCTGATCGATCCGGCCATGTCCTCGGCGTCCACCTGAACCCCGGCGCCCCAATAGGGGATGCTCTCCTTGAACTCCCGGCGGCGCCGGGTGGCCGTGGCCCCCGTGTCCTGGACCGGGACGTAGAAGAGCTCGGTCTTCGGGCTGTAGGACGCGTGCGTCCACTCCTTGGCGCCGGCCGGACCCGGGTAGAAGTGGACCGGTTCGCCCTCCTTCTCCGGGTACAGCTTGGCGGTGACCCGGCCGTCCCGCGTGACCGCGCCCCACGTGATGCGGTCCACGAACGGCGTGACCGACACCAGCTCACCATCCGTGCGATCGACGACGTAGAAGTAGCCGTTCTTGTCGAAGTGCCCGAGCAGCTTGCGGCCGTCCTTCTCGAACAGGATGCACTCGGCGATGCTGTCGTAGTCCCACAGGTCGTGCGGCGTGCACTGGTGGTGCCAGCGGATCTGCCCGCTGTCCGCGTCGACGGCGACGATGCTGTCGGTGTAGAGGTTGTCGCCTTCCCGGACCTCGCCGTCGAAGTCGGGCGCCGGGTTGCCGGTGCCCACGTAGAGCAGGTTGGTCTCGGGGTCGAACGTGCTGGTGACCCAGCAGTTCGCGCCGCCCCGCGCCCAGGCCTCGCCGTCGGCGGGCCAGGTCTCGGAGCCGGGTTCGCCTGGCTTCGGCACCATGTAGCAGCGCCACTGGTGCTCGCCGGATTCGAGGTCGAACGCGTCCAGGTGACCGCGCACGCCGAACTCGCCGCCGGAACTGCCCACGATGACCATGTTCTTCACGATCAGCGGGGCGACGGTGGCGCTCTCACCGGCTCGCACGTCGCCGTACGTCTTGGCCCAGACCATTTTCCCGGTGGTCGCGTCGAGCGCGATGAGGCGGGCGTTCGCCGCGACGAAGAAAACCTTGCCCTGCGCCACCGCGCAGCCGCGGTTGACGTTCCCGCAGCACAGCGACACGTCGAACGGTACGGCGTGCTTGTACCGCCAGATCTCCACCCCCGTTTTCGCGTCCAGGGCCCAGATCCAGCCGTCCCAGCCGGTCAGGAACATGATCCCGTCGACAACGATGGGAGCGGCCTCGAACGAGTAGGTCGACGCGCCCGCGATCAGGCCGGTCGTCCCGGCCTGGAACACCCACGCGGGGACGAGACGCTTGACGTTCTCCGTGTTGATCTGGTCCAGCGGGCTGTAGCGCTGCCCGTCGTAGGCGCCGTAGTAGGTCAGCCAGTTGTGCGGTTCGTTGCGGGCGTTGAGGATGCGCTCGTAGGTCACCGAGGCCGTCACCGGCGGGGCGACCTCTCCGCCTGGCATCTTGCCACTCAGGTTTCCCTGGTCGATGGCCTCACCCGCGTCGACATAGTCTTCCGACGTCGTCATGGTCTCCTCCTCCCTACGGCTGCGGCTGCTCGGGTCGGTCGAGGCGGGCTTCCGGCGGCGCGTCGCCCAGGACGACGATGGCGCCGGTCAGCCCCCGGCCCTCGTCGTTGCCGGTGGGCGAGCTGTACCAGTAGTAGCCCGGGCCGTCGAGGTTGAGCGTCGCCCGGCCACGCGAATGATTCACCAGCCAAATGAATTTCCGGTCGCCATTGCTCGGCAGGAGCGCGCAGTGGGTGTTCTTGTCGTCGTTGACGAGTTCGAGGTCGATATCCCCTCCGTGGGGCATCACGAGAATGGAGGGATCCCACATCAGCTCGTCCTCGTTGATGCGAATGGTGGCCTGCATGCGGCCATCCGATCCTTCGCTGGCCCGCCCGATCTTTCCGGTGCCCAGCACGCGACCCAGTGTTGCGTGGTTCTGCACGTCCAGCCCGAGCTCTTTGAGCAAGTCGGTCCGCTCCGGCGCTCTTGTCATCGGCCTTCACCTTCCTCATCCCGATCGTCGTGCCGACTTCGCATCGGTCGCATCGAAGGTGCTCGGGCGCGGGGATGCGCATTTTCGCACGGAAATTCTGCGAAATCCGATCAATTTTCCCGCGTCGTCCGACGTCCGACTCAAAATCGGTGCTCAATAGGCACGCTACGCCGGAGAAAACACGGCGACAAGCGCGCGGGGTGGGCGGGCCGGCCCGCGCCGTTCACCGCGAATCGACGACCGTTCGCACCGGGTTCGGCTCCGTTGGGCAAGGGCCGGGTCACCCGAAACCCGTCCCGGGTACGGCCGGTGGCGCCTGGTGAAAAACTCGGCCGGCCGAGGACGCGCCCCGATCACGACCGAAGGTCGTACCGGTCGAGGTTCATGACTTTGTCCCACGCCGCAACGAAGTCACGAACGAAGTGAGCTTCCGCGTCGTCGCTCGCGTAGACCTCCGCGAGCGCCCGCAGTTCGGAGTTCGAACCGAAGACGAGGTCGACGCGGCTCGCGGTCCACCTGACCTCGCCGGTGGTCCGGTCGCGGCCCTCGAAGGTCTCCGCGAGCGAACCGGACCCCGTCCTCGGCTGCCACTCCACTTGCGTGTCGAGGAGGTTCACGAAGAAGTCATTGGTCAGCGACCCGGGTCGGGACGTGAAAACGCCCAGCGACGACTGCCGGTGGTTCGCCCCGAGGACCCGCAGACCGCCCACGAGAACCGTCATCTCCGGCGCGCTCAGGCTCAGCAGGTTCGCCCGGTCGACGAGCTGGTGCTCCGGCGTGAGCCGGCCGCCGTTGCCCCGGTGGTTGCGGAACCCGTCCGCGGCCGGTTCGAGCGCGGCGAAGGACTCCACGTCGGTCCACTCCTGCGTCGCGTCCATCCGGCCCGGGGTGAACGGGACTTCGACGTCGTGGCCTGCGTTCTCGGCGGCCTGCTCGACGGCGGCGGCCCCGCCGAGCACGATGAGGTCGGCGAGCGAGATCTTCTTGGCCCCGTTTCGGGATTCGGTGAAGGACTGCCGGATCTCCTCCAGGGAGCGCAGCACCCGCGTCAGCCGGTCGGGCTCGTTGACCGGCCAGCTCCGCTGCGGTTCGAGGCGAATGCGCGCCCCGTTCGCCCCGCCCCGCTTGTCGCTGACGCGGAACGTCGAGGCCGACGCCCAGGCCGTGGAGACGAGCTCGGAGACCGACAGCCCGGAGGCGAGGATCTCGTTCTTGAGCGCGGCGATGTCCGCCGCGGAGACGAGTTCGTGGTCCACCGCGGGAATCGGGTCTTGCCAGAGCAGGGTCTCGCGGGGGACGAGCGGCCCGAGGTAGCGCTGGATCGGGCCCAGGTCGACGTGCGTCAGCTTGAACCACGCCCGTGCGAACGCGTCCGCGAGCAGGTCCGGGTTCTCCAGGAAACGCCGGGCGATCGGCTCGTAGACCGGGTCCGTCCGCAGCGCCAGGTCGGTCGTGAGGATCGTCGGGGCGTGCGTTTTCTCCGGGTCGTGGGCGTCGGGCACGGTGCCGGTTCCGCCGCCGCCTCGCGGGATCCACTGCCACAGACCGGCGGGGCTCAGCTCCAGGTCCCACTCGTAGCCGAACAGGGTTTCGAAGAAGCTGTTGTCCCACCTCGTCGGGGTGGGGGTCCACGTGCCCTCGAGCCCGCTGGAGATGGTGTCCGCACCCTTGCCGGTGCCGTAACCGCTCCTCCAGCCCAGGCCCTGCTCCTCCACGGCGGCGCTTTCGGGTTCGGGGCCGAGGTAGGTGTCCGGCCCGGCGGCACCGTGGGTCTTGCCGAACGTGTGCCCGCCCGCGATCAGTGCGACGGTCTCCTCGTCGTTCATCGCCATGCGGCGGAACGTCTCGCGGATGTCGCGCGCGGCGGTGAGCGGGTCCGGGACGGTGTGGGGCCCCTCCGGGTTGACGTAGATCAGGCCCATCTGGGCGGCCGCGAGCGGGTTCTCCAGCTCCCGGACGCCGCCGTGCCGCTCGTCGCCCAGCCAGGCGTGCTCGGGACCCCAGTACACGTCGTCGTCGGACTCCCAGACGTCCGCCCGGCCGCCGGCGAAGCCGAAGGTGGTGAAGCCCATCGTCTCCAGGGCGCGGTTGCCGGCGAAGACCATCAGGTCGGCCCAGGAGACCTTGCGCCCGTACTTCTTCTTCACCGGCCAGAGCAGCCGGCGCGCCTTGTCGAGGTTGCGGTTGTCCGGCCAGCTGTTCTGCGGGGCGAAGCGCTGCATGCCCGTCGCCGCGCCGCCCCGGCCGTCGTCGATGCGGTACGTCCCGGCACAGTGCCAGACCATCCGGATCACGAGCGGGCCGTAGTGGCCGAAGTCGGCGGGCCACCACTCCTGTGAGGTTGTCAGCACCTCGTCGACCTCGTTCGCCAGGGCGCCGAGGTCGAGGGTCCGGAACTCGGCGGCGTAGTCGAAGTCCCGCCCGAAGGGGCCGGCCGCGGCGGGGTGTTTCCGGAGGATGCCCAGGTCGAGCCGGTTCGGCCACCAGTCGCGGTTGCTCGAGGGCGCGGCCGGGCGGCTGCCGAGGTTGGCCGTGCCGGGGAGGCCGAGGCCGCCCGCGCTCCGGTCGTTCGTCTCGCCGACAACGGCGTCGGGGCTGTCAGACACCGGTGAATCCTTCCGGGTGGTGCGGTGGTGAAGTGGTGCAGCGGTGCGGTGGTGCCGGGAACTCAGAGGTCCAGCGCGCGGCGCACGGCCGGAGCGTTGCGGCGGGAGACCGGCACCATGGCGTTCGCCCCGTCGTCCATGACGAGCCGAAGCTCGCCCTTGTGCCCGCGCTCGATCTCCCGGATGCGGCTGAGGTTGACCACGTATCTGCGGTGCACCCGCAGGAAGCCGGCCTCCGCCAGTTCGGTGTCGAGCTTGTCCAGGCTCTGCGAAGCGGCCCGCAAGCGTCCCTGCGCGGTGGACAGCCACACGTCGTTGCCCTCCGACTCCGCGAAGGAGACTTCCGGCAGGTGCAGCAGCACCATCCGGCTGTCCCGCATCCCGACCACCCGGCGTGGCCGCACCCGAGGGCGCGCGGACGCCTGCGCCTGGGGCAGCTGCACACCTTCGGAGATTCCGAACGAAACGAGGTGCCCGATCAGCTGAGCGCAGGAGAAGACGGGCCGGATGCTGATCGCGGTCGGCTCGTCGGCCAGGTGGGTGAAGATCTGCGTCGAGCCGACCCAGTCGGGGTTGTGGGTGGCCTGCTTGCTGGCGTGCCGAGCGGCTGCGATCAGCTCCGGGAGCCCGGGGTTCCAGCGCAGCGTCGCGTCGATCGCCGGAGTCGACGCCGGGACGCCCATGAGCACACTTGCCGTGTCGTCCGCGATCACCGCCTTGCCCGCGGTGTCGACCGCGGCGAGCGGGGTACGGGAGCGGGCACTCGCCTGGGTGAAGGCCGCGACCAGCTCGGCTCCGCTGTCGCGGGCACGCCGCTTCAAGGCGCTCTGGGTCTTGGCGACCGCGTTCGCCAGCCACCCGCCCGCCGACGGGGGGAGCTGGCTGCGCCAGCACGAGAGGTTCAGACCCCCGATGGGCTCCCCGGTCACCACGTCGCGCACCGCGATGCCCGCGCCGACCCAGTTGTGGAACGCCTGGCACCAGTGCTCCGCGCCGCTGATCAGCACCGGGCCGTGCGCCTCGAGCGCCGTGCCCATGCCGTTCGTGCCCGCCGCGCATTCGGACCAGCAGAACCAGGGCGCCAGATTGAGGTCGGTGGCTCGGGCGAGCGTGGCCGGGTCGCCCCAGTCGCCCAGGATCCGCCCGGCCGCGTCGGTGACGGTGACGACGCCCGGCAGGCTCCCCATTTCATGGGCCACGGAGGCGGCGCGGAAACCCAGCTCGGCGAAGACGACATCGTGTTCGGGGTTGTGGGCACGCTCGGCGACGGCGACCGGAGCCTCGGTCAGGTGCGGATCCACGCGGTATTGCTCCCGGCACCGGTGCCAGGAGATCGCCACCACCGGCCGGACGCCGGGGACTTGGTCCTCGCCCTGCACGAACCGCTCCCACGCCGCGAAAACGGCGCCGCCGGCGGGGCTCGCCGCCTTCCCTTCGAACCGATGCGCATCGCCCATGGTGGGGACCCCCTCTGGTCCATCACCGACGCTCGACGGCAAGCCCATGGCCTGTACCGGTTTCCGTTCGTCCAGGCCTGGTCTGGCTTGCAGTGGACCGGCCACTGCCTCACGCTTGCCGTGGCGTCGTCACTCGTTCCAAGTTGTGTCACCGACCGGTACGGCCCAGTCTAGGTATCGCCGCCAGGCTGCGCACGTTTCGTGACCAGGGAACTCGTCCCGCCGATCGACGCGGGTTCGGAAGGCGATTGTGGTTGCGGCGCCCCAATATCTTCTTTCCACTGCCCGGTGAAGTCCGTGATGAGTTCACCGTCGGCTTTGGTCGGGGTGTGTCCACAGTGGCCGGACGCAGCGATGCTTCCCTCGAAACCCGGTGCCGGTCACCCGGCCGGCGTGAACCGGGCGAGTTTGTCCGGGTTGGACATCCACTGGATTCCCGTGATGAGACCGTCGACGGTCTCGAAGGAGCAGACGTGCCACGTCGAGCCGAGCCGGACGACCAGCGCGGCTTCGCCGTTGACGTCGGCGGTGCGGAACTCGACCTCGGAGTACTTGCCGATCGTGCCGAAGACGAACCGGCCGACCTTCGCGGCCCCAGACACCGGCCGCAGGGCCGCGCGGACCTTGCCGCCGCCGTCGCCCCAGAGGGTGACGTCCTGGGCGAGCAGGCCTTGCAGGGCGGCCCGGTCGCCGGTGCGGGCGGCGGTGAGGAACCGGTCCACGAGTTTGCGGTGCACGTCGGGGTCGAGGGTGAAGCGGTCGCGGCCGGTCGCCAGGTGCGAGGCGCCGCGCCGGTGCAGCTGCCGGGCGTGGGCCTCGCCAAGGCCGAGGACTTGCCCGATCTCCTCGTACGGCAGCTCGAAGGCTTCCCGCAGCACGAAAACCGCGCGTTCCGGCGCGGAGAGGCGGTGCATGAGCCGGAGGGTGGCCAGCGAGAGGGTGTCGCGTTGCGCGGCCGTGTCGGCCGGTCCCAGCGGCTCGCCCTCGTGGGTGCTCACCGGCTCCGGCAGCCACGGGCCGACGTAGGTCTCGCGCCACCGATGGGCCAGGCGCAGGCGGTCGATCGCCAGCCGGGACACCACCTTGACCAGGAACCGGCGCGGTTCCTCGACCGTCGTGTGGTCGACCTCGGACCACCGCAGCCAGGCCTCCTGGACGACGTCCTCGGCATCGTCGAGGCTGCCGAGGATCCGGTAGGCGGCGCCGAAGAGCACCGGCCGATGCTCTTCGAAAGCCGCGCCGGCACCGCCGGTGTCCGTCTCCACGAGGCCGGCGTGGGAAGCAGCGCTCCGGGCGGTCCGCGTTCGGCGGGCCGTCCGGAGTGTCGTGGTCGCCGGGCTCACGCGTCCAGCGTCGGGGCCTGGCGGGTGCTGATCGCGATGCGGTTGAAGGCGTTGATCATGATGATCGCCATCACCAGGTCGGCCACCTCCTTCTCCGACCAGATCTCCCGCGCCTCGTCCCACACCTCGTCGGGCACACCGTCTTCGCCGATCTTCGTGACCGCGTCGGTCAGCGCCAGGGCGGCGCGTTCTTCCCGCGAGAAGAACGGCGACTCGGGCCAGACCGAGACCGCGAACAGCCGCTGCGCGGACTCGCCGGCCTTGAGCGCGTCCTTGCTGTGCATGTCGACGCAGAACGCACAGCCGTTGACCATCGAAGCCCGGAGCTTGATCAGTTCCAGCAGGGAAGCCTCGACCGTGCCCTGGGCGTAGGTGTACAGCTCGAACACCTTCTTGTACGGCTCGGGCGCGACCTTCCCCATCACGATGCGTTGCGGCACGGTGGTTCCCCTTCTCCTGGTGTCTTGTTCTCCCGGTGTGCTGCGGGCACCCGAACGACGGGACAGCCGGGTCCCGGCGTGACAGAACCGTCGCGCGAGTGACCCGGATCACCTACGCACCGTGTCCGTAGAGCCAGTCCACGTAGCGGTAGTCGTCCGCGGCCCGGTCGCGCAGCAGGGCGTTGCGGGTGGCGCGGAACAGGCCCTCGCAGTGCCACAGATCGCCCCAGTCGCGCGCGGTGCGCTGGACGCGCGCGGTGCGCACGGCCCGGGCCGCGGCGTAGTCCCGCAAGGCCGGGTCCCAGTCCGTGCCGGAACCGGTGTCGTGCTTGTCGGCTTGCTCGACGAGACCGGCGGCATCCTCGAGCGCCTGGCAGGCGCCCTGGGCGAGGTACTGGAGCATGGGGTGGGCGGCGTCGCCGGTGAGGGCGAGGCGGCCGTCGACCCAGGTGCCGATCGGCCGGCGGTCGTACATGCGCCACCAGCGGTCCCGCCACAGATGCGGCAGACCGGCACGGACCGGTTCACAGGTGGCCGCGAACGCCGTGTCGAGCTCGTCGGGCGTGCCCCAGTCCTCTTCTCCGGCAAGGGCCTTGGGGGAGCGGAACACGGCGACGGTGTTGAGCATTTCGCCGCGGCGCAAGGGGTATTGGACGAGGTGGCAGCCCGGTCCGACGTGGACGGTGACGTCCTCGAGGGCGAGGCCGCCGGTGTCCGGGAGGTCGGCGAGCGGGACGGCGCCGCGGTAGGCGACGTAGGCGGAGCTGACGGGTTCGTCGGAGCTGAGCCGGCGGCGCAGGCCGGACCGGAGGCCGTCGGCCGCGATCACGATGTGGCCCGTGTCGCGACGGTGGTCGCCGACGGCTGTCGCGGAGTCCGGCCCGTTCTCCACGCCGGTGACGGTCGCGCCGGTGACCAGGTCGACGCCGGCGTCGCGGCAGGCCCGCACGAGGATGGCGTGCAGGTCGCTGCGGTGGATCACGACGTAGGGCGCTCCGTAGCGGCGTTCGGCGTCGGCGAGGTCGAGGTGGGTGAGCTCGCTGCCGTCGAGCGCGTCGCGCATGACGAGCCGCCGCGGGCGCACGCCGTGTTCGACGACTTCGCAGAGCAGGTCCCAGTCGCGCAGGACGCGCGTCGCGTTCGGGGCCATCTGCAGGCCGGCCCCGACCTCGCCGAACTCCGCCGCCTGCTCCAGGACGCGCACCGCGCGCCCCGAGCGCGCCAGCGCCAGCGCGGTGCCGAGCCCGCCAATGCCGCCCCCGACGACGACGGCGTCGACGTCGACGCCGTCCCCGACGTCGGGAACGGTGGTCACGATCGAATCGGTCATCGTCGTCTCCTCACAGCCAGTGCGGCAGGGTGGGCAAACCGGCCTCGCGGTGGCGCCCGGCCAGCCAGGCGGCGGCCGTCGCGAGCGGGAGATCGACGGGCACGGGTGTGCCGTCGCCGGTGATCTCGTGGCCGGTGTGCGGGGTGATGAGCCGGATCGCGGGTCCCGGCCGGGCCGAGCGCCAGGCGGCGATGTCGTCGACCAGCACCGCGAGGAACCCCTCGGGCAGGTCGTCGAACGTCGTGCCGGTCCCGAGGTCGACTGCGTGGACGCAGGTCTCGCGCGCCCGCATCCACGACGTCTCGCCGGCGGCGACGGTCCGGCCCTGGGCCGTGACGACCTCGGCGGCCCACGCGGTGGCGGGCATCGCGTCGGCGGCCTCCGCGAGTTCGGCGGCGGAGGCGGCGACCCAGCGCCGGAGGTCCGGGCGGGAGGCGCCGGACTCGATGGCGGCGGCGCGTTCGCCGGGGGAGCCGTACATCGGGGTTTCGACTCCGGTGCGCGCCCAGCTCAGCAGCCGCCCGAGCGCTTCCGCGTTGGACGCCACGTGGGCGAGCAGGTGGCGACGGGTCCAGCCGGCGAGCGCGCACGGCTGGTCCAGCTCGGCGTCGCTCAACGTGTCGAGCCCGGCGAGCAGAAGCCCGGTGCCGGCGTCGGCCCAGGTCCGGGGATCCGGTGCGGGGGTCATTCCGGCGCCGACGTGCCGAGGCGCGCGGTGTTCCGTTGCGTGCCAAGGCCTTCGATCTCGGTGACGAGCACGGAGCCGTCGGTCAGGTAGCGCTTCGGGTCGCGCGCGTGCCCGACGCCACCGGGCGTGCCGGTCGCGATGACGTCGCCGGGGCGCAAGGTGAGGATCGTCGAGACGTAGGCGACCAGCGCGACGGGATCGAACACCAGGTCCGCGGTGTTCGCGGCCTGCACGAGTTCGCCGTCGACGGTGCACCGCAGCTCGAGCGCGGGACGGGTGCCGCCGGGCAGCTCGTCCGGGGTGACGAGGTACGGGCCGAACGGGGTGGTGGCCTCGAAGGTCTTGCCCTGCAACCACTCCACGGTCCGGTACTGCCAGTCCCGCATCGTGACGTCGTTGAGCACGGCGAAACCGGCGATCGCCGCTTCGGCTTCCGCGACGCCGGCCCGCCGGACGGGCGCGCCGACCACGACCGCGAGCTCCGCCTCCCAGTCCACGGCCGCTGAGGCCTCGTCGAGCGAGACGGAGTCGGCCGGACCGACCAGCGCTTCGGCGAACTTGGCGAACAGCGTGGGGTGTTCGGGCAGCTCGCGGCCCATCTCGAGGATGTGGCCGCGGTAGTTCAGCCCGACGCACAGGATCTTTCCGGGCCGCGGCAGCACGGGCGCGAGGTCGGCCGAGGAGAGCTCGTGGCGCGGTCCGTCGGCCGCCGCCGCGCGCTCCCGCCAGACGGGGTCGGCGAGCAGGGTGCCGACGTCGGGCGAGTCGATCTCGATCACCACGCCGGAATCGACGCGGGCGGCGCGGGTGCCGGCCGGGGTGCGCAGGGTCGTCAGCTTCACGCCGGGGCTCCTTCCACCTGGACGCGGTCGGCGTGCAGCCGTTCGAAGATCGGGGTGTCGGCGAAGCGGAACAGGTCGAGCCGGGTTCCGGCGGTGATCGTCACCGGTTGCCAGGACGGCACCGCGACCAGGTCGCCGCGCCCGACACGCCAGCTGCGCGCACCGACCTCGACGGTGCCTTCGCCCTCGAACACCTGCCACACCGCGGAGCCGACCTCGCGCCGCGCGGCGGTGGTGGTGCCCGCGCGCAGGCGGTGCACTTCGGCGCGGATCGTGGGCAGGACGTCGCCGCCGGTCGTCGGGTTGGTGAAGCGGACGGCCGCGTGGCCCGGCTCGAGCACCCCGGGGTGGCCCTCGGTCTCGAGGTCGAGCTGGTCGCGCAGCGCGGCGTCGGTGTGCTCCCACCGGTAGGCGGCGATGGGTGAGCTCACCCGCGGCCCGTTCTGGGACACCGGTCGCAGGCCGGGGTGGGCCCACAGCCGCTCAGCGCGTGAGCGGTCCGGGGTGGAGCGATCCTCGACCTGGTCAGGGCCGAACTCGAAGAAGGCCGATCCGGTGTGGTGGGCGAACGGGATGTCGAGGCCGTCGAGCCACGCCATGGGGACGTCGGACTGGTTGCGGTGGCCGTGGAAGTGCCAGCCGGGCGTGAGCAGGAAGTCGCCGCGCCGCATCGCGACCGGGTCGCCGTCGACGACCGTCCACACGCCCTCGCCCTCCAGGACGAACCGGAACGCGTGCTGGCTGTGGCGGTGGACCGGGGCGTCTTCGCGGGGCTTGAGGTACTGGATCGCCGCCCACAGCGTCGGGGTCGCGTACGGCGCCCCGCCCAGGCCGGGGTTGGCCAGCGCGATCGCCCGGCGCTCGCCGCCGCGCCCGACCGGCACGAGCTCGCCCGAGCGCTCCGCCAGCCCGAGCAGGTTCGCCCAGCGCCACAGGTGCGCCTGCGCGAGCGGCCGGGGGCTCGCCGGCATCAGGTCGCCGATCTGCGCCCACAGCGGGATCAGCAGTTCCTGCTCGAAGCCGCGGTAGAGCTCGTGGAGCTCGGGGGTGGGTTCCGGCTGCCCGGGCCCGGCGGTGGCGCGCAGGGTCACCGGGGAGACCGGTCGGTGTTCCGCCTTCGCTGTCATGCGGGCAACGCTAGACAAGTTCTGCTGTGCGGTGCTTATAGTTCTGATGTGAAGAACAAGCCGACCTACGGGATCGACTCCGTCGACCACGCGCTGCACCTCGCGACGATCCTTCAGCAGGAAGGTCCCCTGCGGCTGACCGAGGCGGCCGAACGGCTCGGCGTCGCCCGCTCGACCGCGCACCGGCTGCTGGCCATGCTCGTGTACCGGGACTTCGCCGAGCAGGACGAGGATCGGCGTTACGTCGCGGGTTCGGTGCTGCGGCGCCCGACGGTGATCGAACCCGTCGACCACCTCCGCCAGATCGCGTTGCCGCACCTGCAGAACCTGACCGAGCGGACCCGGGAGAGCAGCAACTTGATCGTCGTGGTCGGCGATCAGGCGCGGTTCGTGGCGACGGCCGAGTGCGACCAGGTGCTGCGCGTCGGGGACCGGGCCGGGCGGATGCTCCCCGCTCACCTCGCGTCGGGTGGGCGGGTGGTGCTGGCGGCCCTCGACTCCGACGACGTGCGCGCCCGGTACGCCGGGACGGACGTCGACGTCGAAACGCTGGTGCGGGACCTGAAGAAGGTGCGGCGCCAGGGCTTCGCGCTCAACGACCAGCGCACCGAGGTCGGGCTGACGGCCGTCGGCTGCCCGATCGCCGGTTCCCCGGGCTCGATCCCGGCGGCGATCTCGATCGCCATGCCCACCGCCCGGTACCGGCGCGACCGCCTTCGTGAGTGGGTTGCCCACCTCACCGCCACCGCCGAGGACATCGCGCGAGAGCTCGCCGAGGCCTGAGTACACAGCCGGGCCGCCGATCGGGTGGTCGGCGGCCCGGACTGTGTCAGGCCGTCACGCGGCCGGGGTGTCGAGGTCGACGTCCTTGGTCTCGGGGCCGAGCACCGCGCCGGCCACCGTGCACACGGCGCCGATGGCCAGCAGGACCACCACGCCGTACTCGTAGCGGATGACCTTCCCGAGCCCGATGAGCATGAACGAGTACAGCCCGGGGACGATCACCGCGAGCGTGAACCCGATGCCGTAGCCGGAGGCGCGCACGCCGACGTGGAACCGCTCGCACAGGTACGGGATCAGCACGGCGTTGGGCGCGACGCTGATGCACAGCGCGACGGTGAAAAAGACCATTGCCAGCCAGAACGGCCCGCCGGAGCCCAGCGTGCGCAGCATGCCGATCACACAGCCCACGGACACGGTTCCCGTCAGGATTCCGCACACGATCAAGGTCCTGCGGCGGCCGAACCGCTGTCCCCACGCGCCGAGGAGCAGGTAACAGGGGAAGAGCACCACGTTCGCGGCCAGGATGCCCCAGATCACGCTCCGGCTGGGCAGGTGCAGGTAGGAGATCAGGAGGCCGGACGGCGCGACGGTGAGCATCTGGATGGCGAACCAGATCCCTGTCATGAGCAGGAAAACCTGCCCGAGGCTGCGCAGGTTTTCCCCGCGGAACAGCTCCCACAGCGGCGATCGGGTCTTCGCCGCCTGCTCCTCCTTGGCCTTGTTGGCGGCCCACGCCTGCGACTCGGCGGTCTTGCGGGCGTAGGCGAACAGGACGAACGCCATCACCGCGCCGATCAGGAACGGGATCCGCCAGCCCCAGGTGGCGTACGCCGACGTCGCCGAGCCGCTCGGGAACACCACCACGAGCACCGCCGTCAGCAGCGACACCGCGACGTAGGAGACCGGCCAGGCCGACGCGATGAACCCGCCCACGATCCCGCGCCGGGACTTCTCCGCGGACTCCATGGCCAGCGGGTTGGCCCCGGTGTATTGCCCGCCCATGAAGATCCCGCCGAGCAGCCGCAGCAGCAGGACGCCGGCGAGCCCCCAGATGCCGACGGACTCGTAGCCCGGGAGGAACGCCACCAGCAAGACCGCGAACCCCATGCCGACCGAACAGACGACAGTCGTGCGGCGCCGGCCGAGGGTGTCGGCGAGGTGGCCGAAGATCACGCTGCCGATCGGCCGGCCCAGGAACGCGGCGGCGAACGTGAGGAACGTGAGCGTCGACTTCGTCTGGGGTGGCAGCGTGGACGGGAGGAAGTACTCGATGGCAGGCCCCAGCGCGATCACCGGGAGCATGATCTCCCAGTAGTCGACGAGGAGGCCGTAGAAGGCGGCGCGTGCTGTTCGCTGCCCGCTCGATTCGGCTTTCGTGCCGGGGAGGGTGGTTCCGGCGGCGGAGGTGGACATGGTGGTTCCTTCGGGGAGTCGGAGGGGCCGGCTACTTCGAGAGGGCCGGCTTGGACCGGCCGGGGACCATGCCGGTGGTGATGGCCAGCCGGGTGAACGCGTTGATCGTGATGACGGCGAGGACGGCATCGGCCAGTTGCTGCTCGTCGAAGAATTTGCTCGCCAGCTCCCAGGTCTCGGCGGGAACCCCGCGGCCGGCGATGAGCGTCATGGCTTCGGCGAGTTCGAGCGCGGCGCGTTCCTCGTCGGTGAACTCCGGCGATTCGCGCCAGACGGAAAGCGCGTAGATCCGGCTCTCCTCTTCGCCGTGTTTACGGGCGTCGCGCGTGTGGACGTCGACGCAGTAGGCGCAGCCGTTGATCTGCGCCACCCGGATCTTCACGAGTTCATGCAGGGTGTGGTCGATCGACGACGTCGCCAGGTACTTCTGCATGGCGAGCATCGACTTGTACGCCTCCGGAGCGACGGCGGAGTAGTTCATGCGCTCGGTCACTGCGATCTCCCGGTTTCGTTCGCTGGGCTTGTCGGTCGGCTTTCGGGTCACCTGGAGAGTTCACATCCTGGATCGACCAGGTCCAGGTCGCGTTGACCGAGGACACTAACCTCGCGGCACTCGGTCGTGACCGGGAATTCTTGTGTGCAGAACGGTTGCGCGCCGAACCGGTCCACGGAGCCGGTGAGGAAGTGGACCAGGTGCCGGCGCCGGAATCCGGCTAGCGTGGCGGGAGGCGGCCGACGAACTCGGCGCCGGCCGGACAGGCAATCGGCGCCGGGATCCCCGGCTGGTTCTGCTCAGAAGAATTTCATGCTTCGCCGCACTGGCACGCGGTTAAGTGTCGGGCAGGCTCCAGAGATACGTAATGAGGTGTTTTCCGTGCCCACGATCAGCCAAGAAATGACCGACGTCATCGAAGCCGCGAAACTGATGTTCGTCGCGACCGTCCGTCCTGACGGGACTCCCAACGTCTCGCCCAAGGGCTCGGTGCGCGTGCTCGACCCCGAACACCTGATCTTCATGGACATCGCTTCGCCGCAGACCGTGGAGAACCTGCGCCACCAGCCGGCGATCGAGGTCAACGTGGTGGACTTCATCGCCCGCAAGGGTTTCCGCTTCCGCGGCACCGCCGAGATCCTCGACGCGGGACATCCGGATTTCGAGTGGATTCGCGCGTGGCTGGTGTCGAAGCACAGCGACAGCCAGCCGACAAACCACGCCGTGAAGATCGCGGTCAGCGAGGCGGCGGAGCTCCTGTCGCCCGCGTACACGGTGGACCACGTGCCGGAGGCCGACGTCCGCAAGGGCTGGCTGCGCAACTACGGCCTCGCCGAGGCCACGTCCGAAGCCGGCGTGTAGCCGCCCATTCCCCTGAAGGAGCCGGAGTGTCAGTTTTTGTTCTCGTGCACGGTTCGTGGCACGACGGGTCGTCGTGGACCGAGGTGGCCGAGCGTCTGGAGGAGCTCGGGCACGAGGTGCACAGCCCGACTGTCGCCGGCCACGGCGCCGGAGCGTCGCGGGAGGTGACCCACGACGACTGCGTGGCCTCGATCACGGACTACGTCGACCGGCACGACCTCGCCGGCTTCGTCCTCGTGGGACACAGCTGGGGCGGGAGCGTCATCGCCCGCGTCGTCGAGCGTGTGCCCGACCGGGTGCGGCGGCTGGTGTTCCTGAACGCCTTCGTCCCCGCGAACGGGACGAGCGTGCTGGACAACGCTCCGCCCGCCTACCAGGAGCTCTTCCCGATCCTGGCCGCGCAGTCGAGCGACAACACGGTGATGCTGCCGTTCGAGGTCTGGCGCGACGCGTTCATCGGCGACGCCGACCTTGCCCGGGCCCGGGAGACCTACGAGATGCTCACCCCGGAACCGCTCGGTCCGACGGTGGAGAAGCTGGACCTCACGAAGTTCTACGCGTCGACCGACGTTCCCCGCAGCTATGTCCTGTGCGGCGAGGACTCGGCTCTTCCGCCGGGCGACCCCGAACACGGCTACCTGGCCAACGCCCGCCGGCTCGGCACGTTCCGGCTGGTGACGCTCGAAGGTTCGCACGAGGTCATGTTCACCAACCCGGCTCTGCTTGCGCGCAAGCTCGAGCTCGCGGGCCGGGACTGATCAGGTTCGACTGTTTGTCGCCGCGTTCGCGCCGGGCCGGGCCCCGCGGGCGCGGCGACGTCCCCACCCGGGCGCCGGGTGGGCTGGAAGAACGAGGAGTTGCAGGTCGATGGACGAAGCCGAGCTGGTTTTCCGGGAGCTGGGGCCAGCCGACGATCCGCGGGTGAACCAGGACCTGCTGCCGCTGCTGCTGCGGCTGCGGCCCGCGTTGTCCGGCGAACTGTTCGAAGCGCTGGTGACCGAAGGACACGACCAGGGGCTGCGGTACCTGATCGCGTACTCGCCGGCCGGGCAGCCGCTGGCCGCGGCCGGGTACCGCACGCTTGTGACGAGCCGGGGCCGCGTCCTGTTCGTCGACGACCTGGTCACCGACGAGGCCGCGCGGTCGCGGGGGGTCGGCGCCCGGTTGATGGGCGAGCTGAAGACGCTGGGCCGGCGCGGCGGGTGCGTCCGGCTGGAGCTCGACTCCGGCGTCGCCAACCCCCACGCGCACCGGTTCTACCTCCGCCACCGGCTGGACATCACGGCGTTCCACTTCGCCGGGCCGGTGGAGCTCGAGAGCCGGTCTTGACCCGCGTCGGCACCGATACCCCTTCAGGAGGAGAAAAAGTGCGTGCGGCCTACGTCGAACGGCTCGGTGGCGTGGCGGAGATCCGCTTCGGCGAGCTGCCCGAGCCCGTGGCCGGCCCGGGTGATGTCGCGGTGGATGTCGTTGCGGCGTCGGTGAACCCGGTCGACACCTTTGTCCGCTCCGGGCTGTACGTGACGGAAGTCCCGCTGCCGCTGGTGCTCGGCCGGGACCTCGTCGGGCGCGTCGCGGCGGACGCCCGGGGATTCCGGGCCGGTGAGTGGGTGTGGTGCAACAGCCTCGGACACGCGGGGCGCCAGGGCGCGACCGCCGAACGCGCGGTGGTGCCCGCCGACCGGCTCTACCGCGTGCCCGAGGGCGCCGACCCGCTCGACGTCGTCGCGATGGCGCATCCGGCGGCCACCGCGTACCTGGCTCTGGTCACCTTCGGCCGCGTGCTGCCCGGCGAGACGGTGCTGGTCGCCGGCGGCGGCGGGAACGTCGGCGGCGCGCTGATCGAACTGGCGGCCGCGGCGGGCGCCCGGGTCCTCGCGACCGCGTCGGCCGCCGATCTCGGCCGCTGCGGTGACCTGGGCGCCGCAGAGGTGTTCGACTACCGCGACGAGCGGTTGTCCGACAGGCTGGCGTCCGCCGGGCCGGTCGACCTGTTCGTCGACACCTCCGGCCGCAACGACCTTGAGGCGGCGGTGCGCCTGCTGGCCTGGCGGGGCCGCATTGTGCTGCTGGCCGGCGCCCGCAGTCGCCCCGTGCTGCCGGCCGGCGAGCTGTACATGCACGACCGCTCGGTCCTCGGCTTCGCCATCTCGAACGCGACGGCCGCCGACCTTGCCGAGGCCGCTGCGGCCCTGAACCCCCGCTTCGCCGCGGGCGGCTTGCGTCCGCGCCGGGTGGAGCACCGCACCCTCGCGGACGCCGCGGAAACCCATCGGCGACTCGAACGCGGTGAGGTGCACGGACGTGTGGTGCTGCTGACCCCGTAGGACAGTGTCCACGGCGGACACAACGCGTGCCCCGGACGCCCGGGCGGCCCCCGGGATTACATTCGTGCAACACCGCGAATAGTGCGATTCAAGCGGGTTGGAGTATTTCCTCCCCCGTTTGTTCCTCGCTCAGACTGGCCGGTTACGGACAGTGAAGATCAAATTCGCGACGGTGAATGATCAAATCGGCGACACCGCTTGAAAAACAAATCTCGAATCGCTGTAACGGCCCGGTGGGAAAGGTCGATCAGCCGGGTCAGTCCTGAACTTGAACCCGACGCGACTAACTCGGCACCGTGCGCGAACCCCCTGGTGGATCAAGGAGAGCGCACGCCGGATCGTCCGGTCGACCCGGTTGCCGTTGAAATTCTCCGCTACCTCGGAAGACGTTCTCGGTAGAACTCCGAACCAGGGGACGTAATGTGCCCGTAAGGACCGTTTTGGGGTCGACGGCACGCGGAGGGGGATTACAGTGGGTGGCGAACGGCCTCGAGACGATGCCGGTACGTCCGGCCGGTCGGGGACGTGGAGGTGGGAGAATACAGGTGGGAAGACCCAAGCCCGGGGCCTGGGGGAATCTGACGAATTCCTGACGGGGGCCTGGGCAGAATCTCGACGGGGTCATGGCAGGCACGCCATCACCCCCGACCGGACGGAGCGCGTCTACGCCGAGGTGCTCGCGGAGGTGGCGAAGGTCGACCAGGTGTCGGCCGAGAGCCACTTCTTCGACGACCTGGGCGTGAACTCGCTGGTGATGGCGCATTTCTGCGCGCGGGTCCGCAAGCGGGCGGACGTGCCGTCGGTGTCGATGAAGGACGTCTACGCCAACCCGACCGCGCGGAGTCTCGCGACCGCGCTCACCGTCGACGAACCCGCCGAGGCGGAGCCGGCGGCCGAAGAACAGGACCGGGAACAGGGCGCACAACAGACCGCGGTGGAGGCTGCTGACCTCCCTCGCGCCGGCGCGGTGGCGTACGTCCTCTGCGGACTGCTCCAGTTCGTGACTTTCCTGGGTTATTCCTATATCGCCGCACTCCTGGTGGTACGCGGTGCTTCGTGGGTCTACGCCTCGGCGAACCTGCTGGAGGTCTACGTGCGGCTCGTGCTGTTCGGCGGTGCGAGCCTGATCGGGCTGTGCCTGCTGCCGGTCGTGGCGAAGTGGGTGCTCGTCGGCCGGTGGAAGCCGCAGCGGATTCGTGTGTGGTCGCTTGCCTACTTCCGGTTCTGGCTCGTCAAGACGCTGGTGCAGCGGAATCCGGTGGCACTGCTGTTCCTGGGCTCGCCGCTGTACGTGCTGTACCTGAAGGCACTGGGTGCGAAGATCGGCCCGGGAGTCGCGATCTTCTCACGCAACGTGCCCGTGTGCACCGACCTGCTCACCATCGGCGCGGGCTCGGTGATCCGGAAAGACTCGTTCTTCACCGGCTACCGGGCCGAAGCCGGCGTGCTCCAGACCGGTTCGGTGACGCTGGGCAAGGACGTGTTCGTGGGTGAGTTGTCGGTGCTCGACATCGGCACGACGATGGGCGACGGCTCCCAGCTGGGGCACGTGTCGTCGCTGCACCCCGGGCAGGCGGTGCCGGCCGGTGAGCGCTGGCACGGGTCGCCGGCGCTTCGCGCGGAGGCGGACTACCGAGGGGTCGGGCCCGCGAGGTGCGGCCGGGTGCGCCGGTTTACCTACGGTGTCTCGCAGCTGCTGACCATGCTGCTCGTGTACCTCCCGTTGGCGGTCGGCGGTGCGGACCTGCTCATCGACAAGGCCCCGCGGCTCACCACGATGCTGGCGACCCCCGTGGTCTCCCTCGGGAGCTGGGCGTTCTACCGCGACGCGCTGGCGGTCACGTTCGTGATCTTCTTCGGCGTCTCGCTGCTCGGGCTGATCCTCATCGCCGTCGTCCCGCGCGTGCTCAGCCTCGCGCTCAAGCCGGACAAGGTCTACCGCCTCTACACCTTGCGGTACTCGATCCTGCGGGCGATCCGGCTGATCACCAACCTCAAGTTCTTCATGACCGTGTTCGGCGACAGTTCCGCGATCGTGCACTACCTGCGCTACCTCGGCTACCGGATGCCCGACGTCGAGCAGACCGGCTCGAACTTCGGCACTGCGATCAAGCACGAGACGCCGTACCAGAGCTCCGTCGGCAGCGGCACGATGGTGGCGGACGGGCTTTCGATCGTGAACGCCGACTATTCGAGCACGTCCTTCAAGGTGTCCCGGGCGGCCATCGGCGCGCACAACTTCCTCGGCAACGTGATCGTCTACCCCTCCCAGGGGCGGACGGGGGAGAACTGCCTGCTCGCGACCAAGGTCCTCGTGCCCGTCGACGGCCCTGTCCGCGAGAACGTGGGACTGCTGGGCTCGCCGAGCTTCGAGATCCCGCGCACCGTGGCCCGCGACCACCAGTTCGACCACCTGCGCACCGGCGACGAGTTCCGCCGCCGGCTGGCCGCGAAGAACCGGCACAACGCCGGCACCGCCGTGATGTTCCTGCTGGTGCGCTGGTTCTACTTCTTCGCGGTGATGCTGCTCGGCTGGGCCTCGGTGGAGCTCTACCCGCGCTTCGGGGTTTCGGCGGTGGCGATGGCTTCGGTCGCCGCGCTGCTGTTCAGCTCCGTGTATTTCACGCTGGTGGAACGCGCGTCCATCGTGATCCACCCGCTGCGGCCGCTGTACTGCTCGATCTACGACCGCCGGTTCTGGCGCCACGAGCGCTTCTGGAAGGCGGCGGCGTCCACAGTGCACGTCCAGGCCCTCAACGGCACGCCCTTCAAGAACCTGGCCTGGCGGCTGCTCGGGGTCAAGGTCGGGAAGCGCGTGTTCGACGACGGCGCGGCGATGCCGGAGAAGACCCTCGTGACGATCGGCGACGAGGCCACCCTCAACATCGGCACGCACGTGCAATGCCATTCCCAGGAGGACGGTGCCTTCAAGGCCGACCGCATCACCGTCGGCGCACGAAGCACCGTCGGGGTCGGCGCGTGGGTCCACTACGGAGCGACGATGGGCGAGGGTTCGGTGCTCGCGGCCGACTCTTTCCTGATGAAGGGCGAGGACGTGCCGCCGCACACCCGGTGGGAGGGCAACCCGGCCCGGGAGATCAGGTCCGGCCGTGAAGCCGACGGTCGCGTCGCGACCGGCCGGCACCGGCGACGGGAAGGCCACAACGGCAAGTCGATCGAGCACTTCGCCGTCACCGACGGAAAGCGGCGGCCCAGCCCGCGGCGCCGCGTCCCGGATGGACACAGAGAACACAACGGACACAATGGACACGCGATCATCGCCGACGGAACGTGGCGGCCGAGCCCGTGGCCACGGTGAGCGGAGGGGAAAACACAGTGGGAGAGCTACCGAGAGCGGACTTCCGGTTCTGGCGCGACGTGCTCGTGGCAGGAGGGGCCACGACCGTGCCGCGCTGGACCTCGGGTTCGGGTGCGGGAGTGGGCACGACGACCGTGCGGCTGCCCGCCCCGGTCGCGGCGGGAGTGCGCCGGCTGGCGCGGGAGCTGGGGATCCCGGGCAGTGCGGTGCTGCTCGCTGCGCACGCAAGGGTGCTCGCCGCGCTGACCGGTGAACGCGAGGTCGTGACCGGCTATGCGACGCCGGCCGGCGCGCCGGTGCCGTGCCGCCTGACGACGGAGCCGGAAACCTGGCGGGAACTGGTGACCGAGACGTACCGGGCCGAGTCGCAGTTGTTGGCGCACCGGCATTTCCCGGTGGACGAGCTGCGGCGCGACCTGGAGGTGCCCGGCCCCGTCACGGAGACCGTGTTCGACCCCGCCGGCGACGGTGAGCTCACCGGGACGACGGTGCTGCGCGTCGGGTTCGCGAACCGCCGCCGCCGTCTCGATGTGCGCTACCGCGCCGATGTGCTCGACGCGGCCGCCGCGGCCCGGATCGCCGGCTACCACGTCGCCGCGCTCGCGCGGCTGGTGGCGGCCCCGGACACCGAGCACGCGCCGCAGAGCCTGCTCGCACCCGACGAGCTGCGGTTCCAGCTCGACGGGCTCGCCGGACCGAGCCGGCCTTTGCCCGACCTGCGCGCGCACGAGCTGTTCGAGCAACGGGTGCGGCGGCACCCGGACGCGATCGCGGCCGTGCACGGCGAGCACGCGTGGACTTACCGCGAGCTCAACGAGCGGGCCAACCGGCTCGCGCGGGCGCTGCTCGCCCGCGGCCTGCGCCGGGAAAGCGTGGTGGCGATGGTGACCGAGCGGAACCTCGGCTGGCTCACCGCTGTGCTCGCCGTGTTCAAGGCCGGTGGCGTGTACCTGCCGGTCGAACCGCACTTCCCGCCCGAGCGGATCGCGAAGACGCTGCGGCGGGCCGGCTGCGAACTGGTGCTGACCGAACGCGGCAGCAGTGAGACGCTCGACCACGCGCTGGAGTTGCTGCCCGGCGCGGTGCAGCTGCTCATCGAGGCGGCCTGCGCGGAGCACCGGTCCTCGACCGACCTCGGGATCGACGTGACGCCGCGCCAGCTCGCCTACATCTACTTCACCTCCGGCTCCACCGGTGAGCCCAAGGGCGCGATGTGCGAGCACGCGGGGATGCTGAACCATCTGCACGCCAAGATCGACGACCTGGGGATCGCCGAGGGACAGGTCGTGGCGCAGACCGCGCCCCAGTGCTTCGACATCTCGTTGTGGCAGCTGCTGGCGCCGTTGCTCGTCGGCGGGCGGACGCTGATCGTCGAGCAGGAGGTGATCCTCGACGCCGAGCGGTTCGTCGACCGGCTCGCGCGGGACCGGGTCGCGGTGGCGCAGGTCGTGCCGTCCTACCTGGAAGCCGTTCTGTCCTTTGTGGAGAGTCATCCGCGCCCGCTGCCTTACCTGCGGTGCGTGTCGGTGACCGGCGAGGCGGTGAAGAAGGAGCTGGTGCAGCGCTGGTTCGCGGCGTACCCGGACGTCAAGCTGGTCAACGCCTACGGCCTCACCGAGACCTCCGACGACACCAACCACGAGGTCATGGACCGGCCACCGGATGCCGGCCGGGTCCCGCTCGGGCGGCCCGTGAACAACGTGCACGTCTACGTCGTCGACGAGCACCTGCAGCCGGTGCCGCTGGGCGCGCCCGGCGAGATCGTGTTCTCCGGTGTGTGCGTGGGGCGCGGGTACGTGAACGACCTCGCGCGGACCCTCGCGGCGTTCCTGCCCGATCCGCACCGGGCGGGCGAACGCCTGTACCGCAGCGGTGACCGGGGGCGCTGGCTGCCCGGGGGCCGGCTGGAATTCCTGGGCCGCCGCGACAGCCAGGTGAAGATCTCCGGCTTCCGGATCGAGATCGGCGAGGTCGAGAACACGCTGCTGCGTGTGCCCGGCGTCGGCGACGGCGCCGTGGTGGTCGCCGAGCGGGACGGCCAGGGCAAGCACCTGGTGGCGTTCTACTCCGCCGCCGAGGCGCTGCCCGGCAAGACGTTGCACGCGCGGTTGAGCGGCTCGCTGCCCGGTTACATGGTCCCGTCGGCGTTCCACTGGCGGGAGCAGCTTCCGTTGACTGCCAACGGCAAGATCGACAAGTTGGCGCTGACCGCGCTGGCGACGGAGCTCGAAGGCGCCGAAGAAGACCACGACGCTCCGGCGACACCCGCCGAGCAGCGGCTGGCGGCCGCGTGGGCCGGCGTGCTCGGCCTCGCGCCGGAGAAGATCGGCCGGCGCGACCACTTCTTCGACCGGGGCGGCACCTCGCTCTCGGCGGTGAAGCTGGCCGTCGCCCTGGATCGCGCGGTGTCGCTCGCCGAGATCACCCGGCACCCGGTGCTCGCCGACCAGGCCGCGCTGCTCGCGGACCAGGCCCGCGCCGAGGCCGTCGAGCTGCTGCAGCCGCTCACCGAGCCGGCTGGAGAACCGGACGCCGTGCTCGTCTGCTTCCCGCACGCCGGGGGCAACTCGGTGAACTTCCGGCCGCTGGCCTCGGAGCTGCAGGGGAGCGGGCTCGCGGTGTACGCCGTGGAGCTGCCCGGCCACGACCTGGCCGCCGACCGTGAGGCGTTCGCGCCGATGGCGCGGGTGGTCGACCAGGTCGTCGCGGAAATCGATCACCTTGCGCCGAAGGGTGTGCTGTTGTGGGGCCATTCCTCCGGTGCCGCGTTCGCCTTCGAGACGGCCCGGCGGCTCGCCGGGCGCGGAGTGGATGTGCGGCGGGTGTTCCTGGGCGCGCAGCTGCTGGGCGACGCCGACGAACGGCGCGCCTCGATCAGCGAGCTGGGCCGGCTGAGCAACTCCGCGATCGCCGCGGAGCTGGCCGCGGACAGCGGCGACCCCGCGCTCGGCGAGCTCGACGCGCAGCGGGCCGAGCAGGTCGGCGCGGCGTTCCGGCACGACTGCGTGTCCGCGCACAGCTACCTCGCCTCCGCTCTGGCGAACCCGCCGGCCGAGAAGCTGACCACGCCCGTCACCGTCGTCGCCGCGGACGACGACCCGATCACCGTGGACTTCCGCGACCGTCACGGCGAATGGCGGCTGCTGGCCGAGCAAGTCGAGGTGCGTGCGATCGCCGGCGGCGGCCACTACTTCCCGCGCACCAACCCGGCCGAGACCGCGCGGATCGTTCTGCGGGCCGCCGAACCGGTGCTCGTCACGTGAATTCGAGCCGAAAGGACAAGTCATGGTTTCCTCAACGTCGGCATCGCTCGCCGAAGTGCAGCTGAGCCCGGGCGGGGTTCCGCTGCTGCCGGCCGAGCCGGGCACCGGTGCACCGGGCTGGGCGAGCGAACACCGCGACACGCTGCGCGCCGCCGTCGACGAGCACGGGTCCGTGCTCGTCCGCGGCCTCGGGCTGAGCGACGCCGCCGACGTCGCCGCCGTGTTCGAGCGCCTGGCCACCGAACTGATGAAAGACCGCGAGGCCTTCGCGTCGCGCGAGGTCTACTCGGCCGGGGTGTACTCGTCGTCGGCGTGGCCGCAGAACCAGCCGATGTGCATGCACCACGAGCTGAGCTACCGGCTCGAGGTTCCCGGTCTGCTGCTGTTCGCCTGCCTCGGCGCGCCCACCGAAGGCGGCGCCACGGCCGTGTCGGACTCGCCGACCGTGCTCGACGCGCTGCCCGAGGAGCTCGTTCGCCGGTTCGAGCAGGAGGGCTGGCTGCTCACCCGCAGCTACAACGACGAGATCGGCGCGACGGTCGCGGAGTCGTTCGGCACCGACGACCGGGCGGAGATCGAGAACTACTGCCGGACGAACGCGATCGAGTTCGAGTGGCAGCCCGACGGCGGGTTGCGCACTCGGCAGCGGCGCAGCGCGGTGGTGCGCCACTCGGTCACCGGCCGGCGCTGCTGGTTCAACCAGGTCGCGTTCCTCAACGAGTGGACGATGGATCCCGAGATCCGCGAGTACCTGGTCGACGTGTACGGGGCCGACGCGCTGCCGTTCAACACCTGCTTCGGGGGCGGTGACCCGATCGGCGAGGACGTGGTGGCGCTGCTCAACCGCGTCTACGAGGCCAACACCGCGCGCGAGCCGTGGCAGGCCGGGGACCTGATGCTGGTGGACAACATCCGGACCGCGCACAGCCGGGAGCCCTTCGAGGGGCCCCGCGAGGTGCTCGTCGGGCTGGCCGATCCGGTGCGGCGGGCCGACCTCGCGCCGAGTACCGAAGTGGGTGCGAGATGACCGCGATCCGACCCAACCCGGCCCGCGCCGAAACCGGCGGGCCGAACGCGGTGCCCCCGTTCGCCGTGATCGGCGGCGGCCAGGTGCGGCGCACGCTCGCGGGGCGCGAGCAGGAGATCGTCGAACTGGTGGAGGCCACCTACCGGCTGCACAGCGCGGGCGACACGGTGAACCCGCCGTCGTACTTCCTGCGGTTCCCCGACCGCCCGGCGTCCCGGATCATCGCGCTGCCGGCCTCGATCGGCGGACAGGTACGAGTGGACGGTCTGAAGTGGATCTCGAGCTTCCCCGAGAACATCGCGTCCGGGATTCCGCGGGCGTCGGCGGTCCTGATCCTCAACGACCACGACACCGGATACCCGTTCGCGTGCCTGGAAAGCTCCATCATCAGCGCCACGCGGACCGCCGCTCTGGCGGCGTGCGCCGCGGCGGCGCTCAGCCGGGGCAGGGCGCGGCCGATGCGGGTCGGGTTCGTGGGGACGGGGCTCATCGCCCGTTACGTCCACACTTTCCTGGCCGGCACCGGCTGGGAGTTCGACGAAATCGGCGTGCACGACCTGTCGGCCGAGAGCGGTGCGGGGTTCCGCGGGTACCTCGAGCGATCGGGGACCGGCGGGCGGATCACGGTCCACGCGTCGGCGGAGTCGCTGATCTCCTCGAGCGACCTGATCGTGTTCGCCACCGTCGCGGGCCGGCCGCACGTGTCCGAGCGGTCGTGGTTCGACCACGATCCGGTGGTGCTGCACGTTTCCCTGCGTGATCTCGCGCCGGAGCTCCTGCTGAGCACGGCCAATTTCGTCGACGACGTCGAGCACTGCCTGAAGGCCGGTACGTCGCCGCATCTGGCCGAGCAGCTCACGGGCGGGCGCGAGTTCCTCGACGGCACATTGGACGACGTCCTGGCCGGACGGGTCTCTGTGCCGGCCGACCGGCCGGTGGTGTTCTCGCCGTTCGGGCTCGGGGTCCTCGACCTCGCGGTGGGCAAGTACGTCTACGACGAAGTGGCCCGGGCCGGCGAGCTGACCGTCATCCCGGACTTCTTCCACGAACTGCGCCGCTACGGCTGACGATAAACCAGGGAGGGGGTCATCGTGACCGTGATATCCGATCCCACGGACTTCAACGAGGAAGAGCTGTACGTCGATCTCGAGTCGATCTTCGGGCATTCTCTCTTCCTCAAGTGCGAGGGTTTCAACTTCGCCGGGTCGATCAAGCTCAAGGCCGCGACCGAGATGGTGGAGGC
Source organism: Amycolatopsis sp. NPDC005232 (assembly GCF_040607795.1). Lineage (NCBI taxonomy): Bacteria > Bacillati > Actinomycetota > Actinomycetes > Pseudonocardiales > Pseudonocardiaceae > Amycolatopsis > Amycolatopsis sp. NPDC005232. The sequence continues at coordinate 353,412 of NZ_JBEXHL010000003.1, read as the reverse complement.
CGCCGAGTGGCAGGGGCTGCTGAGGCGGGACTCGATCCTGGTCGAGTCGTCGTCGGGGAACCTCGGCGTGGCGCTCAGCATGGTCGCCGCCAGCAAGGGCTACAAGTTCCTCTGCGTCACCGACTCGCGCTGCAACTTGGCCAGCCGGCGGCTGATGGAGGCGCTGGGCAGCCGCGTGCACATCATCGCGGAGCCCGCCGCCGACGGCGGTTTCCTGGGTGCGCGGCTCGCGCTGGTGCGTGAGCTGTGCGCTTCCGACGAGCGTTACGTCTGGCTCAACCAGTACGCCAACCCGGACAACTGGAAGGCGCACTACCGGACCACGGCGCCGGAGATCGCCCGCCAGTTCCCGAAACTCGACGTGCTGTTCGTCGGCGCGGGCACCACGGGCACGCTCATGGGCTGCGCCCGCTTCTTCCGGGAATGGCCCCGACCGGTCCACATCGTCGCGGTGGACAGCGCCGGCTCGGTGACCTTCGGCGGCGCGCCGGGCCGCCGGATGATCCCCGGCCTCGGCACGAGTGTCCGGCCGGCGCTGCTTGACGAGTCCTATGTGGACGAGGTGATCGCCGTCGAGGAGGCCGACACCATCCGCTGCTGCCACCGGCTGGCCCGCAGGGGGTTCCTCTTCGGCGGCTCCACCGGCACCGTCGTCAGCGGCGCCATGCGCTGGCTCCCCGAGCACGACGGGCAAGGCCTCACCGCCGTCGCCATCGCGCCGGACCTCGGCGAGCGCTACCTCGACACGATCTACCAGACGAACTGGCTCCAGGACCTCTACGGCGACGACGTGCTCGACCACGACGAGATGATCGCGGGCTTCCGGCGGGACTGATCGTTTGCGGAGTCCGGCTTCCGGCGCCTGGGTGTGCGACAGTGACCGCATGCCCATCAGCGGAGCCCACGTGATCGTTTCCAGCCACGACGCCGAAGCGGACCGCGCCTTCTTCCGCGAGGTCCTCGCCTTCCCCCACGTCGACGCCGGCGGCGGCTGGCTGATCTTCAAACTCCCGCCGGCCGAACTCGCCGTCCACCCCGGCGACGGCCCGCCGTCCCACGAGCTGTACTTCATGTGCGACGACCTGGACGCGACGCTGGCCGATCTGGCCGCCGCCGGCGTCACGTGCGCGCCGGTCGAAGAAGAGCGGTGGGGGCGGTTGAGCGGTTTCCGGCTCCCCGGTGGCAGTCAAGTGGGGATCTACGAACCCCACCATCCGCGGGCCACCGACCTCTAGTTTTGACGGCGCGCGAGCTTCTCGGTGTCCTGGGCGAGGATCACCGTTTCCCGCGTGGTCCGGTAGCCGAGCGCCACGTTCACGTTGACCATGTACGGGTTCGCCGCCGCCGTCGACGTGACGACCTGTTCGACGTCGGGGCGCTCGGCGAGCAGCAGGCGCAGCATGGCCGCCTTCGCGCAGAAACCGAGTCCGCGCCCGCGGTGCGCGGCCAGCACGGCGGTGTCGCCCTGATAGCCGAGGTCGCGGCGATGCGGGTACAGCTGCAGTTCCGTGAAGCCCACGACCCGCCCGGAATCCCGCTGTACCACCGCGACCACCCGGTGGTCGATCCCGCGCCGGCGGCGGTCGGCCTCGGACTCGCGCACGCGGCCGGCGGTCCACCGCGGAAACCGGTACGCCGAGCGGCCGAACGGGCTGTCCGCGATCGCGCGCCGCGCCTCGGCGTAGGAGGCCACCAGCTCCTCCGGCGCGACGCCGTGCCAGGTGTGCAAGCGATATCCGGCTGCCGGCGAGACTTCCCACGTGGAGCGATCGGCGCCGACGAGCGACAGCGTCTGGAACACCGTCTCGTCGACCACCTCGAAACCGAGCGCCGTGCCGAAGGCGACGCCGGCGCCGCACTTGGTGACGTTCCAGCACTCCAGGACCGTGCGCCCGCGCAGTTCCGGCGTGATCGAGCTGAGGACGGCGGTGCCGATGCGGTCGCGACGGGCCTCTGGGTGGACGGTCAGCTCCAGGAGGCCGAGATGGCTGTTTTCGGCGTCCGGAAAGTACAGGCCGGCGAGCCCGACCACGCGCCCGTCCCGGCGTGCCACCCAGCGCAGGACGCGGCCCAGGTTCGGCTGAGGGTTCCGGAGCCGGCCGATGGCCGTCTCGAACGTCACCGGCGGCGCGCCCGGCTTGTCCAGCCGGTCGGCGGCCGAGACCACCTCGTGGACGCCCTCGAGAACCGAGCTGCCGGCCGACGCCGGGTCGAGCGGTTCGATCTCCACGTGCGAGCCCCTCGTCAGTAGCTCGGCGGAGTCACGCTCACCATGAATCGCGCACTCGTCCGACCGTCGTTGCGGAAGCGGTGGGGGATGTTCGAGTCGAAGTGGCAGCTGTCGCCCGTCTTCAACACGTGCACCTGGTCGCCGACCTCGACCGTGAGGCGGCCGGTGAGCACCACGACGCACTCTTCCGAGGGGTGGGAGCGCAGCGTGTCCGCCGACACCGAGCCCGGCTCCAGCTGGCCTTCGAGCACCTCGAGCTTCGCGCCGCCGGGGGAGACGCGAGTGTAGGTGATCGCGTGGTGCGGTGAGGAGATGCGGTACCGGTTCTCGCGCCGGATGACGGCGACGGTGTCGTGCTCGCCGTCCTGGAAGAGGCTGAACAGCGGCACCTCGAGGACCTCGGCGATCCGCCGCATCGTCTCCAGGCTCGGGTCGGTGACGCCGCGTTCGACCTGGCTGATCAGCCCGGTGGACACCGAGGCCCGGTCCGCCAGCTCGCGGACGGTCAAGCCCCGGAGGGTGCGGAACTCACGGATCCGAGTCATGGTCATCCGGCCATTATCGTCTGCCGGCCAGTCGAGCCGTGGTGTGTCCGGTCCCGGGCGCGCACGCCCGGGACCGGAAGGTGCCCGGAGCGTTCATCAATGCAGCGCGGCCTCACCGACGGGCTCCCTGCCCTCGGCAGGAGCGCTGTCCCCGGTCCCGGCGTCGATCGCCGCCGCGGCCGGTGGTCGCGTCACCAGGCTCACCAGCACCGTGACGACGAGGTTGACCATCAGGGCGGGCAGGCCGATGACGGTGCCCGGCGGCACCGTGTGCGCGAAGAGCGCACCCAGCTGCGGCACGCCGACGATCAGCCCGCCACACACCGCCCCCGCCGCCAGCCCGACCGCGGTGACCCGCCGCCACAGCATCGAGAGGAACAGCGCGGGCGCCAGCTGCCCGACGGCGCTGTACACGTTGGTCATGACGCTGAGCAGCTTCGAGCTGCTCTGCGCCACGAGCAGCACCACGATCGCGGTGAACACCACCACGCCGGCCCGGGAGATCGTGAGCGAGCCGGCCAGCTTCTTCGACATGCCGCCCACCACGTTGCGGGTGAACAGGCTGCTGGCGGTGAGCACGAGCACCGCGGTCGGCACGAGGGCGACGAGGATGCCCGCGCCGCCGAGCAGCCCGATCACCCAGCTCGGGAAGTTGTCGTGGACGAAGATCAGCAGCGACGCGTTGGCCTGCTTGTCGGGCAGGTTCCCCACGGCCAGCACCGCGGCCAGCGCGATCAACACGATCAGTACGTAGAACAGCGAGTACAGCGGCTGGATCACCTGGTTGCGCCGGATCGTCGCCACGTCCTTGGCGGTGTAGGACACCTGGAACATGTGCGGCAGCGCGAACGAACCGAGCGGCGTGATCAGCAGGAAGCTCATCCACCACCACGTGTTCGTCGCCGCGGTGCCCTTGATGCCGGGCAGCGTGGCCGCGTGCGGCTGAGTGTCCTTGAGGGTGTCGAACACCCCGATCGGCCCGCTCGCCCCGGCCGCGCTCGCCGCGCCGACCGCGATCACCAGCAGCACCGCGATGAGCAGCACGTCCTTGACCACCGCGGTGAACGCCGCGCTGCGCATCCCGCCGACGAGCACGAACACCGCCACGAGCACGCCGCCGGCGACGACGTAGGCCAGCGACGGCAGGCTGTTGCCGAACAGGCTGCCCAGGATGAGGCTGAGGCCGGTCAACTGGACCTGCGCGTAGAGCAGCAGCGAAATGATGCCGAACACGGCGATCAGGCCGCCGAACCAGGGCGCGGAGAACCGGGTCGTGAAGTAGTCGCCCATGGTGACCAGACCGTGCTGCTTGCCCGCGCGCCAGATCCGCGGCACGACCCAGTAGCCCACGGCCGCGGTGAGCACCATGGTGCCCAGCACGTAGTAGCCGGGCGCGCCGTTGCTGAACACGCTCTGGGACGCGCCCAGCAGCGCGAAGGTCGTGAACGTCTCGCCGACCATCAGGAACCAGAACAGCCAGGTGCCGAAGCGCCGGCTCCCGACCGACCACTCCTGCAGGTTCATCTTCCGGCCGCGGGCCGCGGCGGCCGTGCCCCACGCGATCGAGCCGACCGCGATCACCAACGCCAGGATCAGGGCCATCGCGTGCTCCTAGAACCGGTCCAGATCGCCGTTGCGGCGATCGATGACGTAGACGGCGCCGATGGCGGCGGACCCGGCGAGCACGCCGAGGGTCATCCACACCAGCAGGAAGGGGATCGAGCCGAACAGGTAGTGGACCCGGTTGGCCAGCGGGATGGCGGCGATGCACCAGACGAACGGGACCAGCAGCAGTAACCAGTGCCGCCGGCGCCGGGCCGGGGGCTGGGGTTCGGACATGGGCGCTCCTGAGGGGACACGGCGAGGTGTTCAGCTGCGATGAATTCGCATCAGTGTGGGTGAAGGCCTCTGCTCCGTCAATCGGCAATCCCGGGTATTGCGCAGCCAGACTTTCGCATGTTCACTGTGACTGACCAAGACCACAAGTTGCGCACGGAGGTGGCTCGTGGACCCGCAGCGGTTCCGAGAGCAGTTCCCCAGTCTCGTCGACACGACGCACCTCGCGTCGTGCAGCCAGGGCGCCATCGCCACCAGGGTGACCGCCGCGCTGGCCGAGTTCGCGTACCTGCTGCGCGACCAGGGAGCGCCGTGGGGACCGTGGATGTCCGAAGTGGAGCGTCTGCGAGCGTCGATCGCGGCCTTCCTCGGCGCGAGCGCGGACGAGATCGCTTTGGTGCCTTCGGCTTCGCACGCCGCGTACCAGGCCGTCGGGGCGTTGCGCTTCGCCGACGAGGACGTCGTCGTGTCGATGGCGGCCGAGTTCCCCAGCGTCGGCCAGGTGTTGCACGCGTGCCGCCCGGGCGAAGGGCAGATGCGCTGGGTCGACGACGCGTCGATGCGCGAGCACGGCGTGGTCGAGGCTTACCGCGCGCAGATCGACGAGCGGACGCGGCTGGTGTCGATCCCGTTGGCGCTCTACACCAACGGTTCGCTGCAGCCGGTCAACGAGATCGCCAAGCTGGCCCGCGAAGTCGGAGCGCGCGTGCTGGTCGACGCGTACCAGGCGACGGGCGTCGTGCCGGTCGACGTGGCCGAGATCGACTGCGACTACTTGGTGACCGGCACGTTGAAGTACCTGCTCGGGCTGCCCGGCGTCGCCGCGCTGTACGCGCGCGCCGGCGTCGAGGACGAGCAGCGGCCGACGATGACCGGCTGGTTCGGCCGGACCGACCCGTTCGGCTTCGACCCGGTGGCGCTCGACGGGCCGGCCGCGGCGCGCCGCTTCGAGTCCGGCACCCCGGGCATTCCCCCGGTGTACGCGGCGCAGGCCGGGCTTCAGGTGCTGGCCGAGGTGGACCCGGCGGCCCGCTGGCGGCACGTGGCGAGTCTCGTCGAGGAGGCCACCGCGCGGCTGACCGAGGCCGGCGAGGTGCTGAGCCTCCCGATGCCCGACGCCCGCCCTGGGCCGCAGGTCGCCTTGGTCGACGCCGATCCCGACGCGCTGGGCCGGTTCCTCGCCGAGCGGCGGATCGTCACGTCGCCGCGCGGGTCGATCCTGCGGGCCGCGTTCCATTACTACAACAGCAGCGAAGACGTCGAGACGTTCTGCGCGGCGCTGGCGGAGTACCGGCGGTCGGCATGACCGGGATCTACACGGCCGCCCGGCTGCTGACCGATTCGGCGGCGCCGCTGATCGAGGACGCTGCGGTGTGCGTCAAGGACGGGTTGATCACCTACGCCGGGCCCCGTGCTTCGGCTCCGCGCGCCGACGACGCCACTGATCTCGGCGACACGACGCTGATGCCAGGCCTGATCGACTGCCACGTACACCTGTCCCTCGACCCCGCCGCGGGCGCCGTCACCCTCGCCGGGCCGGACGACGAGGACGCCCTGCGCCACCGCATGATCGCCAACGCCCGCCGGCTGCTGGACGCCGGCGTCACCACCGCCCGCGACCTCGGCGCACCCGGCACCCTCGGCACGGAGATCCGCGACCTCCTGCCGACCCTGCCCGAGGCGGCGCCCCGGATCCTCGCCGCGAACGCGCCGATCACCGTGACCGGCGGCCACGCCGAGTCCATGGGCGGCGCCGCGGACGGCGTCGCCCAGCTGCGGATGCGGGTGCGACGCCACGCCGAGGACGGCGTCGACCTGATCAAGGTCATGACCACCGGCGGGTTCATGACCCCCGGCAGCCACCCGTCGGAGGCGCGCTACACCACAGCGGAGCTCACCGCGCTGGTGACCGAGGCCCACGCACTCGGCCTCCCGGTGACCACCCACGCCCTGGGCGTGGAAGGCATCGACCGCGCCGTCACGGCCGGGGTCGACTGCATCGAACACTGCGGCTGGGTCACCCGAACCGGCACCTGCTTCGACCCGGCCATCGCGGCCCGCATCGTCGCCGGCGGCATCGCCGTGAGCCCCACCATGAACTCCGCCTGCACCGCCGCGGAGTACTTCTGCCCCTGGGACGAACGCGACACCGTGCTCGACAACCTCCGCCGGCTGGTGGCCCTCGGCGCGATCATCGTGGCCGGCACGGACGCCGGCATCCCCCTCGTCCACTTCGACCGCTACGCCGACGGCCTCGACCTGCTGGCCGAAACCGCCATGTCGCCCCGCGGCGTCCTGGCGAGCGCCACCGATGTCGCCGCGTCGGTCTGCGGGCTGTCCACCGTCACCGGCCGCTTGTCGCCCGGACTGAGCGCGGACCTCATCGCGGTGGCCGGCGACCCGACCGAAGACCTGTCGACCTTGCACCGGCCCCGGTTCGTGCTGGCCGCGGGCCGCCGCCATCTCCCTCGCCCACCCCGGACCGACGTGGCGGACGAGCGCGAGCGGGAACGCTTGCGGCGCACCATGACGGAGGGTGCGGGCCGACCTTCCTGAGGTTGTGACCCCACCGGTGTGAGTACTCGTCGCTACTACTCTCGGGGCGCACGAACCGGCCGCGGCGGCGATTCCCTGGGCGGCCGCGCCGGTGAGGGCGTTGCGGGCGTGAGGCCGGTTGATGGTGATGATCTGGACGCCGTCGCGTGCCTCGACCAGGACGGGGGGCTGCTCTTCGGGGGTCTGACCGAGCCGTCAACACGCATGAACTTCGTGGCCGGCGTCAACGGCGCGGCCACAGTGGACGTTCGTTCCGGTGGCTTCGCCCCTACCGCGGATCAGGAGGTCTACCACCTCATCCGCGACCGAGCCGACGTGATCCTGGTCGGCGCGGGCGCAGCAACGGCCGACGGATGCCGCGGCGTGCGGGGCACCCGACTGCGCCGTGCTGCTGCGCCACCGCACCGAACGCGCCCGGCACCGCCTCACCGCCAACGGCTGATCACAGCCCCTCCGGCAGCCGAGCCGACGGCCACCGGCCACTGTGGACAGCCGCCCGCACCTGCTCCACCAGCTCTCGCGCGACCACCTCCACCGCCGCCGACGTGCGCCCGCTGCGCGGCACGCCGAGCACGACCGACCGCCACACCTCCGGCGTGCACAACGGCGCCGCGCTCAGCGTTCCCGCGTCCAGATCACCGGCGATGCCGACGGCGGGCAGGATCGTCCAGCCGTGCCCGGCCCGCACGAGCTGTTTCTGCAACGGCATCGAGTTCGTCTGGATCACGACGTCGAGCTCGACCTCCGCCCTCGACGCCGTGGTCGTGATCAGCGTGTGCAGACCGTGCCCTGGTGCCGGCATGACGAGCGGGTGCTCGGCCGCGACAGCGAGCGGCACGGGCTGGTCCGGGCGGAGCCCGGAAGCGACCGGCGCCACGGCCCACAGCTGCTCGCGGGCCATCGGGGTGACGTTCAACGACGGCGTGCTGGTCAGGTTGTACAACAGGCTCAGGTCGAGGTCACCGTCGTCGAGCCATTGCTGCAGATGCCCAGAGTAGGCGGTCAGCACGCGCAGCTCGATGCCCGGGTGCTCGCGCACCATCGTCGACACCAACGGCTCGGCCAGCAGCTCCGCGGAGCTCTCGAGCAGGCCCACGGTGACGATCCCGGTCACGCTGCCGCCAGCCGGCGTCAGTTCGGCGCGCGCCCGGTCGAGCTCGGTGAGCGCGCGCCGGGCCCGCTCGACGAGGCGCGCTCCGGCCTCGGTGGGCCGCATGCCCTGGCGGGTGCGCTCGAACAGCGCGGTGCCGAGCTCGTGTTCCAGCGTCCTGATCTGCCGGGTCACGGCCGGCTGCACCAAGTGCAGCAGCTCGGCGGCGCGCGTCACGCTGCCGACCTCGGCCACGGTGACGAGTGCTTTGAGCTGCTTGAGGTCCATGGCGCTCCCGAGGCATGCCGGCCACAGATGGCGGCATCACGAACTGTTATTTCCGTCCTGCGGTCATTCTGTTTGATGATAGTCCGATGGACGGGCTGACAGAGGACGAAGCGGCGATCGTCTCGGTGGTGGCGGAGTTCGTCGACAAGGAAGTCCGGCCCGTCGCGCAGGAACTGGAGCACGCCAACACCTACCCCGAGCGGCTCATCGAACAGATGAAGGCGATGGGCGTGTTCGGCCTCGCGATCCCCGAGCCCTGGGGCGAGTCGCAGGTCTCCGCCCGGTGCTACGCGGCGATCACCGAGGAGCTGGCCCGCGGCTGGATGAGCCTCGCGGGCGCGATGGGCGGCCACACCGTCGTGGCGAAGCTCCTCGTCGCCTACGGGACACCCGAGCAGCAGGACGCCTACCTGCCGCGAATGGCCACGGGCGAGCTGCGCGCCACCATGGCCCTCACCGAACCGGGCGGCGGCTCCGATCTGCAAGCCCTGCGCACGATCGCGCGCCGCGTTGGCGACGAGTACGTCGTCAACGGCTCGAAGACGTGGATCACCAACGCCCGCAAGTCCGGCCTCATCGCGCTGCTGTGCAAAACCGACCCCGCCGCCGAGCCGGCGCACCGCGGCATCAGCATCCTGCTGGCCGAGCCGGGCCCCGGGTTCCACGTGTCGCGAGACCTGCCCAAACTCGGTTACAAGGGCGTGGAGAGCTGCGAGCTGGCGTTCGACGACTTCCGCGTGCCGGCGTCCAGGCTGCTCGGCGGTACCGAGGGCGCCGGCTTCGCGCAGATGATGCGGGGGCTGGAGATCGGCCGCATCCAGGTCGCCTGCCGGGCGCTCGGCGTCGGCCGCGCAGCACTGGAGGATTCGCTGCGGTACGCGCAGGAGCGCGAGACCTTCGGCCGGCCGATCTGGCAGCACCAGTCCATCGGCAACTACCTCGCCGACATGGCCACCAAGCTGGAAGCCGCGCGCCAGCTCGTGCACTTCGCCGCCCGCCGCTACGACTCCGGGGAACGCGCCGACCTGGAAGCCGGGATGGCGAAGCTGTTCGCGTCGGAGACGGCCATGGAAGTCGCGCTCAACGCCGTGCGCATCCACGGCGGTTACGGCTACTCGACCGAGTTTGACGTCGAGCGCTACTTCCGCGACGCGCCGCTGATGATCGTCGGCGAGGGCACCAACGAGATCCAGCGGACGGTGATCGCGCGCCAGCTCGTCGCCCGCCACCGGATCCAGTCGAGGTGAGATGACCGAGCAAACCGAACTCCTCGTGCCCGGGCCGGCCGAGGCCCTGGGCGCACTGCTGGACGTCCCCGTGCCCGACCTCGACGGCGGCGAGGCACTTCCGCTGCTGTGGCACTGGCTCTACCTGCTGGACCGACCGGCCCAGGCCGATCTGGGACCGGACGGGCACCCGGTCCGCAACACCGTCGTCGCACCACCGGCCCCGGGCCGGCGGCGCATGTGGGCGGGCGGCCGCGTTCGCACGCGGGGCGCCCTGCGCTGCGGCGAGCCCGCGACCCGGCGGTCGACGGTCCTGTCCACACAGGACAAACAGGGGCGGTCCGGGCCGTTGACCTTCGTCGTCGTGGGCCACCAGATCGTGCAAGCCGGCCAGGTCGTGGTCGACGAGGAGCAGGACATCGTCTACCGGCCGCTCGGCGGTGCCACGACGACCGAGGACGGTCCCGTCGTGCCGGCGGCGCCGGACGAGTGGTCGATCGCCATCACGCCGACCTTGCTGTTCCGGTTCTCCGCCTTGACGTTCAACGCCCACCGCATCCACTACGACCGCGACTACGCCCGCGACGTCGAGGGCTACCCCGGGCTGCTGACACACGGGCCCCTGCAGGTTCTCGCCATGGCCGAGGCGGCCCGGGCTCGCGGCAGCCGAGGCGTCGCGGTTTTCGAGTACCGCCTGGTCGCCCCGCTGTTCGACCACCAGGGCCTGATCGTCCGGGCGGACTCCGGGACCACGTCCGTGCGCGACCGGTTCGGCCGGCAGACCGCGACCGGCACGCTGCGGAGCTCGCCGTGAACGAGCGCATCGCGACCGCACGGTCGTTCCTGTTCGTGCCCGGGCACCGTCCGGACCGCTTCGCCAAGGCCGAGGCGAGCGGCGCCGACGTCGTGGTGCTGGACCTGGAGGACGCCGTCGGCGCCGGCCACAAGGCGGCGGCCCGCGGTCACGTGCACGACTGGCTGGCGGCCCGTCACCCGGCCGTCGTGCGGATCAACGCCCCGGGCACGCCGTGGTTCGAAGACGATGTCGCCGCGGTCGGTGCGGCGGCGGCCGTGATGGTCCCCAAAGCCGAGGACGCCGCCGGGCTCGCCGAGGTCGCGCGGTTGCTCCCGGCGGGCACCGGGCTGGTCCCGTTGCTCGAAACGGCGGCCGGGATCGTCGGTGCGGGAGCGGTCTGCGCCGTGCCCGGCGTGGTCCGGGCCGCCTTCGGCAGCGTCGACCTCGCCGCGCAGCTGGGCGTCGACCACACCTCGCACACGGCGCTGCGGTACGCCCGTTCCGCCGTGGTCGTGGCCGCTGCGGTCACCGGCCGCCCGGCCCCGATCGACGGGGTGACGACCGCGCTCGATGACAGCGCCGCCCTCGACGCGGACCTGGCGGAGGCGGTCACCCTCGGGTTCTCCGCGAAGCTGTGCCTGCACCCGCGTCAGATCGCCGCGGTGAACCGGGGTTTCTCTCCATCCGAAGAGGACCTTCGCTGGGCCCGGGCGATCCTCGCCGCCTCGGGCGACGGCTCCGTGTCCGTCCACGAGGGACAGATGATCGACCGGCCGGTCGTCCTTCGTGCCCAGCGCCTCCTCGCGCGGGCGGGGGAGCACCAGCAGATCAGCGGCGGAGACTGACGGGCGGCACCGTGGATCCGCGCAGGGTCGGCTCGTCGATCGTCTCCGGGCGGTACGGCAGGGTCGCCCAGCGCCGCACCATGGTGTCCACCGGCGCGTCGAGCTCGGTGCCGAAGAGGAACGCCCATTCGTGCTCGTCCGAGCCGAAGTACACCGGCGAGGCGAACGCCTCCGTGAACCGCTGCCAGCATTTCACCAGCGTCGAGTTGCGCCACAGCGTCGGGCAGCCACCCTGGTAGGCCACCACCCCGCCGGGAGCGAGCAGGTTCCGGCACAACCGCAGGAAATCCGTGCCGTACAAGCGGTTGTGCTGCGCGTCGGTGCCGTCCTGCTCGTCGGGCAGGTCGACCACCACGATGTCGTACTTCTCGGTGGAGGCGCGGATGAATTCCCAGCCGTCGGCGTAGTGCACGCGGATCGCGCCGTCACCACGCTCGGCCGCGGCCAGCTCGGCGACCGAGTAGCCGTAGGGCAGGTGTTGCGCGCACAGCCGCACCGCCTGAGCGTCGATGTCCACGTGGTCGACGACCGACGCGCCCGCCTGCACCGCGAGCCGGCACACCACACCTTCGCTCGACCCGACGACCAGCACGCGGTTCACCTCGGCGGCCAGCAGCAGCGCGGGCACGAGCAGGGCCTCGTGGTAGACGAGCTGGCTCAGCTCGGTGCTCTGCCGCTCGTCGTCGCAGAACAACGAGATGCCCTGGGCGGTCTTGCCGATCACCAGGTGCTGGTAGTCGGTGCGGGTGTCGACGAGCACGTCCGAGACCTGCCAGGCTCTCGTCAGGCCCGCGCCGACCGATTCCGTGATGTTCACCGTGCGTCCTGTCCTCTGTGGATGGTGCTGGTCCTGGCCGCTGTCGCGCCGAGCATGTCCTGCAACAGCTGCACAGCCAGTTCGGGGTCCGCGCGGCGCCCGCACGTGAACACGTCGACGAACACCGACCCGCGTTCGGGATAGGAGTGGATCGACGCGTGCGATTCCGACAGCAACGCGACCACGGTCACCCCCTGCGGGTCGAACCGCGTGGACGTCACCTCGCGCACGGTCGCGCCGGCCTTGCGCAACGCGCGTGCCAAGCTGTCGCACAGGAATTCGACGTCGTCGAGCAGCTCGGCCGCCACACCCGAGAACTCGGCGAGCACGTGCCGGCCGGCGAACTCGCCGATCTCCTCGGGTTCTCCGCCGACGAAGTACGTTTTCAACGGCGGGAACCCGTTGAACGACACCGACGAGTAGCTCTGCGTGTAGGCGCCCGTGCTCAGGATGTCGACGTGGTCACCGGCCGTCAACCCGAGCGGCAGGCGGTACGGAGTGCGAAGGTAGAGCACGTCGTCGCCGTCGCACGTGGGGCCGGCGACGACGACCGGGCCATCGGGAGTTCCGTCGAGCGCGGTCTCCAGGCGGTAGGCGATGGCCTCGTTCTCGGTCTCGGCCAGCCCGCTGTACCGGCCGATGTCCAGGTACACCCAGCGTTTTTCGTCCGTCACGGACTTGCGCGACACCAGCACGACCTCGCTGCGGATCAGTCCGGCGTCGGCCACCACCGCCCGGCCGGGCTCGAACGCGAGGTCCGGCGCGACGGGGAAGTGCCGCGCGATCGACGCCCGGATGGCCGCCGCGTACTCGGAGAGCGGCGGGGGCGTGGTCGTGTACCGGCCCGGCAGCCCGCCGCCGATGTTCAAGCCGCGCAACGCAACACCGCGCGCCGCCACCTCGCGCGTCACCCTCGCGGCGGTGGCGACCCCGGTCTCCCACGCCCGCGGGTCGAGGTGCTGCGAGCCGACGTGGAACGCGACGCCTTCCGGGTCCAGTCCGAGGGCGGCGGCCCGCGTGAGGAGGTCCACCGCCATCTCCGGGGCGCAGCCGAACTTCTGCCCGAACGGGGTCTGCGAGCCGGAGCTGTCCACGAGGACGCGGCACGAGACCGTCGACCCGGGCGCGTGCTCGGCGAGGTTGGCGAGGTCCTCGGCGCTGTCGAACGTGAACCGGCGAACCCCGGCCCGGAACGCGAACGCGATGTCTCGGGCCTTCTTCACGGTGTTGCCGTACGAGATCAGCTCGGGGCGTGCGCCCTGGGCGAGGCAGAGCTCGATCTCCTCGCGGCCGGCGACGTCGAAGCCCGCGCCGGCCCGGACGAGCAACCGCACGATCTCCGGTGCCGGGTTCGCCTTCACCGCGTAGTACATCCGCGCGTCGGGCAGCGCCTCGCGAAGCCGGTCATGGCTTTCTCGCACCGCGTCGAGATCGATCACGAGGCAGGGTGTCGGGGGTCTCCGGTCGTCCAGGAACGCCCGAGCTCGTTCCGGCGCCGGCGGTCGGACGTCGATCACAGGCGCCGAGTATAGGGGTGTTTTCGCTGGTGCCGGGCCGGATTCGGCACGCCTCACACGCGCTCGGCCGGCGGATCGGGCTCGGTGGTCAGCACGGGGTCGGCGAACCCGGCGGCCAGGGCTTTCAGTGCGGCCTCCAGGTACACCGTGAGGTCGGCGTCGGCGCGCGCGGACCAGCGCTCGTAGGCGGCGCGGCAGGTGGCGAGCACCGAGCGGCCAACCGTGAGCGGGTACAGGGAGTCGGTGGGCTGGCCGGTGCGCCGGGCGACGAAATCGGCGACGGCGCGTTCCCAGGCGTCGTAGTGGATGGTGGCGCTGGCGGCGAGGTCGGGGACGGTACTGATCAGGCTCATCCGCTTGCGCAGCTCCGGCACGTCCTCGGCGCTGTAGTGGTTGGCCTCGAGCACGGCGCGGAGCACGGCCTCCATGACGGTCAGGTCTTCGGGCACCGCGGCGAGCAGCGACCGGATCGTGGCCACCTCGTGGTCGAACTCGTTCCACAGCACGTCGGCTTTGGTGTCGTAGTACCGGAAGAACGTGCGCTTGGTGACGCCGGCCGCGGACGCGATCTCCTCGACCGTGGTCTCGTGGAAACCCTGCTCGGTGAACAGCCTGAGGGCGATGACCTCGAGCTCGCGGGCGCTCGTGCCCGGCGGCCGGCCGCGGCGGGAGGCGCGAGGGGCGGGGGCGTCAGTGCTCATCGGGTGACCGTTCGTCGGGAGTCTTGTCTTTCGTCACGCGGTGACGTTACTCTCCCTGATATTCGTCGCGAGGTGACGAAAATCGAAGGAGGTCCTGATGGACGACACCACCGCCGAGGTCGAGGCCACGGACGTGGTCGAAGACCTGCTGGTCGAAGAGGTCTCGATCGACGGAATGTGCGGTGTCTACTGACCCCGCGCCGTTCGAGCTGGACGGCGCCTGGGAGCTCGACGCCCAGGTGTCGGTCCGGCCCGAGCGGTTCGGCGCGCTGCTGTACCACTTCGGCACGCGCCGCTTGTCCTTCCTGAAGAACCCGACGCTGCTGGCCGTGGTGCGAGCCCTGCCGGAGCAGCCGACCGCCCGCGCGGCCTGCGCGGAAGCCGGCGTGGCCCCGGCCGAGCTGCCCCGTTACCGCGGTGCGCTGGCCACGCTGGCCGCGTCGCGGATGATCCGCCCGAGGAGCGTGTGATGTCGCTGGTGGAGGAGTTCCAGTACGGGCTCGACGCGCCGATCTGCCTGACGTGGGAGCTGACCTACGCGTGCAACCTGTCGTGCGTGCACTGCCTGTCCTCGTCCGGGCGGCGGGACCCGCGCGAGCTGAGCACGGCCGAGTGCAAGGCGCTGATCGACGAGTTCGAGCGGATGCAGGTCTTCTACGTGAACATCGGCGGCGGTGAGCCGACGGTGCGCCCGGATTTCTGGGAGCTCGTCGACTACGCGACCGAGCACCACGTGGGCGTGAAGTTCTCCACCAACGGCATCAAGATCACCGACGAGGTGGCGCGCAAGCTCGCCGCGAGCGACTACGTCGACGTGCAGATCTCCCTCGACGGCGCTACCGAGGAAGTGAACGACGCCGTGCGCGGCCCGGGCTCGTACCGCACCGCGGTGCGGGCCATGGAACGGTTGCGGGACGCGGGTTTCGCGGACTTCAAGGTGTCCGTTGTGGTCACCCGGCACAACGCCGGGCAGCTCGACGCGTTCAAGGAGCTCACCGACCGCTACGGCGCCCAGCTGCGCCTGACGCGCCTGCGTCCTTCGGGCCGTGGCGCGGACGTGTGGGACGAGCTGCACCCGACGGCTGCCCAGCAGCGCGAGCTCTACGACTGGCTGGTCGCGAACGGTGCCAACGTGCTGACCGGCGACTCGTTTTTCCATCTCGCCGGGTACGGCGACGGCGGCCTGCCGGGGCTGAACCTGTGCGGCGCCGGCCGCGTGGTGTGCCTGGTCGACCCGGTCGGCGACGTCTACGCCTGCCCGTTCGCCATCCACGACACGTTCCTCGCCGGCAACATCCGCTCCGACGGCGGGTTCGCCTCCGTGTGGCGGGATTCGGAGTTGTTCGCCGAGCTGCGCAGTCCCCAGACCGGGGGCGCGTGCACGTCGTGCTCCGCGTACGACTCCTGCCGTGGCGGCTGCATGGCGGCGAAGTTCTTCACCGGCCTGCCGCTCGACGGCCCCGACCCGGAATGCGTGCGGGGGCAGGGGGAACTGGCGCTGGCCGGGGTCGCGCCGGGCAGCGCGCCGAAGCCGTCGCTGGATCACTCGCACCGCGGCGCCCCCTCCCGGCGCCGCACCGGCCCGGTGCCCGTCACCATCGGCCTGCGGCGCCCGCCGGAGCGCGCCTGCGACGAGAGCCCGCTGGCCGGGTTCGGGCACTGAGATGCACCTGTCCGACTTGCCGTTCCCGGAGGTCGCGCGGCGCGCCGCGGCGGGCGCCGTCCTCGCGGTGCCGATCGGCGCGACCGAGCAGCACGGTCCCCACCTGCCGCTGTCGACCGATACCGACATCGCCCTCGCGCTGTGCGAGGCGCTCGCGGCGGCGCGGCGCGAGGTCCTGATCGCGCCCGCGGTCGCGTACGGCTCCAGCGGCGAACACGCCGGTTTCGCGGGCACGCTGTCCATCGGGCAGGCCGCGACCGAGCTACTCCTGGTCGAACTGGGCCGGTCGGCCACGGAGACGTTCGGCCGGGTGCTGTTCGTGTCCGCGCACGGCGGCAACGCGGAACCGGTCGCCCGCGCCGTCGCGACGCTCAGGTCGGAATCCCGCGACGTCTCCGTCTTCCAGCCCCGCTGGAGCGGCGAGCCCCACGCCGGTGCTCCGGAGACCGCTCTGCAGCTCGTCTTGCGGCCGGCCGCGGTGCGCATGGAGCGGGCCGTGGCGGGGGACCGGCGTTCGTTGAGTGAAGTGCTGCCGCTGCTGCGATCCGGGGGCGTGCGGGCCGTCACGGACACCGGCGTCCTCGGCGACCCGACCCGAGCCACGGCGGCCGAAGGTCACGCGCTGCTGGATACGTTGACCGCTCAGCTCCTCGCGCACGTCGAGGCCTGGCTTCCGGTGGTGGCCTCGTGAGCCCCCGCGTCGCCCTCGTGACCGGCGCCGCGCGCGGCATCGGCGCGGCGACCACCCGGCGGCTGGCTTCGGACGGCTGGGCCGTTCTGGCCGTCGACCTCGCCGCCGACGATCCGGCTTTGCCCTACGGGATGGGCACTCTCGCCGAACTGTCCACTGTGGCCGAACATCCGAACGTCGTGGCGCGCGTCTTGGACGTCCGTGACCGCGCCGCGCTGGCCACCGCCGTCGCCGAAGCCGAAGAACGCTGGGGCGGCCTCGACGCGGCCATCGCGGCGGCGGGCGTGATCGCCGGTGGCGTTCCGCTGTGGGAAGTCCCGGAGGAGCAGGAAGACGCGGTGCTCGACATCGACCTCCGGGGCGTCGTGAACCTCGCACGCGCCGCAATCCCGGCGTTGCTGCGCCGCCCGGCGCCGCGCTCGGGCCGGTTCCTGGCCGTGGCCTCCGCCGCGGCGACGCGGGGGCTGCCCATGCTCGCGGCGTACTGCGCCGCCAAAGCCGGTGTCGCCGGGCTCGTCCGCGCGCTCGGCGTGGAACTGGGCGGCACCGGGGTGACCGCCAACGCCGTCAGCCCGGGCTCCACCGACACCCCGATCCTGGCCGAAAGCGCCCGGCTCTACGACCTGCCCGCGGCCGCCGCGTTCGCCACTCAGCAGCCGATGGACCGGCTGCT
Source organism: Amycolatopsis sp. NPDC005232 (assembly GCF_040607795.1). Taxonomy (NCBI): domain Bacteria; kingdom Bacillati; phylum Actinomycetota; class Actinomycetes; order Pseudonocardiales; family Pseudonocardiaceae; genus Amycolatopsis; species Amycolatopsis sp. NPDC005232. Next base: position 335,938 of record NZ_JBEXHL010000003.1, on the reverse strand, counting down.
GGACCCGGACGAAGTCGCCGCGGTGCTGGCGTTCCTCGCCGGTCCGGACAGCAGCGGGATGACGGGCTCGGTCGTACCGGTCGACGGAGGTTTGGCCCTGTGACTGAGCCTTTGCCGCACGGCTTCCGTGTCGTCCTCGATCCCGGCACCAAGCAGCTCACCGACGCCCTGTGGTTCGGCGGCTCCCCGGCCCGCGTGCTGCGCCTGACCGCCGCCGGGCAGAAAGCGTGGCGCACCCTCGAAAACGGCCCGGTCGACTCACCGGCGACCGGTGCACTGGCGCGCCGGTTCACCGACGCCGGCCTCGCGCACCCCGTGCCGCCACCTCCACGGAACCCGCCGGACCTCACCATTGTCGTCCCGGTGCACGACCGCGCGGACGAGCTCGCTCGGTGCCTGGCCGGGCTCGACGGAGCCCACCCCGTCCTGGTCGTCGACGACGCCTCCGCCGACCCGGCCGCGATCGCCGCTGTGGCAGCCGCGCACGGGGCGAAGCTGGTGCGCCGCGACACCAACGGCGGTCCCGCCGCCGCGCGCAACACCGCGCTCGACCACGTCACCACCGAGCTCGTCGCCTTCCTCGACAGCGACTGCGTCCCCCGTCCTGAATGGACAGACCGGCTCGCCGCCCACTTAGCGGACCCGCTGCTCGCCGCGGTGGCGCCGCGGATCCGCCCGCTCGCGCCCGGCACCACGGCCGGCCGCTACACCCGCGCCGCCGGCAGCCTCGACCTCGGCGACCAGCAGGCGCGCGTCGCGCCGGGGACCCGGGTGTCCTACGTCCCGACCGCCGCACTCGTGGCCCGCCGCTCCGCCCTCGAGGCGGTGGCCCAGGGCGGGGCGGTTTTCGACCCGGCGATGCGGGTCGGCGAGGACGTCGACCTGGTCTGGCGCCTGCACGCCGCCGGCCTGCGCGTGCGCTACGACCCGTCCGTTCTCGTCGATCACGAAGAACCCACCACCTGGCGTGGACTGCTGTCCCGTCGCTTCCGCTACGGCACGTCGGCCGCACCGCTGACCCAACGGCACCCCGACGCGATGGCACCGCTCGTCCTGCACCCCTGGCCGACACTGACGGTCGCCGGCCTCCTCGCCAGGAAGCCACTCGTCGCCGCCGCCGGATTCGCCGGGGCGGTGCTGAGCATGCGCAAAACCCTTCAGCAGGGCGACATTCCCACCGACGGCGTCACCCGCGCGATGGCCACCGCCGTCCACCAGACCTGGCTCGGCGCCGGCCGCTACACCACCCAGTTCGCCGCCCCGGCACTCGCCGCGCTGCTCGTCGCCGGTGGTCGAAACCGGCTCGCCGCCGCGTCCCTGCTGCTGGGCCCGCCGCTCGCCGGGTGGCTCACCCGCCGGCCTGACCTCGACCCGGTGCGCTACAGCGCCGCCGCGGTCGCCGACGACCTCGCCTACGGCGCCGGCGTCTGGGCCGGCTGCCTCACCCACCGCACGGACGCGCCCCTGCGTCCCCGCGTCGCGTGGCGTCCTCTCCGCATCGACCGCAAGGAAAACCGATGAGCAGCACCTGGTTCGAATCCGTCGCCGAAGCCCAGCGCAGGGCCAAAAAACGCCTGCCCGGCTCCGTCTACTCGGCACTCCTCGCCGGGTCCGAAAAAGGTCTCACCCTCGCCGACAACCTCGGCGCGTTCGACGAACTGCGTTTCGCCCCGCGCACCGCCGGGCACTCCGCCCAGCGCGAGCTCGCCACGACCGTGCTCGGCCGCGACGTCGCCCTGCCGGTGCTGATCTCGCCCACCGGCGTGCAGGCGGTCCACCCCGACGGTGAGGTCGCGGTCGCCCGCGCCGCCGCCGCGCGCGGCACGTCGATGGGCCTGTCGTCGTTCGGCAGCAAGCCGATCGAGGAGGTCATCGCCGCCAACCCGAACACTTACTTCCAGGTCTACTGGACGGGCACGCGCGACGACATCCTCCAACGGCTCGACCGCGCCCGCGAGGCCGGAGCTGTGGGCATCATCCTCACCCTCGACTGGTCGTTCTCCCACAGCCGCGACTGGGGCAGCCCGCACATCCCCGACAAGCTCACCCCGCGCGAGCTGTTCCGGTTCGCGCCGGAAAGCCTGCGGCACCCGCGCTGGCTCTACAGCTACGCCCGCACCCGCCGGCTGCCCGACCTGTCCGTGCCCAACATGACCCCGCCCGGCGGCACCGCGCCCACCTTCTTCGGCGCGTACGGCCAGTGGATGCAGACCACCCCGCCCACGTGGGACGACGTGCGCTGGCTGCGCGAGCAGTGGGACGGCCCGTTCCTGGTCAAGGGCGTCATCCGCGTCGACGAGGCCCGCCGCGCCGTCGACGCCGGCGTCAGCGCCATCTCCGTGTCCAACCACGGCGGCAACAACCTCGACGGCACCCCCGCCACCATCCGCGCCCTGCCCGCGATCGCCGACGCCGTCGGCTCCGACGTGGAAGTCCTGCTCGACGGCGGCATTCGCCGCGGCAGCGACGTCGTCAAGGCCCTCGCCCTCGGCGCCCGCGCAGTGCTCATTGGCCGCGCCTACCTCTTGGGCCTCGCCGCGAACGGCCAAGCCGGCGTCGAGAACGTGCTCGACGTCCTGCGCAATGGCATCGACTCCACCCTCCTCGCCCTCGGCCACCGCTCGGTCCACGACCTGAGCCGAGAAGACGTCGTGGTGCCGGACGGGTTCCTCCACGCGCTGGGTTCCGATGTCCGCGCCACCGCTCGCTGACCGCGCGCCGGGGATCCGGCTGGGACGGCACGAGTTCACGGGCGAGGAGTTCCTCACCATGGCGATTGTCAACCGGACCCCGGATTCCTTCTAGGACAAGGGAGCCACCTGGGAACAGCAGGCCGCCTACGACCGGCTGGCGGACCCGGCATGATCATCGATGTCCACGGCCACGCCGGACCGTGGTTCTTCAGCACGGAAGTGGGGAGCGTCGAGCTGAACCTCGCGTTGATGGACCGCTACGGCATCGAGCGGCAGGTCGTCTCCGCCTCGGAGGCGGTCACCTACGACATGGTGTCCGGCAACAGCTGGCTGGCGGAGGTCCTCGAAACGCAGCCGCGCCTGCTCGGCTACGTCGTGGTGAACCCCAACGATCTCGCCGTCGCGGCGCGCGAGCTGGAGAGGTACCGGCCCACGGGCCGGTTCGTCGGGGTCAAGGTGCACACGACCTACCGGGGCCGGCCGCTGATGTCGGCGGCGGTCCGCGACGCGCTGAGGCTGGCCGCCGAGGCGGGGCTGCCGGTGCTGGTCCACCCGTGGGACGAGACCGTGCTGGGTCTGGTGGACGTGCTGGAGGCCGACCTCACGGACGACGAATACGACCACGTGATGTGGCGCAACGCCGTGGGCCTGTTCGGCCTCGAGGCCGCAACGGACCCGACCGCATGAGACCCCACCCTGCGAAAGCAGCGGCGGTGCTCATGCTGACCGCGGCTTCTCTTGCTGCGTGCGGGAAGGGAAGCGGCGACGCGGTGACGCTGTGGATGTACCCCGTCATCGAGGACCAGGCGCAGAGCCGGGCCTTCTGGCAGAAGGTCGCGACCGGCTTCGAACGCGAGTACGGCGTCGACCTCGACCTCGAGCTGCAGCCCTGGGCAGGCCGGGAGGAGAAGCTCGGCGCCGCGCTCATGGCCGGCGACGGCCCCGACGTCGTCCTGCTGCAGTCGGACATGATTCCCCAGTACGTCGCCGAGAAGGCGCTGCAACCGGTCGACGACGTACTCGCCGGCGGCGCACCTGCGTACTCGCCTCAGGTGCTCGACGCGCTGCGGATGGACGGGCAGTCCTACGGCGTGCCGCTGTACCGGACCGTGACGACCACTGTGTACAACCGGAAGCTGTTCGCGGACGCCGGAATCACCCAGCTCCCGCGGACCTGGGACGAGGTCGAGGCGGACGCGCCGAAGCTCGCCGCGCGGGGCATTCCGATCGTCGACTACTCGGGTTCCACCGAGGATTCGCTGAACCTCACCTTCTACCCGCTGTTGTGGCAGGCGGGCGGCCACGTGTTCACCGCCGACGGCACGAAAAGCGCGTTCGCGGGCGCGGAAGGGGTGTCGGCGCTGCGGTTCCTGGTCGACCTCGAAGCCGCGAACGGCCTGCCGGAGGACGTGGCGACCAAGCGCAGCGGCTTGGCCGACGACGCCATGGCCACCGGCCGGGCCGCGATGTCGCCCGTCATGACGGAGGCCGCGGCCCGCAACGTCATCGCCGCGATCGGTGCCCGGAACACCGCCATCGGCGCGCCGCTGCGGAACCGGAGCCAGGTGACGTTCGGGACGCCCGGGGCGTTGTCGTTGCTGCGGGGAACGAAGAAGCCGGTCGAGGCACGGGAACTGCTCGCCTACCTGACGTCTCCGACGCTGGTCGGTGAGCTCTGCGCCGACTCCGGCTTCTTCACGCCCTGGCCGGACTCGTCGCCACCGTCGAGCGACGACGTGCACAAGAGCTTCGCCCGGGCGCTGCCGTTCACCTCGGCCGGCGACGCCCATCCGCAGGCCCGCAAAGTGATGGGCCTGCTGGCACCACACCTGCAGGCCGCGTTGCTCGGCGACAAAACCCCGGAGGCGGCACTCACCGACGCCGCCGAGGAGGTCGACTCGTTGCTCGGCGGCGGTTGATGGCGCGGTTGCGGGAGCCGTTGACGGTGCTCGTCTTCCTGCTCCCTGTGCTGGTGCTGTTCGCCCTGTTCCGGTTCCTGCCGATGCTGGGTGCGGTGGGCCTGAGCGTGTCCGACTACCACCCGGGAGGCGGTTCGCGGTTCGTCGGCGCGGCGAACTACCGGAGCCTCGCCCACGACGAGATCTTCCTGAGCAGCCTGCGCACCACGCTCGGCTACGTCGCCGTCTACGTGCCGCTCACCGTCGCGGTGGCGCTGGGCACCGCGGTGCTGCTGCACGCGGTGCCGTGGGGCCGCGGCCTGTTCCGCGCGGCACTGTTCGCGCCCTACGCCACCAGCCTGGTGCTGAGCGGCGTCGTCTGGCGGTGGGTGCTCGAACCCACCGGGTTCCTGCAGCACCCGTCGCTGGTCCTGCCCACGCTGGCCGTGATCGGCGTCTGGAAAGGCTTCGGCTACGCGATGCTCGTGCTCTTCGCCGGCATCAGGAACGTCCCCGCCGACTGCCTGGAGGCGGCGAAGGTGGACGGCGCGAGCGCGTGGCAACGCTTCCGCCACGTGCTGCTGCCCGCGCTGCGGCCGGCGGTGTTCTTCGTCGTCGTGGTGGAGACCATGGCCGCCTTCCAGGTCTTCGACACCGTGTACGTGATGACAGGCGGCGGCCCGGTGCGGGCCAGCTACACGCTCGCGTACGCGGTGTACGACTACGGTTTCCGGTACTTCGACGTCGGTGGTGCCGCCGCGATCGGGGTGGGGCTGTGGGCCATCGTGCTGCTGGTGTCCCTGACTCAGCGCCGGGCTTTCGAGCGGAACCCGTGATGCGCCGCGGTGCGTGGCCGGCTGTCCTGCTGACCTTGTCCTCCTTGGTGGCGGTAGGCCCGTTCGTGGTCATGCTGGTCGTCGCTCTTTCGCCGGGAAACGCGCCCACGATCCCGTACCGGCTGCCCACCTCGCTCACCCTGGAAAACTTCGCCGAGGTGCTCTCGACCGAGAGTTTCCTGCGCTGGACGGTCAACACGGTGGTCTACTCGGTGGTGTCCGTGGTGGCCGTGCTGCTCTCGTCGTCGATGGCCGCGTACGTGTTCGCCCGGAAACGCTTCGCCGGCCGCGACGTGCTGTTGTGGTCGATGCTGTCCACGATGATGGTGCCGTTCCAGGCGCTGCTGATGCCGTCGCTGGTGGTGATCGCCCAGCTCGGCTGGTCGGACACCTACTGGGGCCTGATCGTCCCGACGCTCGCCAACGCCCAGGCCGTGCTTCTGCTGCGGCAGTTCATCCGCGCCCTGCCCGACGAGGTCTTCGACGCCGCGCGGGTCGACGGCGCGGGGGACTGGCGGGTGTACCTGAGCATCGTGCTGCCGCTGTGCCGTCCGGTGCTCGCCACGCTCGCGGTGTTCGTGTTCCTGTGGCACTGGAACGACTTCCTGTGGCCGCTGGTGATCGCGCGCTCCGACTCGATGCGCACCCTGACGGTCGGACTGTCCACTTTGGATTCGGGGAACCTGACTGCCGCCGAGCTGATGTCCGCCGCCACGATCACCGGGCTGCCGTGCCTGCTCGTCTTCGTGGTGCTGCAGCGGCACCTGACCAAGACGATCAGCTTCACCGGCCCGGGAGGCTGAGCCCCAGGTCGCTCAGCGCGGAGAGGGCCCGGGCGTTGTGCAGCGGCATGCTGAGCCGTTCGAACAGCCGCGAGGCCTCGTCGAAACAGGCGGCGGCCTCGTCGAGGCGCTGGTTGCGGTGTGCCACCCAGCCGAGGCTGTAGAGCGAACAGGCCTTGCCGGCGCTCTCGTCTTCCGGTGAGAAGACCGTCAGCGACTGGGACATGAGCTTCGACGCCCGATCCGCGTCTCCGTGCGCGGCGCAGGTGGCGGCCAGCACGTGCAGGGCCAGCGCTTCGTCACGCGGGCAGGAGGCCGCGCGGAACAGCTCGACGGCTTCGACCAGCGCGCGTTCGGTCGACTCGCGGTCGCCCCGGGCCTGGTGGTGCAGCCCGAGGCTGAACAACGCGCAGGCCTGCCCGTAGCGGCTGCCCAGGCCGCGGAACGTCGTCAGCGCGCGGTCGAGGCACTCCGCGGCTTCCCCGAGGTTTCCGCGGTTGCGGTGGACGATGCTCAGCGCCTGCAGGGCGAAGGCCCCGCCACTGGCGTCCGCGCACCGGTCGAAGGTGTTCCGCGCCTGTCCCAGCTCGGCCGCGGCCTCGTCGTGCTCGCCGTGGTAGAGGTGCACGCTGCCGAGGCCGAGGTTCGAGTAGGCGCGGCCCCGGACCTCGCCGATCCCGGCGAAGATTCCCCGCGCCTGCGCGAAGTGCTCGCTGGCCTCGCCGTAGCGATCGCGGTAGAACGCCAGCGCGCCGAGGCCCTGGTGCAGGATCGCCCGGCTGCGCCGCGCCCCGGTGGCCACGGCCGCCGCCAGCGCGAGCTCGTGGGTGTGCCGCCACAGGTCGTAGCGGCTGCGCAGGTCGAACAAGGTGGTCAGGGCGCAGGCGATGTCGCACGCCAGCGTCGTCATGTCCAGGGCGAGGGCCTGTTCGACCACCGCGACGAGGGCGTCCCGCTCGGCGTCCAGCCAGGCGAGGGGATCGGCCGTGAACTCCTCGGCGGAAGCCGGTTGCCCGGAAGCCAGGCGTACCTTGAGGAAGCGGCACGGCAGGCCAGCCTCCGCGCGCACGGCCCGGTCCAGCCAGGCACCGAACGCCCGGCGCAGCGCCGCGGTCCGGTCGGCGGGCGAGTCGACGGCGTTCGCGCGTTCGCGGGCGAACACCCGCAGCAGATCGTGGAAGCGGTAGCGGCCCTGCCCGGCCGGGTCGGTGCCGGCGAGCTCCACCAGGTGCACGTCGGCGAGGCTGTCGATGATGTCTTCGGCCGCCGCCAGGTCCACCTCCAGCAGCGCGGCGACCACCCAGGCGGGGAAGTCGGGGACCTCGAGCAGGCCCAGCAAGCGGAACGCCTGCTGCTGCCGCTCGTCCAGCCCGTCGTAGCTCCACGCCAGGCTGGCGCGCGCTTCGAGGTCGTCGATGCGCAGCTCGTTGAGCCGGGTGCCCTCGTCGGCCAGCCGGCCCGCCAGCCGCCCGACCGTCCACTGGCCGCGGCGGGCCAGCCGGGACGCGGCGATGCGCAGGGCCAGCGGGAGGTTGCCGCAGTAGCGGGCGACCGCGGCCGCGGCGTCGGGCTCCGCGGTCATCCGCGCCGCACCGGCGATCGACGACAGCAGCCGCACGGAGTCCTCGGGACCGAGCACGTCGACGTGCACCGTGCGCGCGCCCACCAGCTGCACGCGGCTCGTGACGAGCACGGCGGACCCGGCCGAACCCGGCAGCAGTGGACGGACCTGCCCCATGCTCGTGACGTCGTCCAGCACGATCAGCACCTGCCGGGCGGCAAGCTGGGACCGGTACAGCGCGGCGCGGGCCTCGAAGTCCTCCGGCACCGCGTGCGGATGCACGCCGAACGCGACGAGCAGGTTCGCGAGCACGGTCGCCGGCTCCTGCGGCGCCGATCCGGCGCCGCCCAGACGGACGTAGAGCTGGCCGCCGGCGAAGTGCTCGCCGACCTCGTGCGCCACCCGGATCGCCAGTGCCGTCTTGCCGACGCCCGCCTTGCCGGTGATGGCCGCCACCGCCGACCTCGACGGCCGGGTCAGCAGGCTGCGCAGTTCGGCCGTTTCGGCGTCCCGCCCGGTGAAGTCGTCGATGTCGGGTGGCAGCTGCATCGGCCGCACGGCCTCGCCCTCCGACGGCTCACCACTGAGGATCACCTGGTGGAGTTCCTGGACCGGGCCGCACGGTTCGACGCCAAGCGCTTGGACGAGCACCCCGCGCAGCGCGTGATACGTCTCCAGGGCTTCGGCGCGACGGCCCGCACGGTGCTGCGCGAGCATCAACCGCTGCCACAAACCCTCCCGCAACGGCAGCTGCCGCACTTGGGCCGCCAGCTCGGGGATGAGGGTGCTGTGCTGGCCGGCCGCCAGCCGCGCGTCGGCGGAGTCCTCGCGGGCCGCGGCGGCCGTCTGCTCGAGCCGCACCTTCTCGGCTTCCAGCCACCCGGCGCAGGGGACGTCCTCCAGCGGGTCGCCGCGCCACGCCGTCCACGCATCCTCCCAGACGGCCACCGCCTTCACGGTGTCCCCGGAGGCCAGCGCCGTGCGCGCTTCCTCGGCCGCGGTCTGGAAAAGGTGGCTGTCCAGCCGGTCGTGCTCGACGAGCAACCGGTACCCGCCACTGTCGGTGACCAGCAGGTCTCGAAGACCGATCTCGGCGAGGTCGCGCCGCAGCCGGCTCACGTAGGTGTGCACGTTCGCGACGGCCGAGTTCGGCGGGCATTCGCCCCACATCGCCTCGACCAGGCCACTGAGCCCGACCGGTTGACGGGTACGCACCAGCAGCGCGGCGAGCAGCGCCCGCTGCCGCGGTCCCGCGGACTTCAACGGCCGGCCGGCGTTCGTCACGCGCAGCGGGCCCAAGATCCCGAATCTCGCGGTGTCCCCCACAGCTCCCCGCCCAAGCTGAGCAAACGACAACGCAGCGTAGCAGAGATCGTACCCTCAGCGCTCGCCGTCGGGGGCGTGCTGTAGGCGACGTGTAGGGACTGTGTAGGGGCGGCGGCCTAGATTCCTCGGGGTTCACGAATGCGGCCACCTCGTGCCGGCTCTCCGTGACCAGTGGTTCCGGTGCGGGTGGTGGGCCGTCGACGAGGGGGACGGTCCGCCACCCGCACCGCGTCTGGCAACCGGGACGGCCACGGCCTTGGCCTCGGAGGAACGCATGAGAAACCGTGCACAGCGGACCCGGTACGCCGCCGCCGTCGTGGCCGTGGCCCTGACCGGGCTCGGTGCCGCCCCGGCGGTCGCCGCTCCCGCCGCGACCAGCCAGGACTTCGGCCCGACCGTCATCACCGGCGTGCCCCACGCACCCGACCTGCAGGCGAACCCGCCCGAGAAGCCGACTCAGAAGGTCGTGCCCCAGGCCACCATCAGCACGCAGATCGGCGCCGGCGCGACCGCCTACGTCTACTCGGAGCTGCGCGCCTGGAACGCCGACCAGGCGAACCTCATCGACAACGAGATCCGCTGCTCGGGCGCGGGCGCTTCGAACGTCGTGATGGGGGAGAACGTCCTCCCCGCCACCAACCCCAACCCGGCGCTGCGCGACATCACGATCGTCAACCGGTTCCTCGTCACCGCGACGAAGACCGGCGCGCTGAACTGCGCGCTGTACCTGCGGACCGCCTCGACCTCGCCGTCGGTGGCCCAGGAGACCGTGGCGGGAACCCTGCGGTTCGCCTCGACCGCGGTCGGCGGGGACGTGAACGGCACCGCGATGCAGCGGTCACTGCCGGTCGGGAACCTGCCCGTCACCACGAGCACGGTCGCCCCGATCGTCAACGCGACGATGCCCGCGGGCTACCAGAACCTCGCCGTCATCGCGGACGTCGAGTACCACCGCGGCCCCGAAGCGACCCCGGACAGCACGATCCACTACTCCACCGCCCGCTTCACCCTCACCGTCACCACCTCCGGCGGCCCGGACTGCGCGAACGCGCCCGTGGCCCAGACCGAGGAAACCGTGGTGCGGGGCGTCAACCACGCCGCCATCCCGCTCTACACCAAGGTGCCCGTGAACCCCGGCTGCACGCAGCTCAGCGCCAAGGTGACGACCACCCACCTCGGCGGCAACCCCGGCACCGTCGGCGGCGCGGCCCCCGGCCTCACCGACGAGACCGGCGTGAACGGATCGACGCCCAACCACACCTCGGCGATGACCCACCTCTTCGTGGTGCCGAGCTGATCCGACCCTGACGACGGTGGGGCCCGAGGATTTTCTCGGGCCCCACCGTCGTTTTCGCGGGTATTTCTTTCGGAAATTTCCTGTGGAACGCGTGTAGTGGGTGTGCCGTTCGCCGTTGCGGCCTCCGCCCAGGCCTCGGGCAACTACCGTGACGGCCGATTGGTCTGCCCCGCGACCCGCACGTCGGGGGCCGGGCCTTTCAGCGAGCTTCCCCGGTCATGACCCGGTCCGCCGGCGACACCGCGGCCCAGCCGTCCGATCGCGACGGTGGGGTGAGTGAAGAGGCGGTGGTGGACTTCAGGGCCGAGCCGTGTTTCGGTGATCGCCACGATCTGCGTTCACTCGGAGGGCACAGCCCGCGCTGCGCGCGAGCACGGCGGGAGAGGGGTTCGATGATGCGAGCAGGGATCGCTTCGTCAGTGCTCGACGCCATCGGAGGAACCCCTCTGGTGCGGCTGACCCACGTCGTGCCCGGCGAGGCGGCACAGGTTCTGGTGAAGCTCGAAGGTGGGAATCCCACGGGAAGTTACAAGGACCGGATGGCACTCGCCATGATCGAAGGAGCCGAGCGCGCCGGTGTGCTTCAGCGCGGCCGGCGGGTTGTGGAGTACACCGGCGGCAGCACGGGCTCTTCCCTGGCGTTCATTTGTGCGGTCAAAGGGTATCCGCTGTCCATTGTGACTTCGGATGCCTTCGCGCCGGAGAAGCTGAGCACCATGAGTGCGTTCGGCGCCGACCTGACCGTGGTCCCGAGCGAGGGTGGGCGGATCACGCCTTCGCTGTTCGACCGGATGCGTGAGGAGGTTGACCGCATCGTCGCGCGAGAGGGCGCCTTCTGGACGGATCAGTTCCGCAACACGCACGCTCTGGCGGGCTACGAGCGGATGGGCCGTGAAATCCTCGAGCAGGCACGAGCCGGGGGAGTGACCGTCGACGCGTTCTGCGCCGGCGTCGGGACCGGCGGCATGATGGCCGGGGTCAATGCCGCGTTTCGCGCTGATCACCTTCCCACGCGGTTTGTCGCTCTCGAACCGGCGAGCTCGCCCATGCTCACGGCGGGACACGGTGGTCCGCACCGGGTCGAAGGGATCGGTACGGGCATGATTCCGCCGTTGCTCACCTCGGCGGTCTTCGATGAGGCGAGGGTCGTCGACGAAGACGAGGCGCGCGGTCTGGCGTTGCGGCTGGCAAGGCGTGAAGGCCTTTTCGCCGGCACTTCATCCGCGGTGAACGTGTCGGGCGCGATCAAGCTAGCCCGGGAGCTCGGGCCCGGGCACAGCGTGGTGACCATCGCGGTCGACACCGGACTCAAGTACCTCAGCGGTGATCTCTTCACCGAGTAGCGTGGCGCTGTTCCTGCCGTCTTCACGCGGGTGCGGGCACCGTGCCGAAAACGGCCTGTGCCCGACGGGCCAGGTCGAGCAGCTCGCGGTCACGACCGTGGGCGCCGTCGATCTCGATGCCGATAGGCAGGCCGTTTCCGGTCAGCCCGAGGGGGATGCTGATGCCCGGCAACCCCGCCCCGCTGGTGGGGACGGTGTTCCTCGCGAGAACCAGCTCGTCCACCTCCTCACCCGCGATCGTCAACCGCGGCCGATCGTCGATCAGCGGTGCGGGGCAGGGCGTCGTGGGAAAGATCAGGGCGTCGAACCCGCTCCGGGTGACTACCTCGTCGAACCGGCGCCGGAGTTCCGGGCGGTCGACGGAAAGTGTGGTTTCGTAGGCGTCCTCAGGGAGGAATCCTTGGCCGCTCGGCAAGACCAGGTGACTCCACACTTCTTTGAGGCCCGGCTTGAGCTCGGTGAAGACGTCCTCGAAGGAGACCGGGAAGTTGTTGCGCAGGAGGAATTCGGAGACGGCTTGGTGCGCCTCGCGGAAGAAGAGGTTCCACGTCAGCCGGTCCGCCAGGGCGGAGAAGTCGTCGCCGAGATCGATTTCACGGACTTCGGCACCGGCGTCGCGCAGACGGTGCAGTGCGCTCGTGAACTGTGCTTCGGTCTCCGGATCGATCAGCCGCAGGTAGTGGCTGGGTGCGTAAGCGAATCTCACCCCTTTCAGATCGGCGCGATCGGACGGGGGATTACCTGCCTCCCCGGTGACGATTCGGTCGATCAGCGCGCAGTCCTCGACGGTGCGGGCGAAGACGCCCGGCGTGTCGAGCGTGTGTGAAATCGGGGCGACCCCGCCGCGCGGCCATCGGCCCGTGGTCGGCTTGAAACCCACCACGCCGCACAGCGACGCCGGCACCCTGATCGAACCGACCGTGTCGCCCCCGAACGCGGCGGGCACGATCCGGGCCGCGACGGCCGCTGCCGAGCCGCTCGAAGATCCGCCGGAAACACGGTCGTGGCCGTAGGGGTTCTTCACCTGGCCGTAGCGCCTGTTGTGCCCGGTCAGCCCGAAGGACATTTCGACGAGGTTGTTCTTGCCGAACACGATGCCACCGGCATCCTTGATCGCGCCCACGACCCCGGCGTCTTCGTGCGGTGTGAAACTTCCCAGGCTTTCCAGCCCGAGCGTCGTGGGGAGACCACGTGTCAGGTAGCTGTCTTTCACTCCGAGCGGGACGCCGAGCAGCGGGGCGCTGGAACCCGAGGCGCGGGCCTTGTCCGCCTCCGCGGCCGCGCTCAGCACGGCGGATTCATCCACGGTGATGAACGAATTGAGGTTCGAGTACTTCCGAGCGTTTCGCAGAAGCGCGGCCGAGTACGACTCGGACGTGAGGTCGCCCTGCCGGATGGCGGCGGCCGCTGCCGCCACTCCGAGTCCGGCCAGCTCGGTCTCCTCGGCCGTCGGCACGCTGTCGACGGCAATATCCTTGTCCTGCATGAATACCTCTCTATCGAAATGGTCCTGAGCGGACATTCGTCACATCTGCGGGAGAACGGGAACGTCCAACACTCGGAGGAGATCGACGACCTTGCGGTCCAGCTCCCGTCCGACGTCCGCGATCTCCGGGATTCCGAAGCTCGCGAACAGGGTGCTGGGCTGGTCGAGGGAGAAGAACGTGACCCCTTGCCGATCCCGGTGGATCGTCGTTCGCAGCGGGGCGTGGAGCATCACCGCGGGGTCGTGCCGGTACATGCGTTCCGCGATGGTGTGGTTTCCCATCAGATAAGCAGCGCAGGATCCCGCATTGCCCGCGAGCTGCATGAGCCCTCCGACGTCGGTGCTCCAGAACCGCATGAAGCCATGCGGCGCGTTCTCCGTCGCCGCGGCGAGCACGGTTTCCCAGCTCGCATGCTCGGCGCGGTGCCGCGCCATTCGATCGAGGTCCAGCATCGGTACGGCTGCTTCGTAGCGATCCCGGAAGTCCTCAAAGGACGTTCCGGTGTCGATCGACCACCGGACGACCTCGTGGGAAACCGAGGCGATGTTCTGTGTGGACATGGGTTGCGGGCTCCTCTTCGGGAGTGAAGTAAATCGATCGTTGTACTTGACCGTAGCAGGCTTCATCGGAGAAGTACAACGATCGCTATACTTGCGGTATGGCATCAATCGAGGCGACGGTCAACGCCCCCAAGGGCGGCCGCGGGGCGCGCGAGCGCATCCTGCGCGCGGCGACCGACCTGTTCACGAGCGACGGCATCCACGCCACCGGCATCGCGAAGCTGACCGACGTGGCGCACGTGTCGACCCGGACGCTCTACCAGCACTTCCCGAGCAAAGAGGCGCTGGTCAGCGCCTACGTGCAGTCGATCGAGTCCGACGACGACTTCCTCGCCGAGACCGCCCTGGGCCGCACCGACCTCAGCGCGCGCGAGCGTCTCCTGGCGCTGTTCGCCGAACGCCCGGCCGGCCCGGCTTCGGCCACGGTCGTGCGCGGCTGCCCCTTGCACAACACCGCCGTCGAAGCGGCCGGCACGATGCCGGAAGCCGCGGCGGTGGTCGAGCGCCACAAGCGGGAACTGGCCGCGCGCCTGATCGCCACAGCCACCGAGGCGGGCGCCCCCGACCCGGAAACCCTGGGGCGGCGCCTCGCCGTGCTGTTCGAGGGCGCTCGCGCCCTGGCGACCTCGCTCAACGACCCCCGCCCGTTCGAAGACGCCGAAGCCCTCGCCAGGACACTGATCGACGAAGCGGTCGGGCTCGCCTGACAGCGGCGGTGGTCAGGCTGTGCGCGGGTCGATGCGCGACTCCTCGTCGCGGGCGCTCAGCTCTCCAGTGAGGGTGCCGGAGTGGCGGCCCTTCTCGGTGGAGTTTCCCGTAGTGACGCCGGTAACGGTTCGCGCGCGCGTTCCCTTGACCGGCCAACGCGCGCCCGGGCTTCTCCGGGGCGTTGGCGGATGGCCGGTTACCGGGCGTCGGTGTTGTCGGCCGATGCCTGGCGGGTCCAGTGGGCGAGGTTGTTGCGGAGGATGGGGATGTTCTTGTGCTCGGATCCGTGGATGCGTAGCCAATCGGCCAGCAGTGCCTCGTAGAGGTCGCGTGCGGTGGTGCTGTGGCCGGCTCGTCCGGTCCAGCTGGCGAGTGCGTGCCGGGTGAGCAGGGTGTCGAGATGGTCGGGTCCGAGTATTCGGGCCTGGTCGTCGGCGAGCGTCCTGCAGAGGTCTCGCGCCTGGGCCGGGTCGCCTGCGGCGCCGGTGGTTTGCGCGAGGCGGTAGCGGTTGTCCAGGGTGTGGTGGTGGTCGTTGCCGAGTGTCTGGCGCTGGTTGGTGACCAGTGCGGCGAAGAGGTCCCTGGCTCGCGCGGTGTCGCCGGCTTTTTCGGTCCACGACGCGAGGTTCTGCCGCGCGGTCAGGGTTCGGTGGTGGGTCGCGCCGAGGGTTCGGTGCAGGTCCGGCAGGATCGCTTCGCACAGATCCCGAGCCCCGGCCGCGTCGCCGCTGCGACCGGTCCAGGTGACGAGCGCTCCGTAGGCGTTGACGGTGGTGGGGTGATCCGTGCCGAGCAGCCGGCGGTAGTCGGCGACGAGGTCTGAGAACAGCTGCCGGGCTTGGTCGGGGTTGCCGGTGCGTCCGGTCCAGTGGGCCAGGCGTTCACGCGTCGACAGGGTCAGCGGGTGGTCGGTGCCCAGGACGCGCAGGGTGTCGGCCAGCAGGTCGGCGGAGGTGACGAGGGCGCCGGCCGGGTCCCCGGCTTCTCCTTGCCAGTGCGCCAGCGTGGAGCGAGTGTGCAGGGCGTCGGGATGGTCGGGCCCCAACACGCGCTCGCGGTCCGCCAGTACCGATCCCAGCTGGTCGCGGGCGTCGCCGGGGCGGCCCAGATCTCCGCTGACTGAGGCGAGGTTGTGCCGCAGGAGCAGCGTGGCGGGATCGTCGGCGCCGAGGAGACGGAGCTGGTCGGGGAGCAGGGCTTCACCCAGCGCCAGTGCGGCGACCGGGTCGCCGGCTTCGCCGGCCGTGTGGACGAGTTCCCTGCGCAGCGCCAGGGTATCGCGGTGCTCGGGCCCGGTGAGGCGTTCCTGGTCGACGAGGAGGTCGGCGAACATCTCGAAGGCCCTGGCGGGGTCGCCGAGGCGGCCGGTCCAGTGCGCGAGGCTATAGCGGGTGGTCAGGGTGCACTCGTGGTCGGGGCCCAGGATGTCGATCTGGTCGGCCAGCAGAACGACGCACAAGTCGCGCGCCTCGGCCGCGTGACCGATCTCGCCGGTCAGCCGTGCGAGCTGGTGGCGGGTGATCAGGGTGAACTGGTGTGTGGGTCCCAGGGTCCGTGCCTGATCGACGAGCAGGTCGGCGAACAGTTCACGCGCGCGACCGAGGTCTCCTGCCGCGCCGACCCAGGTGGCGAGGTTGCTGCGGGTCGAGAGCGTGGCGGGGTGATCCGGACCCGACAAGCGACTGCGTTCGGCCAGGATCGCCTCCGCGAGCTCCGCCGCGGCCTGGGGGTTTCCTGCCTCTGCGGTCCAAACGGCCAGACTCATCCGCACGGCGAGCTCATTCTCCGCGTCCCGATCGGGCATTTCGTGCACCCTCCCCAACGTTGTCGGCGCTCACATCGCGCTCGAACTGGGCGCCACCGACATCATCGACACCCGAGGGTGTGATCTCGGCGAGGACGTGCGCACCGTCACCGGTGGCCGCGGAGCCGACCACGTCGTCGAGACGACGGGCGTGGTGCCGGTGCTGGACGAATTCGTCGGGCCCTCGCCGTCGGCGGCTGCTGTGCCGTCGTCGGCGCGCCCCGCACCGGCAGCCGCGGCAGCTTCGATGTCCCGAGTCTGCCGCCGGGACGCACGATCCGCGGCGTGACCCTCGGCGATAGCGAGCTGGAAACGTTCGTTCCGTTCCTCGTCGATGCCTACCGTCGCGGCGCGCTGCCACTGGAACGCATCCAGCGCCGCTACCGCTTCGAGGAGATCAACCAGGCCGCCGCCGACGCCGCGTCCGGGAAGACCGTCAAGCCGGTTCTGGTGTTCTGATCGTTCGGCCGCGGGGCCGCATGGGCCGCCGCGCGAAATGGGCCTTTTCGTCCGCCCTGGCCGGATAGTGTGTGCCCATGACTGAGTCGAGACGTGCCGGCGAGACGTCGGAAGAGCTGGCCCGCACGTTGCGCGCCCGAGCCAGGAACGCCGCGGTCGCCGTGTTGCGCGAAGGGCTGGAAGAGATCGACGGGCGGCACGGCTCGGGCATCGCCGACGAGGTCGCCGGGATGATCGACGTCGCGGAGGTGTTCGCCGGTCTCGCCGACCGCGAGGTTCCGGCACGGCGGAGCCGCGAAGGCCGTGGGAGCCGCGGGGGCCGCGAGGACGACGACGAGCCGTGGGAGTTCAAGCCGCTGACCTCGTTGTGACCCCGCCGGTCACTTTTTCCAGTCGTAGCTGAGCGCGGGCGGGTGGTCGGACACCTTCGTGACGGTGAGGTTCTCTTCGGGGTGCGCGGCGGCGTACCGCGTCATCTCGTTGTAGATCCGGTCGCGCATGTCGGTGTCGCGCACCTCGATCGTGGCTCGCTGGCCGAGCTGGTCGGGGTGCACGCCCGGCTCGGAGCGGATCGCCAGGTTCCAGAAGTGCCGTTTGTCGCTGCCGTCGGCGCCCTGGCCGTCGTTGGTGAAGTAGACCTTGCCGCTTTCCTTGTCGTAGATCTGCTGGGTCACCTTGATCTGGTCGTCGCCCTGCGCGGCCGAGAAGTAGCCGGACGGGTCCTGGGACTGGGCGTCGCGGGCGTAGAACCCGACTTCGCCGCCGAACGCGCCGCCGAACCCGTAGCTGCCCTTCCACAGTTCCAGCCGGTACTGCTTCCCGGTTTTGGGATCGGTGAACTCCATGTTGTCGCCCTGGGCGCTGGTGCGGTCGAGGTCCGCGCCGATGAGCTTCTCCATCTTGTCGTAGATGTCATGCCAGCCGAGGTAGCTCTGCACCGAGTGCTCGCCGGTGGTGTAGAAATCGCCGCCCTCGACGTACTTGAAGCCGAAGTAGTCATAGATCTTCTGCGCGACCTCGGGGTCGCGCATGATCGTGTCCCAATCACCTTTGAGCAGGGCGAGATCGAGCTTCGGGTTCTTCGCGACGAGTGCGGCGAGACCGGGAATCTCGCGCAGGATGAGCGCGGCGATCTCGGCCGGGTTCCGCTTCTCGGAGCCGGCGAGCTCCCAAATCTGGCCCGTTTTGTTGCGGAGCTTCAAGCCCTCGGCGAGCAGGACCGCGTCGTAGGTCGTGACCACCCGCTGCAGATCGGCGAGCAAGACGAGGGCCTCGGCCTTGATGATCTTGTCCTGCGCCCAGGCGAACACGATGTTGCCCTTGCCGTGCGAGAGGTCCTTCCACACGTTGTCGAGTTTCGCCTGCAGTTTCTCGGCGTCCTCGCGTTTGCTCCTGGCGTCGGACTGCGCCTTCGCCAGCGCGTCGCGCACGACTTCGAACGATTTCGCCGACTCTTCGAGGTCCTCGGCCTGGTCCTCGCGGTTCTTCTTGAAGGCGTCCAGTGAGGAAAGGGCCGACTCCCCGGCGCCGCCGTGCCAGCCCTCGCTCAACTGGGCGCGGACGCTTTCCACGAGCGACTTGGCGTCCTCGACCGAGTCCTTGGTGGCTCTGCACGCCCGGGCCCGATCATCCAGTTCGGTCGTGCTGCCTTTCTCCACTTTGCCGGCGAGCTCACGGATCTTGTCGAACACCGCCGTCACCGGTCGATCCGTGCGAAACCGCTGTCCAGCGCTTTCAGGAACACGCCGCGTGCTTCGTCGTCGCTGCTGTCGTAACTCTTCGCGGCGTTGCCGATCGTTTCGACCAGACTGTCGACCTGCTGCTGCGCCGCGTGCAGATCTTCCTGCCGGGTCAGCAGCCAGACCTCGTAGTCGCCCGCGAAGCCACCGGCCCGATCCGTGCCGCCCACGTTCGGCGCCCCCGGCGCGGAGAGCGACGGCGGCGTCCCCTGGCCGAGCTTGGCCGCGGCGTTGCTGATGTTCTCGACATCGACCTCGAACCCCACAGAGCTTCCTTCCGCACAGTCCCGCTCGCCAGGCGGAAGTCACCGACGAGCTGAGTGACATCCCGTGTCGGTAATGTAACACTCGTCCGTTCTGAGACGTCGGGATTCCGTGCCCGGTTCCCTCACACTCACGCGGGGTTCCTTCCCGGATCCTGGACCCCCCGGGCCTTTGTGCCGCCTTCACTTTGTTCGCCTCGCCCGTCCTACCCCGTGAAACCCGGAATACCGCGATCGTCGCGGCGGCTGCAGACGCCGTCCGGCAGATGGTGCGCGTAGCGCACGGGGAAGAGGAGACGGGTCCATGACATCCCTCGCGGTGACACTGGAGATCGACGGCGCGGGCGCGCATCCCGCGGCGTGGCGCAGGGCAGCGCATCCACCGTCCAGGCACTTCGATCCCGGGCGGCTGCGCGCGCTGGGGGAGACCGTCGAGCGTTCCGGCTTCACAGCGGTGACGCTGGAGGACGACTTGCTGCCCGGCCCCGCGCCGGCGCCCGCGGGCCGTATCGGGTCGCTGGAGCGCGCCGCGTTCCTGGCCGAGGTGACGAGTGTGCTGGGGCTCGTGCCGGTCGTGTCGACGACCTACACCGAACCGTTCCACGTCTCGTCCGCCCTCGCCGCGTTGGACCACATCGGCTACGGCCGGGCGGGCTGGGTCGTGGGCAGCACCGAGAACCCGGCGGCCGCGCTCGCCTGGAGCCGCCCCGCGGTGACGGGGGAGGCCGCGCTGCGGCGCGAGGCCGCCGACAGCCTGCGGGTGGTGCGCGCCCTGTGGGACTCGTGGGAGGACGACGCGGTGGTCCGCGACGTGGCCACGAGCCGCTACCTGGACCGCGATCGCTTGCACTACATCGACTTCGAAGGCGAGACGTACTCGGTCAAGGGACCGGCGATCGTGCCGCGGCCGCCGCAGGGCAACCCGGTCGTGTTCGCCGCGCCGGAGCTGGTCGATCCGGCGGACGCCGACGTCGCCCTGATCTCCGGCCGGGACGTCAGGGCGGTGGCCGCGGCGTCGAGCCGGGCGAGCGCCGCACCGCGCCGGTTCGCCGAGGTCGAGGTAGCTCTGGACACCGAAGCACACAGTGGCGCCGAGCGGGTCGCGGACCTGGCGCGGCACGCGCCCTGGGCCGACCGCGGGCGCCTGCGTTACGTCGGCGACGCCCAGGGATTCGTGCGGCTGCTGGCCGACCTGGCCCGCACCGTCGACGGCGTGCGCCTTCACCCGCTTGTCCTCGACGAGGACCTCCCCACGCTCGCGAGTTCGGTCTTGCCGCGGCTGCGCGCCGAACGCCTCACCGTGGCACCCGTTCCCGGGCAGTGGCTGCGCTCGACGCTCGGCCTCGCCGCGCCCGCCAACCCGTTCGCCACCACCGAAGGTTGAGCCGATGACCCGCACCGATCCGCACGACGTTCCTCGCCCGCACGCGAAGCTGCACTTCGGCGTGTTCTTCCAGGGCGTCAACCACTGGACGATCTGGACCGACCCGCGCAGCGGCTCGCAGATCGCGCCCGAGTCCTACCGCCAGGTCGCGCAAACCGCCGAGCGGGGCCTGTTCGATGCCTTCTTCCTCGGTGAAGGACTGCGCCTGCGCGAGATCAACGGGCGGGTGCACGACCTCGACGTGGCCGGCCGGCCCGAGGCCATCACCCAGCTGTCCGCGCTGGCCGCGGCCACCCGGCACATCGGCTTGGTCTCGACGTCGAACGTCACCTACAACGACCCGGCCGACCTGGCCCGCCGCTTCACCGGGCTCGACCTGCTCTCGGGCGGGCGCGCCGGCTGGAACGTCGTCACGACCGACAACGCGTGGACAGGCGAGAACTTCCGCCGCGGCGGCTACCTCGACCACGCCGATCGCTACCGGCGCGCCGAGGAAGTGCTCGACGCCGCGCGGGCGCTCTGGGACTCCTGGGCCGACGATGCCCTCGCCACCTCGACCGACGCCGATTCGTGGGCACGGGAGGGCTCGATTGCGCCCGTCGTCCGCCACAGCGACCTGGTCGACATCGAGCTCACCGGCGGGCTGCCGCGCAGCCGCCAGGGTCACCCGGTGATCTTCCAGGCCGGCGACTCGTCGGAGGGGCGCGACTTCGCCGCCCGCAACGCCGACGTGATCTTCTCCGCTCATGGCTACGACTTCGACGACGCGCTCGCGTTCGCCGATGACCTCCGCCGACGCCTCACCGCGGCCGGTCGCGGCCCCGAGGAACTGCGCATCCTGCCCGGTGCGTCCATCATCATCGGCGACACCGAGGCCGATGCCGAAGAAAAGGCCCGCTGGGTGCGGCAGCAGCAGATCACCCCCGGTACTGCGCTGGCCCAGGCGACGCTGCTGTGGAACGTCGACTTGTCGGCCTACGACCCCGACGGGCCGCTGCCCGCCATCGAACCGCGCGAACAGGACGGCAGCGGTGCCTTCGGTGCCGCCCGCGTGGCCGACTCGCGCGCGACCGTCGCGCGGTGGCGCGAGGAGGCCACTGCCCACGGCTGGTCACTGAGGCAGACGGTCATCGAGCTCGGGCAGCGCGCCCGCAGCCATGTCGGCACTCCCGCCGGGTTGGCGGAAAAGTTCGCCCGCTTCGTCCGAGAGGGCGCGCTTGACGGCTTCAACGTCTCGCCCTATTTGGTGCCCGACGGTCTCGACGACATCGTCGACGCCCTCGTTCCGGCACTGCAGGAGCGCGGTCTGTACCGCACCGAATACGCCGGAACCACACTGCGCGAGCACCTGGAACTGCCACCGGCTCGACGCGCGGAAGGTGCTGTGCCGGTCGCAGAGGTCGGCTGATCGCGCAAGTCAGATCTACTGTGGACAGTGGGCCGCCCCTCTTGGAAGTCTTCCAGTCAGGGGCGGCCCACTGCCGTAGGGCGGTCCGGATGATCTGACCGAACAATCCTTTGAGGACGTTCAAGGGTTGGGATGTACCCGGGAGGTGCCGGTACAAAAGTGTTGTGGCACAAAGAAGTTCCTTCAGTCAACGCCGAGACGGGGCGGTCCCACTGGCTGGAAGCGCGGTTTCCGTGCAATTTCATGCTTTAGGGTGACGACATTGGTCATTGGCCGCGCGGCGCGTTCCGGCTTCCGCGTGAAAGGCCGGTGCGGGGTTCGAGGAGAGCCTGGTGAGCTTGCGCAGCGTCAAGAGAACTCTCGTGTCGATTTCTTCCCTGTGTGTCACGGAGTCACTCGTGAGTTCTCCTCCGGTCACTCGCCTCGAGACACCGTCGTCCCGACCGCCCACCGACGAAGCCCGTCTGCGCGAGCTCGCCGCACGGCGGGTGCTGCCGTTGCGCAGGCCCGGCCGCTGGATCGCGGCCGCTGTCGTGCTGGTGGTGCTGGCGCAACTCGTGCACGCGCTCGTGACGAACCCGGTGTTCCAGTGGAATGTGTTCGGCTACTGGTTCTTCCGGCCGGTGATCCTGGACGGGCTGGTGCTCACCCTCGAGCTGACCGGGCTGGCCGCGGTGTTCGGCTTGGTGGGAGGGGTCGTGCTGGCGTTGATGCGGTTGTCGCGAAACCCGTTGCTGCAGGCCGTTTCCTGGGCCTACGTCTGGATCTTCCGCTCGATCCCGCTGATCGTGCTGCTGCTGTTCCTGGCCAATGTCACGGCGCTCTACAGCACGCTGAGCCTCGGCATCCCGTTCGGGCCGTCATTCCTGCACTTCAGCGCGACGGACCTGCTGAGCTTCTTCGTCGTGGCCGTACTCGGGTTGAGTCTCAACGAAGCCGCGTATGCCGCGGAGATCGTGCGCTCCGGGGTGCTGTCGGTGGACCAGGGGCAGCTGGAAGCGGCTGCCGCGCTGGGGCTGCCGCGGTGGCGCCAGTACCGGCGGATCATCCTGCCGCAGGCCACGCGCGCCATCGTGCCCGCGTACGCGAACCAGCTGATCGGCCTGCTGAAAGGCACCTCGGTCGTGTACATCACGTCGCTGCTGGAGCTGTTCGGCGTGGTCGAGACGCAGGCGAGCACCAACAGCGGCCAGATCATCCCGCTGCTGCTGGTCGGCACCGTCTGGTACGTGATCCTCACGAGCGTGCTGTCGGTGGTGCAGTACTACGTCGAGCGCTACTTCTCCCGCGGCGCGCTGCGGACGGTGCCGCCGACGCCGTTGCAGCGGTTCCGGCGCCGGCTGCGCTCGCTGGGGGTGGCCCGGTGAGTGAAGTGCGAGTGCGCAACGCGGTGAAGTCCTACAGCGGCGTGCGGGTCCTCGATGACGTCGACCTCACCGCGCCCGCGGGTGAGGTGACCGTGCTGCTCGGTCCGTCCGGTTCGGGGAAGTCGACGCTGTTGCGGGCGATCAACCACCTGGAGCGCCTCGACAGCGGGTACGTGAGCGTTGGTGGCGAGCTGGTCGGCGTGCGGGTGCACGGCGACCGGTTCAAGGAGCTGAGCGAGCGCGCGATCCTGCGCCAGCGCTCCCGCATCGGGTTCGTGTTCCAGCAGTTCAACCTGTTCCCGCACCTGACGATCCTTGACAACGTCATCGAAGCCCCGGTCGTCACCCAGCGCGTCGCCCGGGCGACAGCCCAGGCCCGGGCGCAGGAGCTGCTGGCCCGCGTCGGCTTGGCGGACAAGGAAGCCGCCTATCCGCGTCAGCTCTCCGGCGGCCAGCAGCAGCGCGTCGCGATCGCCCGCGCCCTCGCGCTGGAGCCGAAGCTGATCCTGCTCGACGAGCCCACGTCGGCGCTCGACCCCGAACTCGTCGGCGAGGTGCTCTCGGTGATCCGGGACCTCGCCCGCTCCGGGACGACGTTGATCGTCGTCACCCACGAGATCCGCTTCGCCCGTGAAATCGCCGGCCACGTCGTGTTCCTCGACGCCGGCCGTGTCGTCGAAGAGGGCCCGCCCGAGCAGGTCCTCGACCATCCCCGCCACGACCGCACCCGGGAGTTCCTCGGGAAGGTCACCCGCACCGAAAGCGCAGGAATCCCATGAGACGACGCTCCTTGCTGCCCCTCGCCGCCGTCACGGCCGTCGCCCTGTTCGCCGGCGCCTGCGGCGGCAGCACCCAAGCCGCGACGAACCCGGACGGCACCCACACCGTCAACGTCGCCGCCAACACCAGCGACGAGCACCCGGTCACGCTGACCGTGCCGACCGTCGCCGAGATCCGCGCGAAGGTGCCGAAGGCGATCCTCGACCGCGGCAAGCTCGTGATCGGTGTCGGCGCACTGCCCTCGGGCTTCCCGCCGCTGGCCTACGTCGGCACCGACCAGCGGACCCTCACCGGCGCCGAGCCCGACCTCGGCCGGCTGGTGGCCGGCGTGCTGGGGCTCGAGCCCGACGTGCAGAACGCGTCGTGGCAGAACCTGTTCGTGCGCCTGCAAAGCGGGCAATTCGACGCCGGGTTCTCCAACATCACCGTGACCGAGCAGCGCAAGCAGCAGGGCTTCGATTTCGCCGCCTACCGAGAGGACAACCTGGGCTTCGAGGTCAAGCGCACCAGCGCGTGGAACTTCGACGGCAACTACGAAAGCCTCGCCGGCAAGACCGTCGCCGTCGACTCCGGCACCAACCAGGAGAAGATCCTGCTGGAGTGGAAGAACCGGCTCGAGTCCGAAGGCAAGAAGCTGGACGTGCGGAACTTCGCCGACAAGAACAGCACCTACCTGGCTCTGGACTCCGGCCGCATCGACGCCTACTTCGCGCCGAACCCCGGCATCGCCTACCACGCCGCGCAGACCGCGAGCACGCCGAACCCGACGCGCAGCGCGGGCAAGTACTCCGGGGCCGGCGCGACACTGCAGGGCCTGATCGCGGCCACCACCAAAAAGGGCAACGGGCTCGTCGAGGCGCTGTCGGAAGCCATCGACTACCTCATCCAGCACGGCCAGTACAAACAGTGGCTCGCCGCCTACGGGCTCGAGAACGAGGCCGTCGAAAAGGCCGCGGTCAACCCGCCCGGACTCCCGCTGGACAACTCGTGACCGAAGCGGACACCACCGAGCCGCCGGGCGCGGCGACCACTGTGGACGAGTCCGTTTTGGACGAGCCCGCGTGGGCCTCGCTCACCGGCCCGCACGCACACTTCGCCGAACGCCGCGGCCGCATCGTGCGGTACCCGGTCGACGTGGCCCCGTTCCTCGCCATCGATCCCACGGCGAGCGGGCCGGTGTGGGGCGACCTCGCCGCGCTCGCCGGCCCCGGCGCGGTGGTGCCGCTCCTCGCCCGGGCCGGCACGCCACCGCCCGGCTGGGAGGTCCTGCGCGAGGCCGCGGGCGTGCAACTCGTGGACCACGGCGTAGCGGCCGAACCCGATCCCGAGGCGGTGCGGCTGACCGAGGCCGACGTACCCGAAATGCTCGACCTCATCGCCCGCACCCAACCGGGCCCGTTCCTGCCCCGCACCGTCCTGCTCGGCACGTACCTCGGCCTGCGCCACCGCGGTGCCCTCATCGCGATGGCCGGGGAACGCCTGCACCCGCCCGGCTGGACGGAGATCAGCGCCGTCTGCACCGACCCCGCCCACCGCGGCCGCGGCTTGGCAACCCGGCTCGTGCTCGCCGTCGCGGCCGGGATCCGCGACCGCGGCGAAACCCCGTTCATGCACGCCGCGGCCCACAACCACAACGCGATCCGGCTGTACGAGTCACTCGGCTTCCGGCTGCGCCACCGCACGGTCTTCGGACAGGTACGGGTGCCGGGGGTGGTCAGGGGCCGCTAGGGCGTTTCCTGCCGCGG
The DNA here is from genome assembly GCF_040607795.1 of Amycolatopsis sp. NPDC005232. Lineage (NCBI taxonomy): Bacteria > Bacillati > Actinomycetota > Actinomycetes > Pseudonocardiales > Pseudonocardiaceae > Amycolatopsis > Amycolatopsis sp. NPDC005232. The sequence goes on along the minus strand of NZ_JBEXHL010000003.1, from coordinate 310,498 downwards.
TTGCCGAGCGGGTCGAACGCCGGTGAGTGGGCGTTCCCGTCGATGACGTGGTGCACTTCGGTGCTCCGGCCACCGCGGGAAAGGCCGATCGCGTGGTCAGACGGCTCGCTGCGCAGATCAGTGTGGTTCGACCCAGCCACCTGTGGGACGCGTGATGGTGGTGGGGTGCTGATGTGCCCGTGCGCTCGTGGAATCGGCCGACGCCGTCGCCCGCGCGTCGGAGAAGGGACGGCCGGGGCTGCCGCAGGTCGGCGGTGCGGAGGGTCTCGGTTTCCGGCCCTCGGTCTCATCCTTCTGGAGTGCTGGCAGGGGAGCGCGAGTATCCCGGCGCGATGGCCGGCTGCGGTAGCGACGCTGCGTGGGCACACGGCCGTTTATCCGGCTGCATTCCGGGTACTCGTTTGCTCCGGCGTCGACTGCAGAGGTCCGGCGGCGGCGCAGCGTCACGAGTCGATCAGGGCCCGGCTGGGCTTGCTGACGCGGTGGCGGGAGGCGCGCGAGAGGTTGGGTTTGATGGCCATGCGACACGCATTTCATCACGAACTGGCTCGGCTCGGCGCCGAGATGACGGCGATGTGCGTCGCGTGCTCGGAGGCGATGCGGCAGGCCACGGCGGCGTTGCTCACCGCGAACTTGGAGCTGGCCGAGCAGGTGCTCGGCAGCGACGTCGAGCTGGATCTGCAGCGCGCCGAGTGCGAAGAGCACGCTGAGGCGCTGCTGGCGTTGCAGGCTCCCGTCGCCCATGAGCTGCGACTCGTGCTCGCCGCGGTGTACTGCGCCGACAAACTCGAGCGCATGGGTGACCTCGCCGCGCACATCGCCGGCACAGCGCGCTTCCAGCACCCGGACCACCTCGACTCCGCCGAGCTGGAAGAGAAGTTTCGCCGCCTCGGCGACCTCACCGCGGGCATGGCCGACCGGCTCGCGGACATGATGGCGGCGCCGTTCGCGGGCATGTTCACCGAGCTGGACAACGCCGACCAGGCGGTGGACGACCTGCACGCTCAAGTACTCGACCTGATCACGAGCCAGGACTGGAAAGGCGGCGCCGCCGCGGCAGCCAACGCTGCCCTGCTGGCTCGGTTCTACGAGCGCTTCGGCGACCAGACCGTGTCGGTGGCCAGACGCCTCGAATTCACCGTGACCGGAGCCGTGCCCGTCTGACTCTGGCCGCCGAGCGCGCCACCGACACCGACGACGAACAGGCCGACTACACCGAGCAACTTGCCCCTGCCGCGCCACGGCGGTGCGGCGATAGGAGGCGGCGAAGACCGCGGTCGCGACGAGGTTGAACACGAGATGGCCGGATCAGATCGCGGCCTTGGCTCGGGCCGCGCCCGCAGCGAGGTTTACCCGCTTCCTTGCCGAACGACTCAGCACCGCAGGGTGTCAGTCGTAGACACCACCGGGTGTCAGGTGCCAGGTCATGGTGACTGTGGTGCCGTGAGGTGTGGGCGTGATGGCGACGTCGTCGGCGAGGGCGCGGATGAGGGGCAGGCCGAGACCGTGGCACAGGTGGGGGCCGCGTGGTGGCTGCCATCGGCCTTCGTCAGTGACCGTGATGCGGAGGCTGCGCTCTTCGTGGTGGGCCCGCAATTCCACCCCGCCGCTCGCGGAGCCCGCTGCGTAGGCGTGCTCGACGGCGTTGCTCAGGGCTTCGTAGACCGCGAGTTCCACGTCGGTGACCAGCGGCGGCGCCAAGCCGCGGGCGCCGGCCCAGCGGGCGACGGCCCGGCGCAGCGTGGCCGCGTGGGGCACGTGCGCGGGCTCGTGGAGATGCAGCGTGGCTGGGGGACGGTACTGCGGGGCGCTCGCGGGGCACATCGCGGCCACTCCTCGACGTCGGCTGGACGTGGTCTGCTTTCTGCGTACCCGTCGGGGCCGAGGCTATGCGTGGTCGTCCGCGGTTCAGCCGGTTTCGTCCGTGACCTGGTGCGGTGCGCCGACGGGTTCGCGCTCGGGGAGCCGCGGACTCGCGAACCGCGGCCCACGGGACCCACGCCGACCACGTCACCCAGCTCGCCGTCACGCGCCACGAACCGCCCAGTGCCCGGCGCGCCACGCGGGCGCCGACCGCGCAAAAGGCCGCGACGAACAGCCGTTCCAGCTGACGGCCGAAGGCGTGCAGCATCCCGCGGTACTCGTGGGACCGTTCCTCCGCGCGCACCGCGACGGCGGCGACGAACACGGCCCGTCGAGCTGCTCATGGCCGGCGTCGCGGTGCTCTCGCGTTCCTGCCGTACGCGGTTGCGGAACTCGTGCACGGAAACGGTTTCGTGGCTGGGGCTCGGCGTGGCCCTCGGTGACGGGCTGCTGCACGGCTTCTCAAGCAGCCCGAGCCCGATGCCAGCGACCAGCATCACGAGCGGGGTCGAGAACGGCCGGTCGGCGACCAGCTTCGACAGTACGGCCGCGGCGAGCGCGAGCAGCCCGGCGACGCCGAAGAGGACGGTCAACATGGACACCGCGACACCTGCTGATCTTCCGGGTCACCGATTTCGGGGTCTACCCGCCGGACGCGCGGCGCAAACGCGGCCCTCAGCCGGCCACGACGGTGTGGTCCGAGCGCGAAACGAGCTCGCCGATCACCGGGTGGCCGGGCAGTTCGCCCGCGACCAGCAGTCCGCCGGAAGTCTGGGCGTCGGCCAGGAGCAGGGCTTCGGTCTCGGTGGTCCGCGACAGGTCCGCGTGCGGGCGGACCCAGTCGAGGTTGCGCCGGGTGCCGCCGCTGACGTAGCCGTCACGCAGCGCTTCGCGCGCGCCGTCGAGGTAGGGCACGGCCGCCGGGTCGATTCGTGCGGTGACGCCGCTGGCGCGGGCCAGCTTGTGGAGGTGGCCGAGCAGCCCGAACCCGGTGACGTCCGTCGCGCACACGGCGCCCGCGGCCAGTGCGGCGACCGAAGCGTCGCGGTTGAGCGTGGTCATCGTGGCGATGGCGTGCTCGAACCGCTCGCCGGTGGCCTTGTGGCGGGAGTTCAGCACGCCGATGCCGAGCGGCTTGGTCAGGGTAAGGGGCACGCCCGGGCGGCCGGAGTCGTTGCGCAGCAACCGGTCCGGGTCCGCCGTCCCGGTGACGGCGAGGCCGTACTGGGGTTCCGGGGAGTCGACGCTGTGGCCGCCCGCGAGGTGGCACCCCGCTTCGCCGCACACGTCGAGCCCGCCGTGCAGGACCTCGGCGGCCAGCTCGAACGGCAGGACTTCGCGCGGCCAGCCCAGCAGATTCACCGCGACCACAGGCGTACCGCCCATCGCATACACATCGGACAGTGCGTTGGCCGCGGCGATCCGGCCCCAGTCGTACGGGTCGTCGACGACCGGGGTGAAAAAGTCCGTGGTCGCGATGAGCGCTGTCCCACCGGAAATCCGGACAGCCGCCGCGTCGTCACCGGCGTCCAGGCCGACCAGCAGCTCACCGGCCGCGTTCACGGGCCGGGCGCCGGTGAGACCGCCGACGACGGATTCGAGCTCACCGGGCGGGATCTTGCACGCGCAGCCGCCGCCGTGCGCGTACTGGGTCAGCCGGATGGTCATGGCGCTCATCATGCGCGGGCGCCGCCGTGTTGGCAGGATGGCGGGATGCCCCAGGGAGGCGTTTCCGGCCTGGTGACCGGCGCGGTCTTCAAAACCGTTGAGCGGCAGGTCCTGCCGCTGGCGGGTTCGATTCCCGTCCGCCTCCGCCATGGGTGACCCGCGCCGGGCGATCCCGCGCACCGACGCCGTGCTCGCCGAACCGCGGCTCGCGAAGGCGGCCGGCGCGCTCGGGCGTGACCTGGTGAAGTCGCTGGTCGTGGCGGCGCAGCAGCGGGCGAGAGCCGGGGAGATCGGGCCGGGCGACGTCGTCGACGACGTGTTGGCCCGGCTGCCCGCCACCGGGTCTTCGCTGCGTCCCGTGCTGAACGCGACCGGCGTTCTCGTGCACACCAACCTCGGCCGCGCGCCGCTGTCCGCCGCCGCGCTCGACGCGGTCGTCGCCGCGGCCGGGACCACCGACGTCGAGTTCGACCTCGGGACCGGCGAGCGTGCGAAACGCGGCCGCGGTGCCCTCGCGGCCTTGGCCGCCGCGGTGCCGGGCGCGGCGGTGCACGTGGTGAACAACAACGCGGCCGCCTTGCTGTTGTGCGCGCTGGTTTTGGCGCAGGACAAGGAGATCGTGGTCAGCCGCGGCGAGCTGGTCGAGATCGGCGACGGCTTCCGCATCCCCGACCTGCTGGAGTCGACCGGCGCGCGGCTGCGCGAAGTCGGCACGACCAACCGCACCTCTGCGCGCGACTACGCGGCTGCCGTCGGCCCGGACACGGGGTTCGTGCTGAAAGTCCACCCCTCGAACTACCGCGTTACCGGTTTCACGTCCGAAGCGAGCGTCGCCGAGCTGGCCGGGCTCGGCGTGCCGGTGGTCGCCGACGTGGGGTCCGGACTACTGGCCCCGCACCCGTTGCTGCCCGCGGAGCCGGACGTCACGACCGCGCTGGCCGACGGCGCCGCCGTGGTGACCGCGAGCGGCGACAAGCTCCTCGGCGGCCCGCAGGCCGGGCTGCTGTTCGGAGACGCGGTGCTGATCGAACGGCTTCGGCGGCATCCCGCCGCTCGGGCGCTGCGCGTGGACAAGCTCACGCTCGCCGCGCTCGAAGCCACCCTGCGCGGCCCGGAGCCACCGGTGCGTGCGGCACTCGGCGCCGATCTCGGAGAACTCCGGACGCGCGCCGAAACGCTGGCCGCGGCTCTGCGCTCGGCCGGAGTGGACGCCCGGGCCGTGGACTCGGTGGCGGTCGTCGGAGGCGGCGGGGCGCCGGGCGTCGAACTGCCGAGCTCGGCCGTCTCCTTGCCCGTCCGCTACGCGGCGGCGCTGCGGCGGGGTGAGCCTCCGGTGGTCGGCCGGATCGTGCGCGAGAAGTGCCTGCTCGACCTGCGCACGGTGCGCCCGGCCGAGGACGTGATGCTGAGGGAGGCTGTGCGCCGATGTGGGTGATCGCCACGGCCGGGCACGTCGACCACGGGAAGTCCACGCTCATCCGCCGGCTCACCGGCATGGAGCCGGACCGGTGGGCCGAGGAGCGTCGCCGTGGCCTGACGCTCGACCTCGGCTTCGCCTGGATGCGCCTGGCCGGCGAGGAGCTCGCGTTCGTCGACGTTCCCGGGCACCGGCGGTTCGTGCCGAACATGCTGGCCGGGATCGGCCCGGTGCCGGCCGTACTGTTCGTGGTCGCCGCGGACGAGGGCTGGATGCCGCAGTCGGCGGAACACCTGGCCGCGCTCGACGCGTTCGGGGTCCGCCACGGCCTGCTCGTCGTCACCAAGGCCGACCGTGCGGACCCCGCCGCGGCCACGACGGCGGCGTTGCGGGAAATCGCGAAGACGTCGCTCGGCCAGGTGCCCGCCGTCGCCGTCAGCGGGACGACCGGTGCGGGCCTCGACCAGCTGCGCACCCGGCTGGCCGGGCTTGCCGCCGGCCTGCCGCCGCCCGACCCGGGAGCGGACGTCCGGCTCTGGATCGACCGAGCGTTCACGATCAAGGGCGCGGGCACGGTCGTCACCGGCACCCTCGGGGCCGGCACGCTGCGTGTCGGAGACGAGCTGACGCTCGGCGAGACCCTCGTCCGGGTGCGCGGCCTGCAGTCCCTCGGCGAAGCGCACGAGAGCGTGTCCGCCGTGGCCCGGGTCGCCGTGAACCTGCGCGGCGTGGCCCGCGACGCCGCCGAGCGAGGCGACGCCCTGGTCACGCCCGGCGCGTGGCGCACCACGGCCGAGCTCGACGTGCGGTTGCGCGGGACACCCGCCGCCGAGCTGCACCGGCACCTGGTGGCGCACCTCGGCTCCGCGGCCGTGCCCGCCCGTGCCCGCCCCCTCGGCCCGGACACCGCGCGGCTTCTGCTCGCGAAACCGTTGCCGCTGCGCGTGGGCGATCGGGGACTGCTGCGCGACCCGGGGGAGCACCGGATCCCGGCCGGGTTCGACGTCCTCGACGTCCGGCCGCCGCCGCTGGCGTGCCGTGGCGCGGCGCGAGCGCGGGGTACGGCGTTGGCGGCGCCGGAACCCGGCTGGGATCTGCTGCGCCGCGAACGGTTCGTGCGCCACGACGACTTTCACGCGCTGGGCCTCCCGGAGGCCGGCGAGCGGCTCGGCGACTGGCACGCCGACCCGGCGCACCTCGCCCGGCTGCGCGAGGAGGCGCCCCGGGTGGTGGCCGGATGGACGCGCGAGCATCCGATCGCCGCGGGCATGCCGGTCGATGTGCTCCGGCAGCGGCTCGGCCTGCCGGCTGCGGAGCTGGTCCCGGCGATCCTGGCGGACGGCCTGGCCGCGGCCGGCGGACTCGTGCGGCGCCCGGGCGCGGGGTTGAGCGCGGACGTCGAACGCGCGCTCGCCGTGCTCGAGAAGCGCTTCGCCGAGCACCCGTTCCAGGCGCCGGAAGCGGACGAACTGCGCGAGCTCGGCCTGGGCACCCGCGAGCTGGCCGCCGCCGTGCGACTGGGCCGCCTCAGTGCTGTCGCGGACGGCGTGGTGCTCGGCCCGCACGCACCGCGGCGCGCTGGAAAAGCGCTGGCCGCGCTGGGGAAACCGTTTACCGTGTCCGAGGCCCGGCGGGCGCTGGACAGTACCCGCCGCGTGATGATCCCGCTGCTGGAACACCTGGACACCCTCGGCGTCACCGAACGGAAGGCGGACGGCACCAGAAGTGTGGTTGGGGCTGCGAATCCCGGGTACGGCGATTAGCGTGCGAGGCATGGGCGTGCGGCAGTGGATCGAAGGCTGGCCGGTGTACCGGCAGCTGACCGGTCCCGACCGCATGGCCCGCGCCGCCGCGGCCAAGTCCGCCGGTTCGCAGACCTGGCACGCCCGCACCGAAGACGCCGACAAGGTCGTCCGGTCGATCTGCCCGTACTGCGCGGTCGGCTGCGGCCAGAAGGTGTACGTCAAGGACGGCGCCGTCACCCAGATCGAAGGCGACCCGGACTCGCCGATCTCGCGCGGCCGCCTGTGCCCGAAGGGCTCGGCCAGCAAACAGCTCGTGACCAGCCCGAGCCGCGTCACCGAGGTCCTCTACCGCCGCCCGTACGGCACGGAGTGGGAGCGCCTGCCGCTGGACGAGGCGATGGACATGATCGCCGACCGCGTGCTGAAGACGCGCGCCGACACGTGGCAGGACGTCGACGAGCAGGGCCGCAAGCTCAACCGCACGCTCGGCCTCGCCAGCCTCGGCGGCGCGACGCTGGACAACGAAGAGAACTACCTGATGAAGAAGCTCTACACCGCGCTCGGCGCGATCCAGATCGAGAATCAGGCGCGTATTTGACACTCCGCCACGGTTCCCGGTCTGGGGACCTCCTTCGGTCGTGGGGGCGCCACGACGTTCCAGCAAGACCTCGCCAACGCCGACTGCATCGTCATCCAGGGCTCGAACATGGCCGAGTGCCACCCGGTCGGGTTCCAGTGGGTGATGGAGGCGAAGGCCCGCGGCGCGAAGATCATCCACATCGACCCGCGGTTCACGCGCACCAGCGCGGTCTCGCACGTCCACGCGGCGCTGAGGGCCGGGTCGGACATCGCGTTCCTCGGCGGGCTGATCAAGTACGTGCTGGATCGCGACCTCGACTTCCGTGAGTACGTGCTGGCCTTCACCAACGCGGCCGCGATCCTGCGTGAGGACTTCGCCGACACCGAGGACCTCGACGGTCTCTTCTCCGGATTCGACCCCGAGAAGCGCCGGTACGACATGACGACGTGGGCCTACGAGGGCGCTCCGACGGTGCCGGCGGCCGGGTCGACCGATCCGGAGCAGCCCGGCGAGCCCGGTTCGGAGCCCCACCACAGCGGGAAGGGCCATCAGCGCACCGCCCGCGCCGACTCGTACGGCAGCGGCGGCGCGGCGGTGGGCGCCAAGCCCAAGACGGACGAGACGCTGCGGCACCCGCGGTGCGTCTACCAGGTCCTCAAGCGGCACTTCGCCCGCTACACACCCGAAGCCGTCGCCGACATCTGCGGGATCCCGGTCGCGCAGTTCACCGAGATCGCGGAGGCGGTCACCGCGAACTCCGGGCGCGAGCGCACCACGGCGTGGGTGTACTCGGTCGGGTGGACGCACCACAGCGTCGGCGCGCAGTACATCCGCACGGCGTCGATCCTGCAGACGTTGCTGGGCAACATCGGCCGGCCCGGCGGCGGCATCCTCGCGTTGCGCGGGCACGCCAGCATCCAGGGCTCCACCGACATCCCGACGCTGTTCAACCTGCTGCCCGGCTACATCCCGATGCCGCACGCGCACCAGCACCAGACCCTTGCGGAGTTCGTCGAGGCGGACGCGGGCCAGACCGGCTTCTGGGGCAACATGCAGGCCTACACCGTCAGCCTGCTGAAGGCCTACTGGGGTGACCACGCCCAGCCGCACAACGACTTCGCGTTCGGTCACCTGCCACGGCTGACCGGCGACCACGGCACGTACGCAACGGTGCAGCAGCAGATCGAGGGGGAGTGCAAGGGCTACTTCCTGGTCGGCGAGAACCCGGCGGTCGGCTCGGCCAACGGGAAGTTCCAGCGCCTCGGCATGGCCAACCTCGACTGGCTGGTCGTGCGGGACCTGCAGATGATCGAGAGCGCGACGTTCTGGAAGGACGGCCCGGAGATCGAGACCGGCGAGCTGAAATCGGAGGAGATCGGCACCGAGGTCTTCTTCCTGCCCGCCGCCGCGCACACCGAGAAAGACGGCAGCTTCACCAACACCCAGCGCCTGTTGCAGTGGCACCACAAGGCCGTTGAGCCGCCCGGCGAGGCCCGCAGCGACCTGTGGTTCTACTACCACCTGGGCCGCCTGATCCGGGAACGCGTGGGCGACGACCCGCGTGACGCGGCGATCCGCGACCTCACCTGGAGCTACCCGACCGAGGGGCCGACGGCCGACCCGAGCGCGGAATCGGTGCTCGCGGAGATCAACGGCCACGGCCCCGGCGGCCCGCTGTCGGCCTACACCGAGCTGAAGGACGACGGCTCGACCTCCTGTGGCTGCTGGATCTACTGCGGAGTCCGCGCCGACGGACACAACCACGCGGCGAACCGGCAGCCGGGGTCCGAACAGGACTGGGTGGCGAACGGCTGGGCCTGGGCGTGGCCCGCGAACAGGCGGATCCTCTACAACCGCGCCTCGGCCGACCCGGACGGAAAGCCTTGGAGCGAACGGAAAAAGCTGCTCTCCTGGGACGCCGGGCAGGGCAAGTGGACCGGCCCCGACGTCCCGGACTTCGAGCCCACCAAGGCACCGGACTACGTCCCGCCCGAAGGGGCGAAGGCACAGGCGGCGCTCAGCGGCAGAGATGCGTTCATCATGCAGACCGACGGCAAGGCCTGGCTCTACGTGCCCGCGGGGCTGGTCGACGGTCCGCTCCCGACGCACTACGAGCCGTTCGAGAGCCCGGTCGGCAATGCCCTGTACAGCCGGCAGGAGTCGCCGACGCGCCAGACGCTGGACAGCCCGTCGAACCCGTACAACCCGGCGCGCAGTTCGGTGTACCCGTACGTGTTCACGACCTACCGGCTCACCGAGCACCACACGGCGGGCGGCATGAGCCGGACGCTGTCGCACCTGGCGGAGCTGCAGCCGGAGTTCTTCTGCGAGGTCTCCCCGGCGCTCGCGGCCGAACGCGGCCTGGAGAACGGCGGCTGGGCGACCATCGTCTCGGCGCGCACGGCGATCGAAGCCCGCGTGCTCGTCACCGATCGGATCAAGCCGCTCAAGGTCCGGGGCCGGACCATCCACCAGATCGGGCTGCCCTACCACTGGGGTCCCAACGGCCTCTCGCGCGGCGACGCGGCCAACGACCTGCTCTCGATCGTGCTGGACCCGAACGTGTACATCCAGGAGGCCAAGGCGGCCACCTGCGACATCCGCCCGGGACGGCGGCCGCGCGGGCCGTCCCTCCTGGACTTCGTGGCCGACTACCGGAGGCGAGCCTATGGCTGAGTACGGCACCCAGCCCCGCATGGGGTTCTTCACCGACACGTCCGTGTGCATCGGCTGCAAGGCGTGCGAGGTCGCCTGCAAGGAGTGGAACGGCGTCCCGGAGTCCGGTGGGCTGGACCTGCTCGGGATGTCCTACGACAACACCGGCGACCTGGGCGCGAACACCTGGCGGCACGTCGCGTTCATCGAGCAGCCCGCGGTGGACCTGGGGATGCCGACGGTCGGCGCGCCTCGACAGCTTGAGCAGGAGCCCGGTGTGCGCTGGCTGATGTCCAGCGACGTCTGCAAGCACTGCACCCACGCCGCGTGCCTCGACGTCTGCCCGACGGGCGCGTTGTTCCGCACCGAGTTCGACACGGTCGTGGTGCAGCAGGACATCTGCAACGGCTGCGGCTACTGCGTGCCCGCTTGTCCGTACGGCGTCATCGAAAAACGCGAGAGCGACGGCCGCGCTTTCAAGTGCACCCTCTGCTACGACCGGCTCGGCGCCGGCCTGGAACCCGCGTGCGCCAAGGCTTGCCCGACCGACTCCATCCAGTTCGGGGAGCTGGCCGAGCTCCGCGCGCGGGCTGCGTCGCGAGTCGACGCGCTGCACGCGGACGGGGTGCCGGAAGCTCGCCTCTACGGCCACGATCCGGACGACGGCGTCGGCGGCGACGGCGCGTTTTTCCTGCTGCTGGACGAACCCGAGGTGTACGGCTTCCCACCCGACCCCGTCGTGACGACCCGCGATCTGCCGGCGATGTGGAAACGCGCCGCGACGACCGCGGCCGGGGTGGCCGCCGCGCTGGTCGTGTCGTTCCTGGGCCGGCGCCGATGAGCCCCCGCCGCGAACGCGCCATGGTCGAACCCGTCGAGTTCCGCTCGTACTACGGTCGCCCGATCCTGAAGGAACCGGCCTGGAAGCAGCCGGACGTGCCGCTGTACCTGTTCCTCGGCGGCGCCGCCGGAGCCTCGGCGTCGATGGCCGCGCTGGCCGACCTCACCGGCCGCCCGGCACTGGCCCGGGTGGGCCGACTGGTCGCCTCGGGCGGCTCTCTCGCGAGCGTCGTGGCGCTGGTCCACGACCTGGGCAAGCCGACGCGGTTCCTGCACATGCTGCGCGTGCTCAAGCCGACCTCGCCGCTGTCGGTGGGGTCGTGGATCCTCTCCCCGTTCTCCGGGCTCGCGGCCGTGGCGGCCTTCTCGGGGGTGACCGGCATCCTGCCGCGCGTCGGTCGCCTCGCCGGGGCGGGCGCGGGCGTACTCGGCCCGGCGATGTGCACCTACACGGCCGTGCTGCTGGCCGACACGGCGACCCCGTCGTGGCACGAGGCCCGCGGCACGCTGCCGATCCTGTTCGCGGGCAGCGCGGTGACCAGCGGCGCCGGGGCGGCTCTGATTTCGGTGCCTCCGGCGGAGAACGGCCCGGTCGTGCGCGCCGGCCTCGCCGCGGCCGCTGCGGAACTGCTCGCCGAGCACCACCTGGAGACCGGACTGGGCCTGGTCTCGGAGCCGTACCGCACGGGCCGCGCGGGAAAGCTGCTCAAAGCGGCCAAGTCGCTCACCGCCGTCGGCGCCGTGCTGTCGCTGGCCGCGCGCCGCAGCCGTGTTGCGGGTGTGGCCGCCGGGGCGGCTTACCTTGCGTCCGGGCTGTGCACGCGGTTCGGGGTGTACGCGGCCGGGGTGGAGTCCACAAAGGACCCAAAGTACGTGGTGGTGCCGCAACGGGAACGGCTTGCCCGCCGCGCGGAGAGCTGACGGCAGCTCACCGCGAGGCAAGGGTGGTGATCAACCCACGCCCGCCGCGGCCCTGGCGAGTTCCAGTTCCTCCCGGGACCGGACGGCGAGCACGGGCCCGGGCCGGCTGGTGCAACGCGCCTCCCCGGAGTCGATGCCGTCCGTACCGAGCATCAGGCGACGGACGAGTTTGGCTGAGCCGGGATTCACCGGACTTCGTCGAGTTTTCCGGTGGCGACGTCGAACACGAACCCGCGCACGGACTGCTTCTTGGGGATGAACAGGGAGTTTTCGATGCGGGCGATCGACTGGCGGACGTCGGTGTCCAGGTCGGCGAACGCTTCGGCGGCCCACGCGGGTTTGAGGCCGGTGTCGTCCTGAATGGAGTTCTTGAACTGGTCGTCGGTGAAGGTGAGCATGCCGCAGTCGGTCTGGTGGATGAGGATGATTTCCTCGGTGCCGAGGAGGCGCTGGCTGATGGCGAGCGAGCGGATTTCGTCCTCGGTGATCACACCACCGGCGTTGCGGATCACGTGCGCCTCGCCCTCGTTGAGGCCGAGCACGCCGTAGACGTTGATGCGCGCGTCCATGCACGCCACCACCGCGACGTGTTTGGCCGGTGGTAGGGGAAGGGGCCGGAGAACTGCTCGGCGTAGCGGGCGTTGTTGGCCAGGAGTTCGTCGGTGACGGACATGGGGAGTCCCCTTACGGAGTGGGTGTCCCCGCCGAGTGGATCGTCGCGGCCGTTTGTGCGCAATGGGGTCCAGCCAGTGAAAACTCAGCTTCGTCGCCCGATACCGAATGTGAACCCGCTCGCCCTCGGGTCTTCGCCGGTCAGCTGTGGCGCGCCGCCGCCGGTGCCTTCGCGCAGGCCGATGAGGAACTCGCCAAGGGTTTCGGCGGGGGCGCAGTCCAGTTCGGACTCGCGCGCGTCGTGTCCAGGAGGGGCAGCCGCAGCACCGTGTCGAACAGGCCCGGGGTTACAGGCACAAGAGGCAGCCGCCACGCGGCGGCCGGCGCCGGGCAGATGAGCCACGGCGATACCGGCACGAGCCGGGCGTCGAAACACGGCGGGTCGCGCTTGAGCTCCGCCCGATCCGGGTGTCTTCGGGGCGAACCCGCGGTTCAGCTCAGCAGCCGCCGGTCCCGCACAGACCGGGCGTCGCGAGCCGCGGAGGTGCCGACAATCATGACCGACCCGTTTCCCCGAACCACGGCGACGTTCGTCGTCACCACCACTCGCGAGTCGGCCGTGGTGGCCGCGGGCGGCGACCTCGACGGCGCCGTCGCCGAGCGCCTGTCCGGGCTGCCGGCCGACGAGCTCGCGTTGCGCCCGAGCGCGCTGATCGTCGACCTGACCCGCGTGACCTTCTGCGGCACGCGGGTTCTGCAAGTACTCCTCACGGCTGCGGCCGATGCCCACGCGGCCGGAATCCCGTGCGTGTCCTCCGGTATGTCCTTTCCGGACAGTCCACGGCGGATCGCCGGTTCCGTTCGTCCGTTTCAACCGTTTTGTCATATTAGGAGTAGGTGGCGGACTCACAGCGGAAACACGCCGGTAATACCGCCCGGTTAGCTTCCTGCCGCGGGTCGGCGAGACGAGGAGACGTACGGGCGTGGTGGATACGGGAAGCACGGCGTGGTTGCTCGTCAGCGCGGCACTGGTGATGCTGATGACGCCGGGCCTCGCGTTGTTCTACGGCGGGATGGTTCGCGCCCGGAGTGTGCTGAACGTGATGGCGATGACGTTCATCTGTCTCGCGACCGTCGGCCTCGTCTGGGTGGTCTACGGGTATTCGCTCGCGTTCGGCGCCGATTGGTTCGGCGGGCTGCTCGGCGATCTGCGGCTGGCCGGTCTGCGCGGGATCGCGGAGCAGACGATCGGGCCGGCGGGGAACAAGGTACCGCTGTTCGCGTTCGTCGCCTTCCAGATGATGTTCGCGGTCGTCACGGTGGCGCTGCTGGCCGGTGCGATCGCCGAGCGGGCCCGGTTCTGGACCTGGACGGTGTTTTCCGTCGTGTGGGTCACGCTCGTGTACCTGCCGGTCGCGCACTGGGTCTTCGCGCCCGACGGGTGGATCGCGAGCAAGCTGCACGTGCTGGACTTCGCGGGCGGCACCGTCGTCGAGGTGAATTCCGGTGCCGCCGCGCTGGCGCTGGCGATCGTGCTCGGTCGCCGTCACGGCTGGCCGAGGCAGGCCGCGCGGCCGCACAACCTGCCTTTCGTGATGTTCGGCGCCGGGCTGCTGTGGTTCGGCTGGTTCGGTTTCAACGCCGGCTCCGCGCTGGCGGCGAAGAACTTGGCTGCCACGTCGTTCTTGAACACCACCGTCGCGGGGGCGGTCGCGGTATTGGGCTGGTTGCTCGTCGAGCAGTTCCGCGACGGGAAACCGACCACCCTCGGCGCCGCCTCCGGTGCGGTGGCCGGGCTGGTGGGGATCACGCCCGGGTGTGCCTACGTCGAACCGCTCGGCGCGATCGCGATCGGCCTGGTGGCGGGGGTGGTGTGTTCGTTCGCGGTGGGCCTGAAGTACCGGTTCGGGTTCGACGACGCACTGGACGTGGTCGCGGTGCACGGCGTCGGCGGCTTGATCGGGACGCTGCTGATCGGCTTGTTCGCGACCGTCAGCGTGAATCCACAGGGGGTCGACGGCCTGTTCTACGGCGGCGGACTCGACCAGCTGTGGCGCCAAGCGGCCGGGACGTTCGCGGTACTAGGGTACTCGCTGGTCGTGACCTTCCTGATCGGCTGGGTCATGCACAAGTTCATGGGATTCCGGCTCGACCGCGAGGCTGAGATCGACGGTGTCGACGAGGCCGAGCACGCCGAAGGCGCGTACGAGCTGGCAGTCCAATCCGGACGCCGGGGCAGCGTGCCCGCCGGTGCTCCGGGATCGCACCGGCCGGCACGCGAGGAGACTCGATGAAGCTGCTGACCGCCGTCGTCAAACCGTTCGTGCTCGACGACGTCCGGGAGGCCCTGCAGGAACTCGGCATCGCGGGCATGACGGTCACCGAGGTCCGCGGATACGGCCGGCAGAAAGGCCACACCGAGATCTACCGGGGCGCCGAGTACGCGATCGACTTCATCACGAAGCTCCGCCTGGAAATCCTCCTCGACGACGACCAGGTCGAGGCCGTGCTGCGCACGGTGCGCGAGACCGCCCACACCGGCAAGATCGGGGACGGCAAGATCTGGATCACCCCGGTGGAAACCGTCGTCCGCGTCCGCACCGGCGAACGCGGATCCGACGCTCTGTAGGCCTGCCCTGCTCCGCAACAGAACCCATTGCCGACACCCCGAGCCGGCTCCCACCCAGGCCGCGCCGGCTCGATACGCGTTGACGTGCTGACCGATCGTCCCTAGGTTCGACCCCATCGCCGACCTCGAGGGAGCGGTCATGGCCATTCCGGTGCCCGATGCGGTAAGGCTCGCGGCGCTGTCGCAGCACTACGGATTCGACTTGACTCAGGCCGAGGTCGGGGAGTTCGTCCCGGCGGTCGAGGGGACGCTGGCGGCGTCGGAGGAGGTCGAGCGGCTCTACCGCAGGTCTGCGCCCGAGGCACCCGTGCGTGAGTTCGCGCTGCCGGCGGACAATCCGCTCAACGCCTGGTCGGTGCGGACCGCGATCAGCGAGACGGCGGAAGGCTCGCTGGCGGGCCGGACGGTCGTGGTGAAGGACAACGTCGCCGTGGCCGGGGTTCCGATGGTCAACGGTTCGGCGTCGATGGACGGCTTCGTGCCGAGGCGGGACGCCACGGTCGTGCGCCGGCTGCTGGCCGCGGGCGCCACCATTTCCGGCAAGTCGACGTGCGAAGACCTGTGTTTCTCCGGGGGCAGTTTCACGTCGTGGCCGGGGCCGGTGCGCAACCCGTGGGACCTCTCGCGCAACGCGGGTGGTTCCTCGAGCGGCAGCGCCGCACTGGTGGCGAGCGGCGACGTCGACTTGGCGGTGGGCGGGGACCAGGGCGGCTCGGTGCGGATCCCGGCGTCGTTCACCGGCATCGTGGGGCACAAGCCGACGTACGGCTTGGTGCCCTACACCGGCGCCTTCCCGATCGAGCAGACCATCGACCACCTCGGGCCGATGACGCGCACGGTGGGCGACGCGGCGCTGATGCTGAGCGTGCTGGCCGGTGTCGACGGCTACGACTCCCGCCAGCCGACGGTCCTCGACCCGGTCGACTACGTCGCGGCTCTGCGCGAGAGCGCTTCTGGTCTGCGGGTCGGCGTGGTGCGGGAAGGATTCGGCACACCCGTGTCACTGACCGGCGTCGACGACGCGGTCCGGGGCGCGGTGGAGGTGCTGCGGTCAGCGGGGCTGACCGCGGACGAGGTCTCGGTCCCGTGGCACCTCGACGCCATGGCGGTGTGGAATGTGATCGCGACCGAAGGCGCCGCCTACCAGATGATCGACGGCCACGGGTACGGAATGGGCACCTGGGGCCAGTACGACCCCGAGCTGATCGCGCACTACGCCCAGGGCCGGGTCGCGCGCGGTCGCGACCTGTCCAAGACGGTCCAGCTCGTCGGCCTCTCGGGCCGCTACACCTTCGAACTCGGCGGCGGCAAGTACTACGCCATGGCCCGCAACCTCTCGTACGAATTGCGCGACGCCTACGACGCCGCACTGGCTGAGTACGACGTCCTCGTCATGCCGACGCTGCCCTACGTCGCGCGGGAGCTGCCATCGCCGGACGTGTCTCTTGCCGACTACCTGGACACGGCGCTGTCGATGATCGGCAACACCGCGCCCTTCGACGTGACCGGGCACCCCGCCTGCAGTGTCCCCGCAGGCCTCGTGGACGGCCTGCCCGCCGGCATGATGATCATCGGCAAGCGGTTCGACGACGCCACCGTCCTTCGCGTCGCCCACACCTACGAGCAAGCCGTGGGAGGCTTCCCCGCCCCGGCCGGAGCCGCGGCGGCGACGTCTTGAGCGGCGACTCGGACCCGACTACATCGACGGAAATGGCCCTGAGCTGCGTTTCTCTGCCGTGATGGGCTTTTACCTCGAGCTGGCACTTGGTTCCTTGACTGCGTTCATGGTCGGGCGCACTGTGGGGTATCGGCGACGTCCAGTGTGTGGCGCCGCCGTTGCGGAGGATCTGACGGCTGACCGGACGGACGAGCGGATCGCTGAGGAGCGGGCGGCGCTGCGGCGAGTGGCGGCGTTGGTGGCGAGTGCCGTGCCTCCGGGCGAGGTGTTCGCGGCGGTTGCCGCCGAGATCGGGCGTGTGGTGGGCACGGACGTCATCACGATAAACCGTTACGGTCCGGATCGAATCGCAGTCGCGGTCGGCGTGTGGACACGGACTGCCACGAACTCGCCGCGTCCTGGCACCCGGTTCAGTGTGGATGACTCCGACGTATTGAAATTGGTGCACGAGACGGCCCAACCGGCGCGAATCGACCACGTCAACGAACTCGTCGACACGCCCACCACCGGGGCGTGCAAGCAGTTTGGTTCCGTGGTGGGCGTGCCGATCAGCGTCGAGGGCAGGCCGTGGGGTGCCGTAGTCGTTCTGTCGTTGCAACCGCGAACGTTGCCAGACGACATCGAGGAGCGCCTGGTCGGGTTCACCGAGCTCGTCGCGACGGCGATCGCGAACACGCAGGCACGGGTCGAACTGCGTCGGTATGCCGACGAGCAAGCCGCGCTGCGCCGGGTGGCAACGCTGGTCGCGAGTGCTGCGACGCCTGAGGACGTGTTCGCCGCGGTCACGGCGGAGGTCGGCGGAGTCTTGGAGGTCGACTTCACGTTTCTGAGCCGATTCGACGCGGCCGATCGTGCGACGATCGTCGGCGCCTGGTGCCAGACCGATGACAGCACCGGGCTGGCCACCGTCGGCACCGGGTACGACCTGGCCGGATCGAACATTCCGACTCTGGTGTCACGAACGGGTCGAACCGCCCGGATCGATGACTACTGGGAGGCTACGGGCGCTGCCACCGACCTGATCCGGAAGCTCGGCATCCGGTCCGCTGCCGGGGCACCGATCAGCGTCGAGGGCCGGCTGTGGGGTTGCATCAGCGTGATGTCCTCGCGCGAGCAGTCACTGCCTGCCGACGCCGAAGGTAGGTTGACCGCGTTCACCAAGCTGGTCGCGACAGCCCTGGCGGATACGCTGGCCCGGTTGGAACTGCGTCAGTATGCCGACGAGCAAGCCGCGCTGCGTCGCGTGGCGACGTTGGTCGCTCGCGCCGCACCGCAGGGTGAGATGTTCACCGCCGTTGCCACCGAGGTCGGGATGTTGCTCGGGGTGGACCTTGCCGTTCTGAGCCGGTACGACCTCGACGGCGCTGCGACTGTCGTGGGCGGCTGGTTGCGGTCCCGTCCCGACGAGCCCTTCTCCGCACGCGATCGACTCACGTTCGAAGGCCCACTGAGCACCAAGGTTTTCCAGACTCACGCGCAGGCGAGAATCGACGATTACACAGTCAAGTCTGCCTCCGGTGCCTCATTCGCACGGCTCTCGGGATTGCGCTCGGCGGTCGGTGTCCCGATCAACGTCGAACAACGGGTCTGGGGCGTCATCAGTGTGGCGACCACCGGGACCGAGCGCTTGCCGTCGAACACCGAGGAACGCCTGACCGCGTTCACCGAACTGGTCGGCACCTCGCTGGCCAAAGCCGAGGCACAAGCAGCGTTGCGAGCATCTCGGGCACGGATCGTGACCGCGGCCGACACCGCACGCCGCCGCATTGAGCGTGACTTGCATGACGGCGTCCAGCAGCACTTGGTGTCTCTGGCACTTCTGCTGCGCGAAGCTCAGCTTGCCGCGCCGCCGAACGCCGGCGAACTGGTTCACCAGCTCGACGGCGTCGTGGATGGGCTGGGCAGCGTGCTCGACGAGATCCGTGAGATCTCCCGTGGCGTCCACCCGGCTGTTCTCGCGGAGGGCGGGCTGCAGCCGGCTTTGAAGTCGTTGGCCCGGCGCGCGGCTCTGCCGGTCCATCTGGATATCCGCACGCAGGCGCGGTTCCCGGAACCGGTTGAGATCGCCGCCTACTACATCGTCGCCGAAGCACTCGCCAATACGGCCAAACACGCGAACGCGACCGTGATCGACATCTTGCTCACCTCTGATGACGGCACACTGCGGCTCACAGTCCAGGACGACGGCCAGGGCGGAGCCGACCCCTCCCGAGGTTCAGGGCTGGTAGGCCTCACCGACCGAGTCGAAGCATTGGGCGGCCATCTGTGGCTGCACAGTCCGCGGGACTCCGGCACAACAGTCCGGCTCGCCATACCCCTTCCCTGACCCTGCGACACGGACCGGCACCGGCTATGGGATCCATACCTCGAGGATCACGGGCCGAACGAGTACCAGGCGTCCGCGTTGCCGGCCAGGACCCGCTCCCGTTCGCTGTCGGTCAGTGCCGCCAGCAGCCGCTGCCCGCCGGGGCCGTGGTCGTGGGGGTGATCGCTCGCGTACATCAGCATGGTGCCCGCGTCGAAGAGGTCGAGCGCCTGCCTGACCTGGAGCGGGTCCTGCGGCAGGTGCGCCGGCGCCGTGGTGAGTCGCAGGTGCCGCCGCGCGACCTCCGAAGGTTTGCCGGTCAGCCAGGGCACTTCGCGCCAGACGCCCTTCCAGTCCTTGTCGAACCGCCACAGCAGGGCCGGCAGCCACGAGAACCCGCATTCCAGCAAGGTCACCCGCAGCTCGGGCAGGTCGGCGAAGGCGCCTTGGGTGATCAGGCTGGTGATCTGCGCCTGCACGAGGATCTGCGAGTTGGCGAGGTAGTCCTCGAGGTAGGTGTGGGTGAGCCCGCTCGGGGTCGGCGCCTGGCCGATCCGCCCCCACGCGTGCAGGCCGACGACGAGACCGTGCTCGGCGGCGGCGCGAAGCAGCGGGCGGTGGCGGGTATTGCCCCACGGTGCGTCGGTGCGCACCGGGAGCAGCACCTGCACGATCTGCGGATGGCTGCCGAGGCGTTCGATCTCGGCGACCGCGGCCGCGGGGTCGAGTGTGGGCACGACCATGCTCGCCCGCAGCCGATCGTCGCGGCTCAACCACTTCTCGACGAGCCAGTCGTTGACCGCGCGGGTGAGTGCGGCCTCGTAGTACGGGTTGCGATTGCAGTGGAACGACGTGGTGCAGTTCAGCACGGCGAGCCTGAGCGAATCCGGGTCCAGCACCGCTGAGCGCACCTGCTCGACCTCGGTCGCGGGCAGGAGACCCGCGGCTCGCGCGGCGGGCGTGGCACTGGTGGGTGCGAGCGGCGGGTACGCCCCGCCCTGCGACGGCGACAGCGACTGCCCACCGTCCACGAGGTACTCGCGCCAGTACTCGTCGAGGAACGGGGCCAGCTCGGCCAGCGACGCCGGTGCGCAGTGCACGTCGGTGTCGACGGCGCCGGTGCCGATCGCGGTCTCCAGGGACGGCACAGCCGACACAGCCGACACGCTCATCGCGTCCCCTCCGTGGCTCGCGCCGGCAGCCCGTACAGCCGGCAGGCGTTGGCCCCCATGATCTGTTCCCGCGCGTCGGACGGGAACAGCCTTGGCGCCAGCCGCGGGGAGTCGAAGTCCCAGTGCGGGTAGTCCGAGGCGAACATGATCCGATCGGTCATCCCGACGTGCTCCAGTGCGGTGGTGAGGTGGCGTGGGTCGTCCGGCTCTTCGATGGGCTGTGTGGTGAACCAGAGGTGCTCGCGGAGGTACTCCGAAGGCGGCTTGCGCAGGTGCGGCACGTCGGTGCGCAGCCGCGGCCACGCCTCGTCGAGCGCCCACATCAGCGGCGCGGCCCAGACGATCCCGCCTTCCACGCAGATCACCTGCAGAGACGGGAACTCCTCGAACACGCCTTCGCACAGCAGGTTCGTGACCAGCGCCGCCATCACGTTGCCGTTCCAGACGTGCTCTTCGAGGTAGAACGACGGCCACCCGGCGCCGCGGTGCTGCTCGATCCCGCCGGTGTGCGCCGCGACCGGGAGGCCCGCCTCCACCGCGGCGCGGTAGATCGGCCAGTAACGGCGTGAGCCGAACCCGGTCTCGCCGCCGGTGGGCAGGAGCACCTGCACGAACCTCGGGTCGTCGGCGCGCCGCGCGATTTCCTCGGCGGCGAGGTCGGGGGACTCGGTGGCGATCGCGATCGAGCTGCGCAACCGCGGTTCGGGCGTGAGCCACTCCTCTGCCAGCCAGCCGTTGAGCGCGCCGCAGAGGGCCGCGGAGTACCGCGGTTCCTCGGCGCCGAAAGTGTGTCCCTGCAAGGGGATCAGGACTCCGTGGTCGATACCGAACTCGTCGAGCAGTTGCGCCTGCGTCGTACCCAGGTCGCTGCCGGGGATGCCGCCCGCCTCGGGCCACGAGTCGAGCCGGAAGCCGGCGTTGCGCACGCGCGGGTAGAACTCGGGCGGGTTCGGCACCCGGCCGCCGAACACGTCCCAGCGTTCCCGGTGCGCGCCGCTCAACCGTGCCCGGATGTCCGCAGCCGGTGCGCTCGGGTGGATGTCGGTGTCGACGATCGTGTACCCGGCCCGCGCGGCCGCGGTGCCCGGCGACGACGCACCGGTGGGCAGCGTGCTTGTCATGACGCACCTCCGACTGTGCCCGGCTTGGCCGCCGGGTGCGGGCTGGTCTCGACCACCACGTAGGCGTCCTCGACGTGGACGGGGTAGGTCTCGGTGACGTACGGGCCGGGGCGGCGCCCGCCCTTTGCACCGGGCTCAGGCGCCGAGATCTGATCGGCCGCGACGGTGCCCTCTTCGACTCGAGGCTCCACGGACACCGTGTACGTGCGGGCCCGCGGCTCACCGGGGCCGAGGAACGACTGGCCGGTCTCGAGGTCGTACTCCCAGCCGTGCCACGGGCAGGCGACCAGGGCCTCTTCCTCGGCCATCGCGTACTCGCCCGGCCCGGCGGAGCTGACCCACGGCTTCGTGCGGCCGAGGCACAGCGGCCCGCCCATGTGCGGACAGTGGTTGTTGATCGCGTAGAAGCGGTCACCGACCCGGAACACGCCGATCGACCTGCGCCCCGCCTGCACGATCCGGCGCTCGCCCGGCGGGAACTCGTCGAGTCGCGAAACGACTATCTTCACGGTTCGGACTGTAAGCAGCCGCTTCCCCGCGGTGGAAGCAGAAACTCGGGATACGCGACATCAACGGCGTGAATACGCACTCGATCGGCGTAGCCGGTGCCCGGCCACTGTCCTGAAAGGACGGTTCCGATCAGCGGGCACCGAGACAAACGACGTAGGCCGAACAGGTCGCCGCGGCCGTGCCCGGCGCGGTTTTGTCTGCTTTCCTCGGTGCGCCACCCGTGCCGAACCGCCTGCGAGGAGTACGGATCCATGGCCGAACCAGCACCGTCGACGCGTCCGTCGAAGAAGACCCTCTTCGCCGCGAGCCTCGTCGGCACGTCGATCGAGTGGTACGACTACTACATTTTCGGGACCGCGGCGGCACTGGCGTTCGGCTCCGTGTTCTACCCGAAATTCTCCTCCGCCGCGGGGACGCTCGCGGCCTTGGCGACGTTCGCGGTCGGCTTCGTCGCCCGCCCGCTCGGGGGTGCGGTGATCGGGCACTTCGGCGACCGGATCGGGCGTCGGTCGATGCTGGTGCTCACCCTGCTGCTGACCGGCGGCACGACCACGCTCATCGGCGTCCTGCCGACCTACGCCGCGATCGGCGTCGGCGCTCCGCTGCTGCTCGTCCTCCTGCGGGTGCTGCAGGGCTTCGGGGTCGGCGGGGAATGGGGCGGCGCGGTCCTCATCGCCTCGGAGCACGCCACTCCTCGCCGCCGCGCGGTCTACGGCAGCTTCGCGCAGTTCGGCGTGCCGGTCGGGGTGCTCACGTCCAACCTCGCCTTCCTGGCCGTGTCCGGCCTGTCCGACGATGACTTCCTGGCGTGGGGCTGGCGGATCCCGTTCCTGCTCAGCGTCGTCCTCGTGGTGGGCGGGCTGCTGGTGCGCAGCCGCCTGCAGGACTCACCGGAGTTCACGAAGGCCAAGCGGGAGCGGGCCACGAGCCGGGCGCCGTTCGCCGAGCTGGTCCGCCGGCAGCCGGTGACGCTGGTCCTGGCGAGCCTGGCCTCGATCGCTCCGCCCGCGATCGGCTACACCGTGACCGTCTACATGCTGACCTACGGGACGACCGTGGTCGGGTTCGACCGGACCACCCTGCTCTGGCTGATCCTGGCCTCGACCGCGATCTGGATCGGCGCGATCATTCTGTCCGCCCTTGCGAGCGACCGGTTCGGCTCCCGGCGGGTGTACGTGCTCGGCGCGGTGACCGCCGTGCTGTGGCCGGTGCCGATGTTCTTGCTGGTGGACACCGGCGACGCGGGTCCGGCGTTCCTCTCCTTCGCCGTCGCCGCGCTCGTTCAGGGCATCATGGCCGGGGCCCAGGGCGGGCTGTTCACCGAGATCTTCGATGTGCGAGTGCGCTACAGCGGGATTTCGATCGCCTACCAGCTCGGCGGGATGGTCGGCGGCGCGGTCACGCCGATCGTCGCGACCGCGCTGTTCGGGGCGAGCGGATCGTCGACCGTCGTCGCGCTCTACGTCGCCGCGCTGTCGCTGGTGAGCCTGGTGGCTGCGATCGGGCTGAGCGTCCGGCGCGCGACCCTGACGGAAGACCGTTCCGCGACATCGGTGCGGCCGTCGGCGTGATTTCCACTGCGGCAACGCATAATGGGGCCATGCCAGGGCAACGGAGTCCGAGCGGAAGCAGGCCGGAATTGCCGTCGGAAGCTCTCCACGCCCTGGTTTCGGTGTCCGCCGACGGGCTCGCCGTGCTCGACGCCGCGGGTTGTTTCGCCGCCCTCAACGACTCGGCCGCGGCCCTGCTCGGTTCGGCCGCAGCCGACCTGATCGGCGAGCCGGCGCCGTTCGCGCCCGACCCCGTGGAGCACGGCTCGGTGAAGCCCGACGCCGTGGCACCGGACGGTGGCCGGCAGACCGCGCGCTGGCCGGTGCCGGGCGGACGGGTCCTGGATCTCGAGTACCGGCTGTCGCCGTTGTCCGACGGCGGGCAGGCGGTCTGGTTCAGCGACCGCACGGATGTCCGGCGTCAGCAGGAGCGGCTCACCGCGATCGCGCGGGCCGCGTCCAGCGTGGCCGGGGCGTTTTCGCTGCGGGCCACGCTCGACGCGGTGGCGCGCGAGATGGTGATGACGGCCAACATCGTCGCCGTGCAGATCCTGGCGCTCGACGATCCGGCCGCCGACCTGCGCATCCTCGGCATGGCGGGGTTTGGTCCGGCCGCGGATTTCGTCGACCGGCTCAGCGCGTGCCGGCGGCTCGGGGCGCACGTGCGGTTCTTCGACGCGTTCGTCGGCGGCGAGCCGGTGGTGCAGGTGCACCGCAAGGCCGCGATCATGGCCGACCCGACGTGGGAGCCGCTGCACGAGATCATGAACCGGCCGGACTGGGACGGGTTCGTCGCGATGCCCATGGTGGTCCGCGCCCGCACCGTCGGCGTGATCAACGCCTATTACCGCGCCGGGGAGGATCCGGGCGCGGGCTCGCTCGCGTTCCTGCAGGCGATGTCCGACCACGCCGCCGTCGCGATCGACACGGCGTCATTGCTGGCCCAGACCCGCACGCGCGCGCAGTCGGACGAACGCCGCCGGCTGGCCCGCGATCTGCACGACTCGGTGGTCCAGCAGCTCTTCTCGATGCGCATGCAGGCCAAGGCACTGCGCGGCCGGCTCGATGGTCGCGACGCCGCGATCGAGCACATCCGCCCGATCGCCGAGGAGCTCGCCGAGCTGTCCGCCGGTGCCCTCACCGACCTGCGGCTGCTGGTGTTCGAGCTGCGACCGCTGGACCTCGCCGAACACGGCCTCGTCGCCGCCGTTCGCGCGCACGCCGAGAGCGTGCGTGTGCGGACCGGGCTGGTCATCGACGT
Organism: Amycolatopsis sp. NPDC005232; assembly: GCF_040607795.1. Classification (NCBI taxonomy): domain Bacteria; kingdom Bacillati; phylum Actinomycetota; class Actinomycetes; order Pseudonocardiales; family Pseudonocardiaceae; genus Amycolatopsis; species Amycolatopsis sp. NPDC005232. The sequence continues at coordinate 285,971 of NZ_JBEXHL010000003.1, read as the reverse complement.
GGTCGCGGCCGACGAGCTGGGAATGACCGGCTCGCTCGACGTGCAGGAGGACCTGTACCGGATCGTCTGCGAGGCGGTGCACAACGTCGTGAAGCACGCCCGTGCGTCAACCGTCGAGGTCGGTCTCCGCGTCGAGGCCGACGACCTCGTCGTGCGGATCCAGGACGACGGCGCCGGTGGCGACGAGCCCCTCGGCAGCCGCGACCAGCTGGGCCTGGTGTCCATGCGCGAGCGCACCGAGCGCTGGGGTGGGCGGTTCGCGGCGGGGCCGGGCCCCGGCGGGGGCTGGACGGTGCGGGCGGCGGTGCCGCTGCGGCGAGTGCGGGAAGAGGCCACCGGATGAGCCCCGAAATGATCCGGATCGTGCTCGTCGACGACCACGTCGTGGTGCGACGCGGGCTGCGGGCGTTCGTCGAGATCGAGCCGGCCCTCGAAGTGGTCGGCGAGGCGGGGGACGGGGAGCAGGCGATCGAGCTGTTGCGCGAGTGGCGGACGCTGGAGCGGCCGCTGCCCCATGTGGTGCTGATGGACCTGCAGATGCCCCGGATGGACGGCGCGGAGGCGACCAGGAGGATCCTCGCGGAGCACCCGGAGGTGAAGGTCGTGGTCCTGACCAGCTTCGGCGAGGCCGAACGCGTGCACACCGCACTCGCCGCCGGTGCCGCCGGCTACCTGCTCAAGGATGCCGAGCCCGAGGAGGTCGCCACGGCCATCCGCGCCGCCGCGGCCGGTGAGGTCCACCTCGACTCGGCCGTGGCCAAGCAGCTCACCCGGCGGATGGCCGCGCCACGGGTCGGGCTCTCGGCGCTGACCGCGCGCGAGCGGGAGATCCTGGTGCTCGTGGCGCGGGGCTTCGCCAACCGGGACATCGCGGACACGTTGGTGATCAGCGAGCGCACCGCGCGTACGCACGTCAGCAATGTGCTGAGCAAGCTGCAGCTCTCGTCACGCACGCAGGCGGCGCTGCTGGCGATCCGGGAGGGACTGACTCCGCCACCCGGGTGAGGTCGGGCACCGGGATTCCCCCGCTGCGGCGGGGATCCCTCGTCGCAGCGGAGGGCTTCCCCAGTGCGCGGGAAGCCCTCCGCTGTCCACGGTTTCCGGTGGTTCAGCCGGATGTGGTGGTCTCCTCGCGAGTGGGCCGGGCCGCGTCGGTGGCCGTGGCCACGGGACGCAGCGCACCGTCCGCGGTGGCGGGGAGGCGGCGCTGGAAGCGGCCCAGCACCAGGAGCGCGGTCATCATCACGACGGGGAACACGGCGAACACGAAGAAGGTGCTCTGCGCGCTGAGACCGTGATCCAGGAGTACCCCGGCGAGCCACGGGCCGAGCATCGCACCGAGCTTGGACACCGAGGTCGCCCAGCCGGCGCCGTTGGCTCGGATCGCGGGGCGGTAGAAGATGCCCGAAATGCCGATCACGCCACCGTGGCCGCCGATGATGAACACGTTCGACAGCAGCAGCACGAACACATACGCCAGCGCCGAGAGGTGGACGAACCCGATCACGAGCAGGCACGGCACCGCCAGCAGCGGCATGATCGCGATGGTCCCGGCGCCGCGGCGGTCGATGAAGCGGCCGATCAGGACCTGTCCCAGTGCGCCCGCCGCGGAAGTTCCCGCGGCGAGGGTGGCGGCCGCCGACACACTGAAGCCGATCTGCTCGTTGAGGATCGGGCCCCAGAACGTCAGGTAGAACACGACCGTCGCCGAGCAGAAGTAGGACGCCCACACGAGCGTGGTGAGCACCGCCAGCCGCCCGCGGAACAGGGCCACCGGGGTGAAGTGCTTGCGCTCGACGACGTCGGTCCCGACAACGTAAGTCGCGTTGTCCGGCAGCGAGAGCCCGGGCCGCACGCGCAGCAGAGTGCGCTTGATCCGGTCCGGGGCGAGGCCCTTCTGCGCCAGGAACTTGACCGACTCCGGCAGCGCCGGCACCACCGCGAGGAGCACGACCAGTGACGCCGCGCCACCGACGAGGAACACCGACTGCCAGCCGAAGCGCGGGATCAGCAGGTTCGAGAGCGGGCCGCCCGACGCGCTGCCGATGCTGTAGCCGACCATCACGATCACCACGGACGTCGACCGCAGCCGGATCGGAGCGAACTCGCTGACCAACGCCCACACCGGCGGGAGCGCGCCACCGACGAACAGCCCGGTGATCAGGCGCAGGAGCACCAGTTGGGGGTAGTCCTGCGCGAAGGCGACCAGGACCATGAAGATCCCGAACCCGGCGACCGAAACGACGATGGCGGGCTTGCGGCCGACCCGGTCACCCAGGTACCCGATGACGATCCCGCCCAGCAGAGTCCCGACGACACCCACGGTGCCCAGCGTGCCGAGTTCGGTGTTGGTCAGGTCGAACGATTGTTTCAGATAGCGGCCCGCGAAAGAGATGACTTGGAGGTCGAAGCCGTCCAGAAACGCGACCAGCCAGGATACGGAGAAGAGTGCGGTCCAGAACCTCCCCACTTTCTGGTTCTCGATCAGGGGGAGTACGTCGATGATCGGTCTGCTCGTCGTTGAATTCGACAAGGCACACTCCTTTGTGCGCTCGGGCCAGAGTGCTTCACCGTGTTTCGCAGATTGCCAGTATGTGGCTCACGGAGCGGGGTTCGGTAATAAATCGTCTGCACCCGCCGCATAACCGCCGTGAATACCCCGTTCGGGCTCACGAAGGCCGTCCGCGGCCTCTTCGACCACCGAGCGCAGCCACGCGTGCGTGCGTTCCTCGGTGTTCTTCCGGTGCCACCACAGAACTTCGACGATCGGTGGCGCGTCACCCGGGTACGGCAGGATGCGCAGATCGCCGCGGTCGGCGAACTGCCGGGCGAGCCGGTGCTGCATCACCGCGACCCGGTCCGTGCCCGCCACGAAGTACGGCGTCGCCTGGTAGCTGTCCACCCGCACGGCGACCTGCGGCTGCGTGGACAGTTGGGCGAGCACCGGCGCGAGCGGTGAACTCGCCGGGTACCCGTCGTCGGGGTGGTTGGGGATCACCCACGGCATCCGCTCCAGGTCCGCGAGACGCGGCCGGTCGCCCACCGGGTTTTCGGCCGCCACCACACACGACCAGTGGTCGCGGAACAATTCCCGACCTCGGATTTCGTCGACCTTGAACGCGGACTTCGGCGCGGAAATGATCACGTCGATTCCGCGGAGGGTTTCCGGCAGATCCGCGGGCAGCTCACCTTTCGCCACTTTCACGCTCAACCGCGCCCGAGGCGCTGCCGCGTGGAGTGCGCGCGACAGCGATTCGCCGAACGCGGCGATGACGTAATCGTTCGTCAGAACGGTGAATTCACGCTCGGTGTCTTCAGGGTGGAATTCCGGTTCGGGTGAGAAGAGCCGTTCGACGCCCAGGTACACCGGTTCTATTTCGGCGGCCAGCTGCTCCCCGAGCGGGGTGAGGACGAATCCCGAGCGCGTGCGTTCGAGCAGGTCGTCGCCGAAGTGCCGGCGCAGCCTCCCCAGCGCGGCGCTGGCGGCGGGCTGGGTCACACCGACGCGCTGGGCCGCCCGGGTCACGTTCTGCTCGCGCAGCAGCTCCCGCAGGATGACGAGCAAGTTCAGGTCGATGTTCGCCAGAGAGCCGACGCCCCGTCGGGTCACGTGCGATCACCACCGTGCGGTCACCTGCCAACAGGCCGTCCCGGGGACGACGACGGCCTCGCACACCGTACTACGCCCCTGGCGACCTCGGCAGCGCGGCGAAAGCACGGTCACGGCGTGCTCACACCGTCACGGCCGAGCGCCAGCCGGGGTGGTAGCTCTCGCGTGCCATCGCCGAGTACGGCGCCGGGCTGACGATGGCCCGGACGGAGAACTGTTCGTGCGGCTGCACGGTGGTCTTGCGGGAGCCGCCGTCCGGCTCGCCCCAGACCACGCGGACCTCCGCTCCGAGCGGCACGTCGGGGTTGACCGTGGCCAGTGACAGGGCGGCGCGCTCGTTCGCGCTGTAGCCGGTGAACAGCGACAACCCGATCCGGTTGCCGTCGGCGTCGAGCACCGAGTCGAAGTTCGACGAGCCGTAGTTGGCGTTAGGCAGGTCGAAGAACTGGTAACCGGGACCGTCCGGATCGACGGGTGAGGTGAGCAGGGTGCCCACGTCTTCGGCCTTCCACGCGAGGGTGACCTTGCGCCGTTGGCTCGCGGGGTCGATCGCGGCGAGCGCGTCGCGGCCGATGAAGTCGTGGTCGAACTTGACGAACGAGCCGTAGCCGAGTTCCCAGGGGTTGAGGTAGTAGTCCTCGATCCGGTCGGACACGAAGCTGCCGGCCAGCGCGTTGGTCGCCTCGTAGCTTTCGGCGCCGAGCCATTCGCGGTACGGGCGCAGCTGCTCGCCGGTGTAGATCGCGGGCAACGGCGACGGGATCCAGCCGGACTCCATCGTGTTGCACGAGTACGCGCGCGCCCCGGCCGGCTCGAGCCCGAACTCGCGGCCGGCTTCCAGGATGGTTTCGCGCACGTCGTCGTAGGTCTCGTACGGGCCCCACAGCTCCAGGCCGGGCGCGCCCGCCATCCCGTGGCGCAGGGTCCGGACCTGCCGGCCGGCGACGTTCAGGTGTCCCATCCGGAAGAACCGGACCTGATCCACCGGGCCGCCGTGGACCTTCTCGATCACGGGCCAGGCGTTCGGGCCCTGGATCTGGAAGCGCCACAGGTCCCGGGTCACCGGCTTGCCGTACGGCCGCGACGGCGACCGCTGGTCCAGCCGCAGCTCGACGTCGTAGCCCTGGCTCGCGTGGAAGGTCAGCCAGTTGGCCACCGGGGCGCGGCCGACGAACACGAACTCCTCCTCGGCCAGCCGGAACAGGATGCCGTCGCCGATCACCCCGCCATCGGGCGAGACGGGGACGAACTGCTTGGCCGAGTCGACCGGGAACTTCGTGACGCTGTTGATGCCGGTGTCGGAGATCAGCTTCAGCGCGTCGGGGCCCGAGAGGAAGAGGTTGACCATGTGGTGGGTCTGGTCGAACAGCACGGCCGTGGACCGCCAGGCGATCACCTCGCGGCGGAAGTTGGTGAACTCGGCCGGGACGACCGGGTAGATGTAGGCGCCGAGCTGGGAATTGCGGAGCAGGTCCACCGTGTTCCCCGCGTGATCGACCACGTCCTGCAGGCTTTTCGCGCTCATGTGCGGTCCGTTCTCGTGCGACTGGTGTCTGGGTTCCGGCGGCGGTCGCACGCCACCGGAAGGCCGAGGGCCACTCGCCGGTCCTGGGCTGCCCCGTTGGACGGTAGGCCCGCGGAGGTGCCGAGCGTGAGGTCCCGCAGGCCGGTCTCGGCTACGTCATTCGACCTAGGCGGATCGCGCGGGGCGGACGCCCCCGTCATTTGTCGCGGTGAACTAGGCCTCCCTGCCGGACGAAAAACGATCGGCGTTCCGTTCTACTGGTGGCCGGCCGATGCCGCGCCGGTCGGCGCGGCAGGCAGCGCTTGCGGTACGAGGAGACGAGGGCGGCGCATGACCATCCAGCAGGAGGTTGCGGGCTCGGGGCGCCGGCGGCCGGATCTGGCCGATCTGGTGCGGACCATGAGCTACGAGGTGATGCCGTTTCGCGGCACCGAGTCGGCCGTGCTCGAGCACGTGCCCACCGCCGTCCCGTTGACGGTCACCGTCACCGACGCGAAGGGTATCGACACCACCCTGGACCTGACCGAACGTCTGCTGCGTCACGGTTACCAGGTCGCTCCGCACCTGCCGGCGCGGCAGTTCACCGACCGCGCCCACGTCGCCGACATGGTAACCCGCCTGCGCGAGGCCGGGGTGCGGTCGGTATTCGTCATCGGGGGTGACGCGCCGAAGCCGGCGGGCGAGTTCGCCGACGCGTACGCCTTGCTGCGGGTGATCGAGGACCTGGGCCACCCGTTCACCGACGTCGGTATCGGTGGCTACCCGGAGGGCCACCCGAAGATCCCGGCCCCCGCGCTCGAGCGGGCGTTGCGGCAGAAGGCTCCGCTCGCGACCCGCGTGATCACCCAGATCTGCTTCGACGCGGCGGTCACCGGCGCGTGGTCCGCGGGAATCTCCGCCTCCGGGATCGACCTGCCGGTCCACATCGGACTGCCGGGTCCGGTGAACCGCCAGAAGCTCGTGCGGATCTCGGCCGGGATCGGGCTGGGGCAGTCGGCGCGGTTCCTGAGCAAGCAGCAGAACCTGATGTGGCGGTTGCTGCTGCCGCGTGGCTACGAACCGACGAAACTGGCCAGGCAGCTCGCCGCCGAGGCGCCGCGCGGCGGCAACGTCCACGGGCTGCATGTCTTCACGTTCAACGAGCTCGCGAAGACCGAGGCGTGGCGGCAGGAGCTGCTCGTCCGGATCGAGGAAAAGGACGGCCGCGCGTGACCGGGGCCACCCAGGACGACGACTACGGGCGCCTGATCGTGCAGGGCGCCGACCGACCGGGGATCGTGGCGACCGTGTCGGGCGTGCTGACGGATGAGGGCGCCAACATCGTCTCGCTCGACCAGTCGACCAGCGATCCGTCCGGCGGCCGGTTCTTCCAGCGCACGGTTTTCCACCTGGCGGATCTGCCTTCGCGGCTGGCCGATCTGAACGCGACGCTGGAAACGCGCCTGGGCGAACAGCTGGGGCTCGAGTTCCGGCTGGTGGAGGCGAGGCGGCGTAAGCGGGCCGCGATCCTGGTGTCCAAAGCGGACCACTGCCTGCTCGACCTGTTGTGGCGCCAGCGCCGCGGCGAGGTGCACATGACGGTGCCGATGGTGGTGTCGAACCACCCTGACCTGGGCGACGACGTGCGCGGCTTCGACATCCCGTTCTTCCACGTGCCGGTGGGCAAGGGGGACAAGGCGGCCGCTGAGAAAGAACAGCTGAACCTGCTCAAGGGCAACGTCGACGTGGTGGTGCTGGCGCGCTACATGCAGATCCTGTCCGCCGATTTCCTCGCCGAGCTCGGTGTGCCGGTGATCAACATCCACCATTCGTTCCTGCCGGCGTTCGTCGGCGCCGGGCCGTACCAGCGGGCGAAGGAGCGCGGCGTGAAGCTCGTCGGCGCGACCGCGCACTACGTCACCGAAGACCTCGACGAGGGGCCGATCATCGAGCAGGACGTGATCCGCGTGTCGCACCGGGACTCGGTACCCGAGCTGCAGCGCAAGGGGGCGGACGTCGAACGGCTGGTGCTCTCTCGCGCGGTGGCGTGGCACTGCGACGACCGCGTCGTCCGGGACGGCCCCACCACCGTGGTGTTCTAGGCGGGGAACGGAAGGGAGTGGCGATGACGAAGGCCCGTGACGACTACCTGCTCGACCTGCGCGCGAGCCGGCGGGGGTACGCGCTGAACAAGATGTGCCTGTCGCTGAAGGACGAACGGAACCGGCGGCGGTTCACCGAGGACGAATCGGCCTACTGCGACGAGTTCGGGCTGTCGCCGGAGCAGAAGAAGGCGATCCTTGAGCGGGACTGGACCGGGATGCTCGAACTCGGCGGCTCCGTGTTCTACACCTACAAACTGGCGATGCTGGACGGGAAGTCCATGCAGTACCTCGGCGGTGTGTTCACCGGGATGACGGCCGAGGAGTTCGCCGAGGCGCTGCGATCGGGAGGGCGGAAACTTGGCTAGGGTGATCTGGGGTCTCGCCACGTCGCACGTCCCGTCGATCGGCGCGGCGATGGACAACCGCAAAATCGCCGAGCCGTACTGGAAACCGTTGTTCGACGGGTACGCCCCGGCCCGGGAGTGGATGGCCGAGCACCGGCCGGACGTCGCGGTGATCGTGTACAACGACCATGCCAACGCGCTCGACCTCGACCTGGTCCCGACCTTCGCGGTCGGCACCGCGGAGTCCTACGAAGTGGCCGACGAGGGCTGGGGCCGCCGCCCGGTGCCACCGGTCGTCGGCGCGCCGGAGCTGAGTGAGCATCTCGTCCGCCGGCTCATCGACGACTCCTTCGACATCGCGACCTTCCACGGCCTCGACGTCGACCACGGCCTCACCGTGCCGCTGTCGGTGTACTGCCCGGATCCGGGGGAGCAGTGGCCGTGCGCGGTGGTGCCTGTGCTCGTCAATGTCATCCAGCACCCGCAGCCCACGGCCGCCCGCTGCTACGCGCTGGGGCAGGCGATCGGACGCGCGATCCGGTCGTTCCCGGACGATCTCGACGTCGCGGTGTTCGGCACCGGCGGCATGTCGCACCAGCTGGCCGGTGCCCGCGCGGGTTTGATCAACACGCCGTTCGACCGCATGTTCCTGGAGAAGATCGAGACCGACCCGGAGGCCCTCACGGGGCTCACGCGGGAGGAGTACGTCGCCCGGGCCGGCACGGAGGGCATCGAGCTGATCATGTGGCTGGTGATGCGGGGCGCGATGGACGAGCGGATCACGCGGATCCACGAGACCTACCACGTGCCGGCGTCCAACACCGCGGCCGCGCTGGCGCTGTTCGAGAACGGGGGAGCACCCGCATGACCGCTTTCGTCCTGCTGCACGGAGCGTGGCATGGGGGCTGGGCCTGGCAGCGGGTGGCCCCCGCGCTGCGCTCGGCCGGCCACGAGGTCTTCGCGCCGACGCTGACCGGGCTCAGCGACCGGGCCCACCTGCTCAGCCCCGCGGTGGGGCTCGGCACGCACATCCAGGACGTCGTGAGCCTGCTCGAGGCGCACGACCTGCGTGACGTCGTGCTGGTCGGGCACAGCTACGCCGGGCAGGTGGTCACCGGTGTCGCCGATCGGGTGCCGGAGCGGCTCGCGAAGCGGGTGTACCTCGACGCGTTCGCCGGCGGTGACGGCGAAGCCGCCATCGATCTGCTGCCCGAGCAGGTCGCCGGGCACTACCGCGAATCGGTGGCCGGCCCGGGTTTCGGCTGGCTCATCCCCGTCCGGTCCCTGACTGTGCTCGGCGTGACGGACGAGGCCGACCTGGTGTGGCTCGGCCCGCGCCTGACGCCGCAGCCGTGGCTCACCTACACCGAGCCGCTGCGTCTCACCGGCGCGGGCGCGGGCGTGCCCGCGGAGTTCGTCGAGTGCACGGACTGGATGCGGGTGTTCCGGACCCACGCGGAGCGGGCCGCGAGCCGCGGCTGGCCCGTGCACGAGATCGCCACCGGGCACGAGGCCATGGTGACCGCGCCCGGCGAGCTCGCGGACCGCCTGCTCGCCATCGCAAAGTCGTAGCCCACCGGAGGAACCGTGGAATTCCTGGTCCGCACCGAGAACCTGCTGCCGCCCGAGACCCCCGACGAGCTCCGCGAGCGGCTGCGCAAGGCCGAACGCGAGCGCGCGCACGAGTTGCGCGCCGCCGGTGTGCTCAAACGACTGTGGCGGGTGCCGGGCCGCAACGCGACCATCGGCCTGTACGAGGCCGAAGACCCGGCCGCCCTGCACGACGCGCTGACCTCGCTGCCGATGTGGAAGTGGATGGACGTCAACGTCGAGGCACTGGCCACTCATCCGCAGGAGCGTTCGCCGGGGAACGGAGCGCCGTGACGCGGTAGTACTCGCTGAGCGGGGGACGAGTTCGACCGACACCATCGGCGATCCGTGGTCGTCATCCGCCACAGCCACACAGCCGATCTCCGGCCTCAAGCAGCTGCGATCGTTCCGGCTGAACAGAAGACGGTGTCGGCCGACTGCGGCACGGCAGCCGCCTTCCCCCAGGATGCCGTCTCCGACCTGCTGATCTCCTAGGATGCGGCCGGCGACACGACCTCGATCACCGGTGATCAGATTCTCAGCCGGCCCGCTCAGAGTTCCGACGGCCGTGCCCAAGGGGGTCAGCCCGACCATCGACTGCGCGGGCATCACGGTGATCCAGTGACGTGCCGAGGTAGATCGTGCAGCCAATGTCCGAAGCGGACTCCGAGCGACTCGTCGAGTCCTGGGGGTAGGCCCATTCGGGCTGGGTCCGGTTGCGGAAGCAGCACAGGTCGGCCTTTGCCGCCGGGAAGAATCTCGGCGTAGGCGAATCTGCCACACCTCTTGATCGAGACCGCGCAGTGAATCCGCTCACTCGACGCCGGCTCGCCGTCTACGGCCTGGCTCGCGGTCAGTGCGTGCTGCCCGTTGGCGTGAACGTGCTCTAGCCAGCGCCGATGTTCGCCGGCGGCGGCTGCACGACGGCCGCCTCGTGTTGTCCGCTGCCGACGCGCTGCTCGCCGGAGGGAGGCGCCTGGTCGTGGGGAGCCGAATTCCCGGCGGCGGCCGGTAACGCCGGGCGGGGTCGGACCGACCATGTCGTGTTGATGTCAGCGAAGGAGCACCAGTGTCCAACTCACACCCGTCGGTCCCGCCACAACCAGCGTCCGGACCGAGGCGGCGCTGGCTGTGGATCTTCGGGGCGGTGCTGGTCGTCGTGATAGTCGGGGTCGGCGCGAACGCTCGTCGAGCGGAGAGTCTGCAGCCCTCCCCGGCTGCCCACGATGCGGCGACGTCGTCGGCAACGGCAACCGACGGCGGCACCGGCGAGGCGGCCATTCTGCGTGCGGGCGGCCTGCTGCACGCGCACGTCGAGAACCTCGAGCAACTGATCTGCGACCCGTACACGGCGACCGCGACGGCGACCGCCGGTGGGTTCGATGTCCACGTCACCTACCCGGGCCCCGCGAATTTGACCGTCTTCGCCGAGACCTTCGATGAGCGCCCCAGCACGCAGCACAAGACGATCGGTGGGCAAGACGCCGGGGCGACGTTCACGTTCACCGGACTCCCGTTCGATCAGGTGATGGCGATCTCGGTGTCAGAGACATCGGACCGTGGCCCCGGCACTTGCGACGTCTTCGATCGGGCTCCGTAGCCGACACCGCTTCCCCGGGCACGTGCGCCAGTGTCGGCGGTGATCTCCCGCGCCACGCGCCGGCCGGCTTCTTCGACGGCGCCATCGACGAAGCCGGCCCGGAGGTCGGCGAGATCGCTGCCGGCCACGCCCTCCGGACGCTGCAGCTTCGCTTGTGAAGTCGAGTAGGCGTCCGTGCGCCGGGGCCAGGTTTCCTTGGCGCACGGATCGTCGTTCCAACCGTGCAACGCACCCTCGATGACCTCCAGGTGGTCGTGCCAGACCCGCCGAGGCGAGGAGTGGCCAGGCCGGATTTCGCCGGCTCGCGGTGAGGTTGTCGACGGTCCCGGCCACGGCAGTTCACATCTGACGATCCAGACAAGACGAAGCGGCGGCCGGCGCGTCCTTTACAAGGCGGAGTTGTACCGGTCAATCGGTCTGCCCAACGGTCTGGCTACAAGAGGTCCTGGAAGCCTTCCGCCTGTACGCAGGTGCAGGTCTGTCGGGGTTGGCAGTTGGCCGTGAGCTGGTTGAACGTGGTCCCGGGGACCACAGAGATCCGGTAAACGATGGGCACCGGCAGCGCGAGCGGCTAGCTATGACGGTCGTCGTAGGCACGTCGGACTGGATTCTGGTGCTGAGCTGGAGCAGGTCGAACGCGAGGAATTGGGCCCGGCAGGTCGTCGACGAGGTCGTCGCGGAGGTTCGAACGCGACATGGCCGACGAGTTCGCCGCTGATCAGGGCCGAATCTTCGCCCGGTACTTCGCGCCGGCACCTCTCGGCGAGCGGCGGAACCACCCGGAAGCAGCTGGACGCTGCCGAAGCCGAGCTGCGACGATTCCAGGACGCCATCGCCTCGGGAGTCCACCCGGTGGCGCTCGTCGAGAGGATCAACAAGGCACAGGCTGACCGTGCGGTCGCCCAATCCGAGCTAACGGCGGCAGGCACGCCAGCCGGGCTCTCCGAAGCAGACGTCTACGCGATGGTCGACTCGCTCGGTGACTCGGGGCCGCCCTCCCCTGCGGCGACCCGGCCAAGCTAGCTCAGCTCTACCGGGACCTCACAATACGAGGCCGTCGATGTGACGGCCTCTCCGCGCAGCGGCTGAGTCGGTCGGTGGCGCGACAGTCAGAACTCGCCAGCCGGCCAGCCTGGCTCGGCCGACAGCAGTCTACTGGGTATCTGGCCCGACTATCTGAGCACTCTGAGCAACCGGCTGAGGACGTAACCCGTGCGCATTGGGTCACTCCCGAGCTGTTTGTGCAGTTCAGAGACAACGCAGCGGGATCTTGTCGGCGGACACGGGTGCCGGACGCCGTCAGCGACACCGTTCACGCTTCCAGGACGTTTAGGTTCTTCGGCATCCACGAGTCGTCGTAGAGCCAAAACGGACTATCCGGCACCGGGTGCAAGACACGGTGGCGCAAAAGCCGGTCCGGGGAAAGCGTGTCGTCCGTGGTTTTCATGCTCAAGCATGCATCGGCCACCAATTCGTGAGCCGACGTCCAGACTGGCGGAGGTGAGCTAGGACGCCCACGTAGCATCGCCAGAGCTGCCATCCGGACAGTGACCTCGTGGTCGAGTTCCGGACTGGTCCCCGTCGCAACATCCGCGTGACCGAGCACGTGCTCGACATCGTCCAGCCGTCCGGCTACGTAATACAGCGCGCCGAGGTCCACCAGCGCGCCCACAAGCCGACCGCCGTCGCCTGTCATGCGCCAGTTGGCGACGGCTTCTTTCTGCGCCGCGATCCGTTCGTCTGGGTCGGTCGTAAGATCGGCTATGCGCTCGTGTGCGACAGCTGCGCTCTGGTGTTGACCCGTCGCCGCCCAATATTCCGCAGCTTTGCCATACAAAATTCCGGCGTTCGCGACTTCGTCCAGTTTAAAGAGCGCGTCGCCAAGGTAGAAGTACGCTTCGGCCCGATTCTGGGAATCACCCGCGAGTTCAGAAATCCGGACCAGGCGCTGAAGGTACTCCTTCGCCGCAATATGGTTTCCGCACATTGCATACAACCGGACAACGTTGAACAGCGGGTTGTGTCGTTCACCGAGTACCAGGTGGCGTTCCGCAAGGGGTAGCAGCCCCTCTGCGACACGAAGCGCGGCCTGGAAGTCGTTTTGTCCTGCCAGGATCTGGCTGAGTACCATGCCTGCTTTGATCTGCGAGCGCGGCAGCTCGTAGTGCTCGGCAAAAGCCCCGGCGCGCTCCGCCCATTCACGAGCTGCTACTCGGTCATATGTGCCGTCCTGTAGCTCTTTTGCGATATCGAGGGAGGCATTGATAGCCAGCTCGGATCTGCCGTCTGCCAGGTAGATCCGGATGAGCACCTCTGTGATTTCGGTCCGCTCCTGGCTATACCCGCTTCCGAGCAGTCGCCGAAGCGCGAGTGCCAAATCTTCGGCGATCTCCCACCACTGGCTTGAAACCGCTGCTTCTAGGACGACGCGCGCACGAGCCACATCAGCAACCGTTCCTGCGGCCTCGGCCACCTTGATTGCTAGGTCGGCGACATACCGTGCAGTGCGCATCCGATAACTGGAGACACTCGCAGGCGTGTCTTCCCCTGAGGATCGTTCGGCCAGCGCGAGCCAGATGAGTGGCGGCAGCGAGTAGGTCAGCTGGTCCCCATCGACGGCGACTTCTGCGAGACTCGCGTCAACGACGCGGAGCAGTTCGAGGGTCGTAGGGATTTCTTCGGTGTCAAGTCCTACGGCCATTTCGGCGGCATCGTTCATCGCAGCGAATGACACCGCCAAACGGCGCGCGACGCGTTGCGCGCCGTTGTCCAAGCTCTGGTAGCTCAGCACGATCGCACTGCGCACCGCCTGCTGGTCCGTGGTGAGATGGTTCAACCGCTCGCGTTCATCTGCGAGGTTGCGCGCGATGGCGGCGACGAGTTGCGGTTTCCCCACGATCAGCCCCGCGACAATACGCAGGGCGAGGGGCAGGTCATCACACAGATCGGCGATGGTGTCGAGCACTGCCGTCTCGGCGCCGGGCGCGAAGCCCGCCAGTATCGTGACCGCGTCCGCACGAGCCAGGACAGGTACATGGATGGCGGCCTGGGTGAAAGCCTGGCGCCGGTGCCGGGAGGTCACGACCACCGTGGTGCCAGCGCCGGCCACCTTCAACAGGGGCTCGACGTGCGCGGCGTTCCGAGCATTGTCGAGGACAACGAGCGCCGTCGTCGAACCCAAGCGAGCTTGAAGCATTTCGAAGAGCTGCTTGTCGTCGTCCACCTGCTCTACGGGCCCTCGGCTTAGCGCACCGATCAGTTCTCGGGCCGCTTCCCTCGCGCTTACTCGCCGACCGGGACTCATACCTTGGAGGTCCATGTAGAGCACGTACTGGTACGAAGACGCGACCTGGTGCGCCCAGTGGATGGCGACTTGGGAAGTTCCAGCGCCCGGCCGCCCGGAAAGCCACAACAAGTCCGGTGTACCGATGGAATTGACCAAGGCGTCACGGCCGGTGAAAATGCGGTCCGTCGGCGGCAGAGGACAACGCCGGGCGCCACGCACGTCGAGGTGGCGCCCGTCATCCACCATGGCCGCCAAGTGCGCGGACGCCGCCTCGAACTCGGCTACGAGCTCGGCGCGGTGGCTACGTTCGCGATCGAGTCGGGCCTCGAGTTGTTTCACCGTCTGTGCCTGGTTCGGCTCTTGGCGCAGTAAGTCGACGTACTGGCTTAGATGTCGGACCTTGGCCTCTTCGGCTTTGAGTAGGAGCCCCAGTTCCGCTCGGCGCTCGGCGAGCCGTTCGGCATCTTCTGGACGCGATTCGATTTGAGCCTGAGCGGGGTAGCCGCGGGTCCGGTCGTGTTCTGTGCTCTTGAGGTGCACCAGTACCTTGATCCAGGCAGGTATCTCGTTCGTCGGAACGCCGCAGCCGGTCAAGATCGTCTCGAGCTGATCGACCGAAGGCAGACGTTTACCGCCGAAGATGCCGGAAAGGGTTCCCTTCGAGAGAGGGACATCTGGCGATCCGAACCTTTCGATTCTCGCGTATGAGTGGCCCGCACGACTTCGGACCTGCCTCAGCAGGTGCGTGAAAACCTCGGGTGTCCGAGCCTGGGCAGGATCCAGGTCGTGGAACAAGCCGCCGGCGTTGGAATCAGGGGACACTGCGCTCCGTCCGGTCTGTGCACGTCTGATGCTAGCTGGATCGACCTGTCGCGGTGTTCAGCTTCGTTCGGTTCAGTTCGGGGTGTTTCCAGAGTGTTCGATCTTCTGGACTCATCGAAAGAGGGTGTGGCCTGCTGGAACCATGAAACCAACCTCGATCGCCCAGTTGCTCCAGTGGATCATTAGTTCCGCGAGCCGGACCCGAAACGCGACTGTGCTGTTGCGGGTTTGCGTCGGCGGCGCGGTGCTGTTCGGCGGCGAACTGCTAGTGCTCCTCCTGTCGACACGAACCGCCGCTGCCGTCGTCTTGGCGAGCTTCCCGGCAGCGGCTGGTCTTTGGCGCGCCGCCCGGCAGTCAGCGCAGCGACGTGGCCGGCGGTAAGCGTCACGAGTGCGACGGCTGAGTGCCCCGGCCAGTGCCGCCGGGGCACTTTCTGCCGCGACGTCAGGCCTGTGCCCGGGGTTAATGCCGCTTTTCGGACGCAGCCACCGTGCGCACCCGGCACGGCACCCAAGTGTGGCTCCCCGAAACAGGCGGACCGGTCGATCTCGGCAACCGCAACCACGGGGCACTGATCTTGCTGCCGGCAACCCAGTTGCAACGCAGGATCCTTCGCGCCCGGCACCGAATCCTAGCGGCGATGCACAACCTAACCACCCAGCAAGGCCGCTACCTCGGCGGCCGACCGCCCTACGGCTACTGCCTCGCCGACGCCGGACCACATCCCCAACCCCGCCGCCCGATGGGGCCGACACCTCCAGCACCTCTCCGCTGATCCATGCATCGCCGTACAGGACGATCACGCCTGACGCCGATCGGGCGGGTTCATGTCACCAGCGACGTGAATCGCCCGTGTCCGAAGACGGACCTGAGCCATAACCTCACGTTGAAATTCACCACTGACCTGCCGCTCGACTAAGCGGTCAAGTGAGCTGGCCGGCCCCGGCTCGCGAGCCGGGGCCGTTTCGTCGCCATCTGATGACTCAAACCTCACTCCTTCGGGGAGGTCTCCATTTGTCCCGACGGGACGGCGCCGTGTCCCGGGACATCTCCGCCGACTCCGTGCGCCGTCAGGCCCTCGCCGCTCGCATGGTCCCCTCTTGAGAGGCCGCTTCTGAACGCTCACCGTCAGCCAGGAGAAACCCCTGGCCTGCTTGAGGAGCTACTCAGTACGGTGATCTGGTGTGCTTCTACGGTGAGACGTCCTACAAGCTGCATTACGCGTGCGTCTCGTGTCGTGTCAGCTTCAAGCAGCACGCAGATCAGCGGCAGGAGCACTTGTGCCCGAACTGTGCCCGGCCCCTCAGGGGCGCCGGTCGAGACTTCGCCCCGCCGCCGAGGCGTGATGTCCGCGGATGGTCTGTGGTGACAGCGGTCTTGGGCGAAGGGTTGCGCTACGAAGGGCGATCGGCATGCGGGTGCGACAAGGAGTCTAAGTACCGTCCGCGAACCCGCGCCGAATTGCGGGTGCGTCGGATCGTTGCCGAGAGAGATGGCCTGCCGCTGTCGGAGACGTTGTCTCGGTCGGATCCGCTGACGCCGATGCCCGCCTGACCTGGCACCTCAGCGTGGGTACGTTCGGAAGTCTCGTTGGTTCGAGAAGTGATCGGCACCAGGCCCGACCCGCGGGTCGGCCCCTGCGCTCGGCGGCGATTCGGTGGAGCTCTCACGCCGTGGTGAAGTGAAACCGGGTCACGTCCTGCCCCACCTTGGCCACGACTACCGATCGGTAACCGACGTTGGCCTGGGTACCTTGAAAGTTCGCCCCTGCCGGTGCGCCGGCGGTGTTGCGAGCGTTCGGACAGCCGAGCCCGCCGCTCCGGGACGTTCGGCCTCGCGCATCAGGCGCGGTGGCCGGTACCGTGCTGATGGTGCCGACGTGGCGTTTGCGGGATTTCCACGACGACGATCTGGACCGCGCCATCCAGCTCTGGGATCAGGACCGGCAGGCGGACGATTCGCCTCCGGTGTTTCCGATTTCGGAGGTCATGGCTGCGACCCGGACCGGCGTTGTCGTCGTAGCGGTGGTCGGGGATGACCTGGTCGGGATGGCGGTCGCGCAGGCCCAGGGGGAGCGGGCCTGGATCACGGGGGTGTCGCTCGCGCGGCGGTGGCGCAACCGGGGGATCGGCAGCTCCCTGATCGGCGAACTCGAGCGGCGGCTGAGGGAGCACGGGATCCGCCGGATCAGTGCGCTGCTCCCGCCCGGCGCGACGGGAACCGCGGCCCTGGAAAACTCCGGCTATCCGGCTCGCCCCGGGTTGATCTTCTACGAAAAGCTCGAGCACCTCGGCGCCAGCGACGCGGGCCTGCTCGCGGAGCTCGGCGGGCGGGTTCTCCCGCGTGGACTGTGGACCGATCTCGCCGGGATGGAGCGGGAGAAGGAAACCATCGAGCGGCGGATCGTGCTGCCGCTGGCCAAGCCCGTGCTGGCGGACCGGTACGGCGTCGTGCCGCCGAAGGCGGTCATCCTCTTCGGCCCGCCGGGCACGGGCAAGACCAGCTTCGCCAAAGCGGTCGCCTCCCGGCTGGAGTGGCCGTTCGTGGAGCTGTTCCCCTCCCGGCTCGCGTCGTCGGGAGCCGGAGGTTTGGCCACTTCGCTGCGGGACACGTTCGCCGACCTGGCCGACCTCGAGACCGTTGTGCTGTTCATCGACGAAGTCGAGGAGATCGCCGGCGTCCGGTCCGGGCTGGCCGTCGATCCTGGCCACGGAGTCACCAACGAGCTGCTCAAACTGATCCCGGGCTTCCGCGACCACGACGACCGCCTGCTGATCTGCGCCACTAACTCCGTCCGCTCTCTCGATCCGGCGTTCCTGCGCCCGGGCCGGTTCGACTACGTTCTTCCGGTCGGTCCCCCGGACCCGGCGGCCCGGGCGGCGATCTGGCGGCGGTACCTCGGCCCCGCTGCCGGAGGTGTCGAGCTGGAGCGGCTCGTTGCGGCGAGCGAGATGTTCACCCCGGCCGACATCGAGTTCGCCGCTCGCAAAGGTGCCCAGGCCGCGTTCGAACGTGATGTCGTCCACGGCCGCGGCGCCCCCGCCGGCACTGAGGATTACCTCGCCGCCATCACCGACACCCGGCCCACCCTCACCGAACAGGCCCTGACCGAGTTCCGGGAAGACATCGCCCGGTACGTGCGGATGTGATCGGCGCACGCGTCGGCCGTCTCGAACTCGGCCGCAGCACGAGGTTCGCCCGCACGCCGGGACACCTCGCGGAGCGGCGTCGGCTGTGCTCACCAGCTCAGTTCCCGGTTGACCACGGGCAGCGTGACAGCGACGACCCGACTCTGCCAGGCGCTGCGCGACTCCCGCGATGCCTGATGCCAGTCAGTGAACGTCGGCCGGGATCGTCCTTGCCGTTCGGCCGGAGGATTGACCGGATAGATTGACCGGCATGACTTCCACCGGCGACAAGGCCACGCTGCTGCAGGAGCTGCACGCGGCCCCGGAACTGCTGCTCGTCGTCAACGTCTGGGACGCGATCACGGCGAAGGTCGTCGCCGAGACGCCCGGGACGAAGGCACTGGCCACACCCAGCCACGGGATCGCGGCTTCCCGCGGCTACCCCGACGGCGAGAAAATCCCGCGCGACGAGATGATCGCCGAGGTCGCCCTGATCGTGCGAGTCGCGGGCGACCTGCCGGTGACCGCCGACCTCGAGGCCGGCTACGGCGACCCGGGCGGCACGGTGGCGCGGGCGATCGACGTCGGCGCCGTCGGCTGCAACCTCGAGGACCAGATGAAGCCGCTGGCCGACTCGGTGAAGGCTGTCGAGGCCGCCGTGGCCGCCGCCCAGAACTCGGGTGTCGACTTCGTGCTCAACGCCCGCACCGACGCCTTCGTGAAGGCCGGCGACCGCGACCCCGACGAGGTGCTCGCCGACGCCATCGCCCGCGGCCGCGCCTACCTGGCGGCCGGTGCGTCGAACTTCTTCGTGCCCGGCCTGCTCGACGAGGACCAGGTGGCCCGCCTGGTCGACGCACTCGGCGAGCGCAAGGTCAACCTGATCGGCATCCCAGGCTCGATCCCGTTGGCGCGTGCGCAGGAACTGGGCGTCTCACGGGTGTCCTACGGTCCGTGGAGCCAGAATGTGGCGCTCACCGCCCTCGCGAAGCTCGCCGAGGACGTGTACGCGGGCGGCGGCCTGCCCTCGGACACGCGCAAACTGAACTGACCCACCTCTGACCCCGGCAGGCCGAACGCTGCGAGGGCCGGACTCCTTCGCCGC
Organism: Amycolatopsis sp. NPDC005232; assembly: GCF_040607795.1. Taxonomy (NCBI): domain Bacteria; kingdom Bacillati; phylum Actinomycetota; class Actinomycetes; order Pseudonocardiales; family Pseudonocardiaceae; genus Amycolatopsis; species Amycolatopsis sp. NPDC005232. Next base: position 266,876 of record NZ_JBEXHL010000003.1, on the reverse strand, counting down.
TTCATGCGGCGATCTCGACCACCCGCCGCCCCGACGCCGACCGGACTCGGCGACCGCGAAGCACGTTGCTTCCGCCGTGTTTCGCGGGCGCCCACCCGAACCGCAGCTGTTCGGAGCGACCAGCCACGCGCACGGCGGGCCCGGGCCGCGTTCGTGACCGACATGACCGCTGCGTTGACGTCGGCCGGGCTCGACTCCACGCACATCCACACAGAGCTGTTCGGCGCGCTCGACGCCATCATCCCCGGGTTCGTCGGGCGGATCACCCCGGCCGCTGCACCCACCGGCCGGGCCGCCCGGCGCCGGGCCGGTCCTCACGTTCGCCCGCAGCGGCATTTCGGCACCGTTCCCAGGCAGCACGCTGCTGGGACTCGCCGACGCGTGCGACGTGCCGGCGCGCTGGAGCTGTCGCACCGGCGTGTGCCAGACGTGCGGCACGCCGGACCTGTCGGGCTCCGTCGGCTACGCGCCGTTGCCGCTGGAGTCGTCGGCGGCAGGCCAGGCGCTGCTCTGCTGCTCCACCCCCGCGCACCGACCTTCGATAAACAAGTGCGTGGGAGTCGGCACCCGCGCGGCCGGCGATGTCGATAAGGCACTGGAGTGGGATCTCGACGATGCTCGCGAAATCCGCTCGGTCGGCTGATTACCGCTCGTTGACAACGCGCTCACGTCCGCGTTGAGACAGCGCCCGGTCGTGAACGTGGAACTGGTCGACCGGGCGTGGGCGCGGTGCCGGAGTTATGTTTGAGGCTCCGATGAGGTCGCCGCGGGGTCTGTCCGATCAGGCCGGCGGGGGCGGCGACGGAGCGGGTAGCGGTGGTGCGAGATGCTGCGGGACCGGCACAGGGAGCGGGTTGAATTCGACCGGCTGGTCGAAAACGTGCGCGCGGGCCAGAGCCGGGTCCTGGTGGTGCGTGGCGAGCCGGGCGTGGGCAAGACGGCCTTGCTGGAGTACGCCGCCGAGGTCGCCCGGGGGTGTCGGGTGATGCGCGTGGCCGGGGCTCAGGCCGAGGCGGAGTTGGCCTTCGCGGGCCTGCATCAGGTGTGCGCGCCGGTGCTGGCCGGGCTGGCTCGATTGCCGGGGCCGCAGCGGGTCGCGCTGGAAACGGTTCTGGGGATCGGGAGGAGCGACAGGCCGCCGGATCGGTTCCTGGTCGGGTTGGCCGTGCTGAGCCTCCTGGCGGAGGCCGCCCACGAGCGGCCGCTGGTGTGTCTGGTGGACGACATGCAGTGGCTGGATCAGGCGTCGGTGCAGGCTCTGGTGTTCGTGGCGCGGCGGTTGTCGGCGGAGTCGGTCGGCATGGTCTTCGCCGTGCGGGAGCCGCAGGAGACCGGGGAGCTGGCGCGGCTTCCGGACCTGGTTGTCGGTGGTCTTCCCGCCGAGGAGGCGCGGGAGTTGCTGAGCTCAGCGCTGGGACCGCTGGACCCGGAGGTGCGGGACCGCGTCGTGGCCGAGACGCGGGGGAATCCGTTGGCGCTGTTGGAACTCCCGCGCGGGCTGAGCCCGGCCGAGTTGGCGGGTGGGTTCGGGCTGCCGAGCATCGAGGGGCTGCCGAACCGGATCGAGGAGAGTTTTCACCGGCGATTGGCGCCGCTGCCGGCCGAGACGCGGTTGCTGCTGCTGGTCGCGGCCGCCGAGCAGAGCGGCGAACCGGTACTGCTGTGGCGCGCGGCCCAGCGGCTCGGCATCAGGATCACGGCAGCGGCACCGGCGAAGGAGACGGGCCTGGTCAGCTTCGATCCACAAGCGTGGTTCCGGCATCCGCTGGTGCGCTCGGCCGTCTACCGCGCCGCATCTTCCGAAGATCGGCGCCGCGTACACGCCGCGCTGGGCGCGGTCACCGACGCGGAGCAGGATCCGGATCGACGGGCGTGGCACCGCGCCCACGCTGCCGCGGGGCCGGACGAGATGGTCGCGGCCGAGCTGGAAAACTCGGCCGGGCGGGCGCAGGCGCGCGGGGGTATGGCCGCGGCTGCCGCGTTTCTCGAGCGGGCCACTCGTCTGACTCCCGACCCCGTCCAGCGGGCCGAGCGAGCGCTCGGCGCCGCGCAGGCCAAGCAGCAGGCCGGCGCGCCGGACGCGGCGCTGGAACTGCTGGCCACTGTCGAGGCGGGTCCGTCCGACGAATTCCGCCGTGCCCGCTGCGAGCTGCTGCGCGCCCAGATCGCGTTGGTCACCAGGCGCGGCCGCGACACCCCGCGGCTGCTGCTCGAGGCCGCCACCCGGCTCGCGCCACTCGACGCGCGCCTGTCGCGCGACACCTTCCTTGGGGCACTGGAGGCGGCGGCTTTCGCCGGCCCGCTGGCGAGCGGCGGGGGAATCCGGGAGGTCGCGGAAGCCGCGCGGGGTGCGCCCCCGGCCCCGGAGCCGCCGCGCCCGCTCGATCTGTTGCTCGACGGTCTGATCCTGCAGATCACGGAGGGATACGCGGCCGCCGTGGCGCCGCTGAAGCGTGCGCTCGTGGCGTTTCGCAGCCCCGACCTCGCCCCGGAGGACGCCCTTCGCTGGACGTGGTTCGCGCTGGTCACCGCCCGCAATCTGTGGGACGACGAGACATTCGACGTGCTCACGCGCCGCCACGTTGAGATCGCCCGAGACACCGGCACGCTCGCCGCGCTCCCCCTCGCCCTCCAAACGCGCGTGTCCGCGCAGGTGGTCGACGGCGAGCTGACCGAGGTCGCGCCGCTGCTCGAGGAGAGCGCAGCGGCCGCGGAGGCGACCGGAATCGAGCTCCCGCCCTACGGCGGCCTGCTGCTCAGGGCCTGGCAAGGGCGGGAGACCGAGTTCCACGACCTGAGCGAACCGGTCGTCGCGGGCGCGGCCGCGCGGGGCGAGGGCATCGCGCTGGCCGCGACGGCGTGGACGAGCGTGGTGTTGTATCTGGGGCTGGCCCGCTACGACGACGCGCTCGGCGCAGCCCAGCGCCTCATCGAGTCGGACAACCCGGGCCAGCGGTTCGTTTCCCAATGGGGTGCGGCAGAGCTGATCGAGGCGGCCGTCCGGACCGGAACGCGAGACGCCGGTGCCGAGACATGGGCCTGGTTCTCACCCCTGTTGCGGGCCGCCGGCACCGACTGGGCGCTGGGCGTCGAGGCGCGTTCGCGCGCGCTGCTGGCCGACGGGCCTAGCGCAGAGCACGCCTACCGCGACGCCATCGAACATCTCGGCCGCACCCGCGTCCGGCCCGAACTGGCCCGGGCGCACCTGCTCTACGGCGAGTGGCTTCACCACGAACGCCGCCGCGGTGACGCCCGCGACCAGCTGCGCACCGCGCACGACCTGTTCACCACCATGGGGATGGCCGGCTTCGCCGAACGCGCCGCCCGCGCACTCCACACCACCGGGGCGACCGTCCGCACCCACCGCACCGAGACCGACAGCACCCTGACCGCCCAGGAAACCCAGATCGCCCGCCTCGTCCAGGACGGCCACACCAACCCCGAAATCGCCGAACGGCTGTTCCTCAGCCCCCGCACCGTCGAAAGCCACCTCACGCGCATCTACGACAAGCTCAGGTCACCGCCGCCGCCGTCTCCTTCGGCGCCACCGTCACCACCCTTGCCGCCGGCGACGTGACTGCCGCGGGCAGGATCGGCGATTCCGGCTCCACCATCGTTCGCCGCCGTCCTGGCCTCCGGCACCTGTGCCACCGCTCGCCGCGCAGGTGCAGCCGAACCCTTTGTGGCAAAGGAGTTCTGCGACGCATTCGCGTTGGATGTCGCGCCAGAGCGAGAAGTCTGCGGCGACGGCGGCAGGCAGGACGCTGCAGAGTGGGAAAATGCCCGCGGGCAGGAGGTGGGTCAGCCGCCTCCGCCGGCGACGCGGCTGCCGTCGCGGTGGTGCAGGAGGATGCTTGGGGGAGTGGCCGCCGCGGATGGTGAGGGTGCAGACGGCTCCCGTCAACGGTCGGAGGCCGTTGCCGCAGGCCCTGCGACGAGAGCGGGCCGCTATTCGCCGACACCGGCCTCAAACTGGGGATTTTCGGGCTCCGCTCGGCTGAGGCCGCCGGGTTCGAATCCGCCGCGGCCGCGCGCGAGAACTGAACGATCCGGGTGCGGATGTCCGCCAGCGTCATCCTCGGCGGATCAGACACCGACGCCGCCCGCATCCGCGACGACTACGAGACCCACCACCGCGACGACGACGCCATCCGCAACTGCCTCGACTGGACCATGGGCGGCGGCACCTGGAACGCACCCTGGCTTTGGATCGCCGGCAGCCACAGCCTCATCGGCGGCACCCGGTGTCCGAACTCGCGGGGCATGACCACGGCTCCGACGAGTCCACCGACCGGCGTGAGGATCCGTCGGGTCGGCTCGTCGACGGCGGCGAACAGCCGACATTCGCTGCGGTAGAAGGAACACCGCTGATCGAGGGCCGAGGTCGCACGGTGATCTGCGGTGCGGGTGGCCGACGATGTCACGAGGAACCGTCTCCTTTGGCTGGGGACGTATCGGTCTGTGCGGCGGTCTGCAGGTATGCGCGGCGGAGAGGTGCGGAGCGAGAGCCCGCGAGTTTCGCTGCGGGTCGAGAGGTTCGATCGCCGCTTCGGTGACGTTGGTCCTTCGCCGCGATGCCTTGTGGCCGGCGCGCCGAACGCGGTGCCGGCGGTTAGCTGAGGAGTCGGGCCAGTCGACACCTTCAGGAGAAGCCGTGACCAGCGAAGCCGATCCGGCACCCGGACCGCGGGCTGGTGCCTGGACGGGCGCCGAAGTGGAGGTACTCGGCCGCGCGGTGCTGCGCGCGCCGTCAGTGCACAAGACCCAGCCCTGGACGGTCGAGCCGGTCGGGCGAGCGGTCGTGCTGCGCGAGCGGACGGATGTCGCGTTGCCGCGGCACGATCCCGATCGGCGCGACCTGGTGATGTCGTGTGGGGCGGCACTGGCGAACCTCGAGCTGGCGGTGCGGGTGCTCGGCCGGCGGGCGGACGTCACGATCCTGCCCGACACGGCCCATCCGGAAGTGGTGGCGCGCATCGATGCGACAGTCCCGGCGCAGCCGTCCGACGCGGACCTGAAGCGGTTTTCCGCCACCACTACCCGGCGCAGTCAGCGGGCACGGTTCACCGGAACGCCCGTGGGGCGGAGGCTGGCCGAGCAGGTGGCGCGGGCCGCGGTGACGACCGGAGCCCAGGCGGTGCCGCTGCCCGACGCCGGTGAGCTGGCGGCGTTGTTCGACCACGCTGCGCGCGCGATCCGTGACGACGGCGCGTACCAACGTGAGATCGCCTTGTGGACGATTCGCGACGAAGCGAGCCATCGTCACGGAGCGGGGCTCGGCCGCACCGTGGTTCCGGGCGGGGAGTTCCCGTGGGCGGGGCTGGTCCGACGCACCACCGACCTACCGGAGCTGCCCGTCTTGCGATCCAGGCTGGCGGGCGAGACGTTCCTGCTCTTCCTGACCACCGATGACGGCCGCACCGATCACGTCCACGCGGGCTACGCGCTGGAGCAGTGCTGGCTCGAGGCGATCGCGCGCGGGCTGGCGGTGGCGGTGCTGACGCAGCCGCTGCACGTGCCGGAGGTGCGATCGGCGCTGTGCGAGGACCGCGGCTTGCCCGGTTTCCCGCAGGCGTTGATGCGGCTGGGCCGTACGTCGCGCATCGCGCCGCCGAGCGTCCGCAGGGGCCTGGGTGAAGTCCTGATCGGGCAGCGGGGGAGCGGGTCGTGATCGATCACATGGTCGTGGGTGTCGACGGCAGCGAACCGGCCGCGGTGGCTGCTCGCTGGGCTGCCCGGGAAGCCGCGTGGTGGCGCACGTCGCTGACTGTGCTCACCGTGAGTGGGGTCGACGGTCCGTCCGTCGGTGGCGCCGAGTGGCGCGCGGCCAAGGAGGCGCTCGCGCTGAAGGTGGCGCGGACGACGCGTGACGAGCTGGCGGCGGCCGAGCCCGGTGTGTCGATCACCACCGAGACGAGCGGCGTCGGCGTCGAGGCCGCTTTGCGGCAGGCCTCCCAGAGCGCGCTGTTGCTGGTGCTGGGCCCGCCCACCGGAACACTGTCCGGTTTGCTGGCGGGTTCACCTGATGCCGACCTCATCGCCCGCGCCGGCTGTCCGGTGGCGATCGTCCGCGGCAGTGGCGCCACGCGGGTCGACGGGCCGGTCATCGTCGGCGTGGACGGCAGCCCGACGAGCGACGCCGCGATCGGATGGGCGTTCGAGGAGGCGTCGCGGCGACACACCCGGCTGGTGGCCCTGCACGCGTGGCAGGACAGCTGCAGCGGCCGAGCGTTCGGGGAAAGCCGCGCGACCCCACTGATCGACGTCGGCGAAGCGGAAGAGCGCGCGCTCGCTCAGCGGCTGGCCGGTCGGCGCGAACGCTTTCCGGACGTCGACGTCGAGCTCGTCGTCGAGCGGGACCGGCCGAGCGACCGGCTGATCGAATACGGCAAGGACGCGGCCGTCGTGATCGTGGGCAGCCGCGGGCGAGGCGGCTTCACGGGCATGGTGCTCGGTTCCACCACCCACGCGTTGCTGCACCACGGCGACTGCCCCGTGCTGGTGGTCAGCAGGGAGCGGAACGGACAAACCTCGACAGGGGAGGAACGATGAACACGAGCACGACACCCGTCGCCGCGGTGATGACGCCCAGTCCGGTGTGCGCGAGGCTGGACACCCCGGTCAAGGAGATCGCGGACGTCCTGGTCCGCCGCGGGATCAGCGCGGTGGCCGTGGTCGATCGCCAAGGTGCGATCGCCGGTGTGGTGTCCGAACGGGACTTGCTGCCGCTGCTGCGTTCGGATCGCCGTCGCGGCTGGTGGCGCCGCAACGCGTGGCCGCCGCGAACGGCGCGGGACGTGATGACGAGCCCGGCGTTGACCGTGGCTGCCGGTGCGCCGGTTGCCGACGTCGCGGCGCGGCTGGCCGAATCGGGGCTGCGACGGCTCTTCGTTGTCGCCGCCGGGCGGCCGGTGGGCGTTGTCGCGCGGCGCGACCTCGTCGGGTTGATCTCGCGCTCGGACTCCGAGATCGCCCGCGAGGTGACGGTCCTGCTGAGAGAATCCCTGCGGATCGGGCCGGATCGTGCGCGGGTGATGGTCCACTCCGGTGTGGTGACGGTGGCGGGCCGGGTCGAGCAGCGCAGCGAGATCGCGTCCGTGACCAGTCGCATCGAAGCGGTGTCCGGGGTGGTCGAGGTGTGCAACGGCCTCGACTTCGTGTGGGACGACGTGACCCGATGACCGGAAAGCACCCCGCGGCGCGGCTGTCGCGCGCGGTTTACGAGAAGGAGCTCGCCCGGCTGCAGATCGAGCTGGTGAAGTTGCAGGAGTGGGTGCGCGCGGAGGGCGCGCGGCTCGTCGTGGTGTTCGAGGGCCGTGACGCGGCGGGGAAGGGCAGCACGATCAAGCGGCTGACCGAGCACCTCAATCCCCGGGTGGCGCGGGTCGAGGCATTGCCGAAGCCGACCGAGCGGGAGCGCACGCAGTGGTACTTCCAGCGGTACGTGGAATTGTTGCCCGCCGCCGGCGAGATCGTGCTGTTCGACCGCAGTTGGTACAACCGCGCGGGCGTGGAGCGGGTGCTGGGGTTCTGCACACCTGACGAGTACCACCGGTTCTTGCAGCAGTGCCCGATTTTCGAGCGTCTGCTCGTGGGCGACGGCATCCTGTTGCACAAGTACTGGTTCTCGGTGAGCCGTGACGAGCAGGAGCGCCGGTTCCGGGCGCGGATCGACGACCCGCTCCGGCGCTGGAAGCTGTCCACGACGGACCTGGAATCGGTGTCGCGGTGGGAGGATTACTCCCGGGCGAAGGACGACATGTTCGTGCACACCGACATCCCCGAAGCACCGTGGTACGTGGTCGACAGCGACCAGAAGCGCCACGGGCGGATCAACATGATCGCGCACCTGCTCGCCGGCGTCCCGTATCGCGAGATCCCGCGCGAAGCCGTGACCATTCCGCCGCGGCCGAGCGACGGCGGGTACGCGCGGACGGACCGGCGGTTGCAGCGCGAGGTCCCCGACTACGCGGCGACGCTGATGAAGCACTCCGCGCTTTCGTCCCGCCCGGAAGGGACTTCCTCCCCTGACCGTGCTCATCGCGGCTGAGCGACGGTGGAGTGAGTCACCGGTCTGAGGTGGCGGGAACGGAGACACGTCGTGACGGGAACGACAGCCCGCGCCGCGGTGGTGGTCGGTGTCGACGAATCGGAGGCGGCTTTGGCCGCCGCCCGGTGGGCGGCGGAAGAAGCGGTCCGCCGGGATAGCGTGCTCCAGCTGTTCCACGCCGGGCTGTTCGACACGGCCGACCTCAGCGGCCGCGAACGGTCGTGGGAAGAACCGCTGCTGCTGGAGGGCGCCCGCCGCTGGATCCAGTCGCGCAGGTCGCGCAGGAGGCCGCGCCGGGCGTGCGTATCGAGTACCTGGTCCGGCTCGGGCTCGCCGCCGACTTGCTCGTCGGGCTGTCGGACGAGGCAGCGCTGATCGTGCTGGGTTCGCACGGAATCGGCGGGCTGCGGGGAGCCTCGATCGGGTCGGTGGCGTTGCGAGTCGCCGCGAGCGCGCGCTGCCCCGCGGTGATCGTGCGCGGCCGCGAGAAGCCGGGCGGGCCGGTGGTTGCGGGTGTTGTCGGTGACGGTGACGGTCGCACGCTGCAGTTCGCGGTCGAGGCCGCCCGCGCCCGCCAGGTGCCGTTGATCTTGGTGCACGCGTGGCACGAGGGATTGCTCGATGATCCGGAACTGGTCAAAGCGGCCGCGGAGGGCGAAGAGCGAGCGCTCCGACGCCGGGGCGACGACCTTGCCCGGACCGGCCCCGGTGTCACGATCCTGGCTCGGGCAATCCGCGAAAGCTCGGCTGCGCGCGCGTTGCTGGGTTTCGAGGACGCCCAGTTGCTCGTGATCGGCAGTCGCGGCCGGGGGTCGGTGTCGGGCGGTCTGCTCGGCTCGACCGGGAACCGGTTGCTCGCTCACGCGATGTGCCCGGTCGCCGTCGTTCATTGAGACATCAGGAGGAGAGCCGTGCGCGCACGGGACATCATGACGCGGCCGGTGGTCGTGGTCGGGCCGGCGACGCCGGTGCGGGAGGCGATCGTGCTGCTCATGGAGCACGGCATCGCCGCGTTGCCCGTGGTCGACGAGGAAAACCGCGTCGTCGGTTCGTTCACCGAGGCCGACGCGCTGAGCGGGGTGCTGACCGGAGAGCCGGTCGCGCCGGGCCGGCTCGTGGAATCCGTGATGACCAGGCTGGTCGTCGTGGTCGAGCTTGACACCGATGTCAGCGACATCGCCGCCCGCATGCTCGTCGACCGGCTGCGCAGCATCCCGGTCGTCGACGCGGGCGGTCTGGCGGGGATTGTCAGCCGGCGAGACCTGCTGCGCCCGCTCGTGGGGCACGACGACGCCATCGCCGCGCAGGTCCGCGGCTTGTTCAAGGACTACACGGGGCACCGCGACCTGTGGTCTGTCTCCGTCACTGCAGGTCTGGTGACTGTCCGGGGCATCTTCGCCGACGAAGCCGAACGAGGGCTCGTCGCCGCTCTCGCGAAAACGGTCGAGGGCGTCACCGCGGTGGAACTTGCCGGCAAGAACTGAATTGCGCGGCCGCGATTCCCGGCGCCGAACCTGATCTCGAGGAGGAGTGATGCAGGCACGACCAGGCGACTGGCTCGTAGTGAAGGGAGTTCGAGTCGACCTGCCCGAACAGCGGGGCCGGATCTTCGCCGTCGGAGGGCCGGACGGCACCCCTCCGTTCAGTGTCCGTTGGCCGGCCGACGACCACGTGTCGACCGTGTTCCCCGGCCCGGACGCCATCGTCCTGACCGAAGCGGAGATCACCGCGCGTGACGAAGTGGACCGTGCGCGGTTCGAGCGGTTGCGGGCGCTGCGGCAGTCGGGCGGAGGTGCACACCGTGTCCCGGCGTGACGACCGCGTGGTGCTGGCCGGCGTGGACGGTTCGGCTTCGGCTCTGCACGCTGCGGTCTGGGCCGCCGAGGTGGCTGTGCGCCGGGGCGCGTTGCTGAGACTCGTGCAGGCGTACGTGGTTCCCTCGCCGGGAGTCTCGGGCATGGCTGTGACAGCCGTGCGCGAAGGCTTCCAGTCCCTCGCCGAGTCGGGGGTGGCCGAGGCAGAGGGGGCTGTGCTGGCGAAGTGGCCGTCGGTGCGGATCGAGCGGGCCGTCGTGGAGGGCGGTCGGGTGGGAGTCCTGCTGCGAGAGTGTGCGGACGCCGAAGTGGTGGTGCTGGGCTCGCGCGGGCTGGGCGGGTTCACCGGGCTTCTGATCGGCTCGACCGCGGTCTCACTCGCCGCCCACGCACCGTGCCCGGTCGTCGTGGTGCGCGGGCGTCGGCCGGACGACCCGCCGCCGGTGGCCGGCCCAGTGCTTGTCGGGCTCGACGGGTCTCCCGACAGCAACGACGCTCTGGGTTACGCGTGCGAAGAAGCCGCGGCTCGCGGCACCGCACTCGTGGCGGTGCACACCTGGAACGAGATCACGCCGGAGGGAAAGTTGCGGGCAGCGGGCACGCGCCCGGAGGACGTCGCCGCAACCGAACGACGGCGGGTCGACGAGCAGCTCGCGCCCTGGCGCGAAAAATTCCCCGACCTCCCGATCGACGTCGTGGTCGTCCGAGGACGGCCGGTCCGGACTCTTCTGGAGCTCGGAGCGGACGCGCAACTCGTCGTGGTGGGCAGCCGTGGCCGCGGCGGGTTCACCGGGATGTTGCTGGGCTCCACCAGCCAAGCGCTGCTCGTGCACTCCGCGTGCCCGGTCGCGGTCGTCCGCCCGGGCAGACGACCGTCATGAACCGTCGCAGCACGACGGCGCCCAGGGCGCTCGCCGTGCCGGAGACGGTGTTCGCGCCGTGCCCTCAGGGCGGCGTGCGGTCCGGTCCGCGGTGATTGGGATCCACGAACCCGTGCGGCGGGAAACGTCTCTTGTGGACAGTCGTGGCGGGAACCGGCACAGTACCGGCGGTGCGGGAAGCCGTGGTCCGGGGACTCGGATCGGCTCGCAGACGGTGACGTTGGTCCTTCGCGGTGGTGACTCCGGACCGGCGTCGCCGGCCTTGCCCGGTGGTTACTTTCGGTGCAGCGAACGGAAGGGGCGAACTCCATGCGTGCACGAGATCTGATGTCCGCGCCGGTGGTGACGGTGCACCCGTGGGCACCGGCGAAGGAGGCGGCCGCAGTGCTTTCCGAACATCGGTTCACCGCGCTGCCGGTGGTCGACGACGACGAACGCCTCATCGGCATCGTCACTGAAGCCGACCTGATCCGCGGGCGCATCCCGGCCGACGCGCGGTCGGCCCATCAGCGCCCGGAAATCCCCTCGGTGGCGGAGACGTCGGTCGAGCAGGTGATGACCACGCCGGTCACCGCGATGTCGTCGGGGACCGACGTCGCCGATCTCTGCCAGGCCCTCGTCGACGCCAAGATCCGCGCGATGCCGATCGTCGACGGCAGCCGCCTGGTCGGGATCGTCACGCGTGGTGACGTGGTCCGTGTGCTCGCCCGGGAAGACAGTGCGATCTCCGCCGACGTGCGGCATCGGCTGGAGATCTACGGCGGCACCGGTCGCTGGAAGGTCGAGGTCCACGAGGGGGTCGTGCGGATCGTCGACCGCTACGACGACGAGACCGATCGCCACGTCGCGAGCCTGCTTGCCCTGGCTGTGCCAGGCGTCGTCGGTGCCGAGACGGTTTCGTCGAGAGAGGACCCGTGGTCATGACAACGCACAACAGCAACACCGTGGTGGTCGGCGTCGACGGTTCGGCAGGCGCGGACGAGGCGGTCCGCTGGGCTGCGCGGCTCGCGTCCGGACGGGGGCTCGAGCTGGAACTCGTGAACTGCTTGCAGGGCGCTGCGCTCTACTACGGTGGCGGCCTGGCCGGAAGTGACGAGCTGTTCGAGCAATTTCGGCGGGAAGGTGATCGCCTCGTCACCGCGGCTCGCGAGCTGGCTCTGTCCGCGGACGCGTCGCTCACCGTGCGAACCGGCGTGCTCTTCGAGACTTCAACCAACGCCCTGCTCGACCTGTCGAGGCGCGTTCGGCTGATCGTGGTCGGCCGGACCGGCACCGGCGGCTTCGCCGGGATGCTGGTCGGCTCCACGGCCGCCACCGTGGCCAGCCATGCCGAGTGCCCGGTCGCGGTGGTCCGTGGGCGGCACGGCGATGGCCCGGTTCCGCTGGAGGGGCCGGTCGTGGTCGGCGTGGACTGCACCCCGAACAGCGAGGCCGCCATCGCGGCGGCCTTCGAGGAAGCGGGTTTCCGCGGTGTGCCGCTCGTGGCCGTGCACGCGTGGAACGACGTCACGTACGACTCCACGGACAGCACGGCCCGCCTGATGCCCCAGCCGGAATCGCTCGAGCCGACGGAGGAGCGGTTGCTGGCCCAGCGGCTGGCGGGCTGGCAGGAGAAGTTCCCCGAAGTGGCGGTCCGCCGGGCTCTGGTCCAGGACCGGCCGCGGCACGCGCTGCTCGCTGAGTCCGACCGGGCACAGCTGGTGGTGGTCGGCAGCCACGGCCGCGGCGGCTTCACGGGCATGCTTCTCGGCTCGACCGCCCAGGCGCTGATCCACCACTCGTCCTGCCCCGTGCTCGTGGTGCGGCCGGAGCCGAAGCGGTGACGGATCTCGAAGCCGCTGCCTCGACGCTTTCGCCGGTCGAGCCGGCCCAGGTCGACGCACAGTGGCGAGCGGCGAACTACCTGGCCGTGGGCCAGATCTGCCTCATGAGCAACACGCTGCTGCGTGAGCCGCTCGTGCCCGGGCAGGCGAAGCCGCGCCTGCCCGGGCACTCGGGACCTCGCCGGGGCTGACCTTCGTCTATGCCCACCTCGACCATGCGATCCTCACCCACGCCCTGGACGCGATGTTCGTGACCGGTTCGGCCGCTCTCGACGCGGTCGTGGCCGACCCGGCGGCGCTGCGACGAAGTCGCGGCCGGCGGCCCTGGCCGATGATCGTGCTGCGCTCACCCCAGGCTGAACCGGACCGGCCACTGTGGACGGAAAGCCGGGCGAGGGCACCAGGCGTGCCCACCGGGTGCCGCTCGCGCATGGGCGCGAGGATCCCGAGCACCTCAGTGCGCTGGAGACCTGGTTGCGGTCGTACCGGCCCAAAGAGCTGTTCGACGAACGAGGCTGCCCCACGGGTGCTCTCGGTGGCCGACGCCGGAGCGGACCTGCCGGTGGATATCGCGCCGAGCGGGCTGAGTAACCTGCGCGACCGCGCGGAGTCGGTAGGCGGCACGTTCACGTTCGATTCGTACCCTGGCCGCGGTGTGCGGGTTCAGTGGCTGCGCCGTTGCCTCGAGTCTGGAGTCTCGCAGCGGTCAGGCGGACGCGCCCGGGGCCAGACGGCGCACGGCCCCGGGCGTGACGACCACGACCGGGCAGCGCGAATAGCGCACGGAGTCGCGCGAAACGCTGCCGAGCAGCAGTTCCGGCGTGCGGCCGGCGCCGCGTGCGCCGACGACGAGGAGATCGGCGTCGGTGGACGCGGTGATCAGCTCCGTGGCCGGATCGCCCCGCGGCGTCGAGAGTGACGTCCGCGGCGGACGGGAACTCCGCGCGGATGCGCGCGATGTCGTCGTGCGGGGCGTACGCACCGGCGGGATGCCGACGGTGCGGCTGCAGCGCGAAAGACGTTCCCGGCAACAGGGTTTACGTCGGCCGCACCAGCACGGCGTGAACGGAGTCATCGGGCTGGGCGGCAACGCCGAGCACCCGGCGCGGCGCCGCATCGCTCTGAGGGGAGCCGCCACTGCCGATCGTCGCGGCCGGAAGCCGGGTTCGCCGGATTCATCGCACACGCCTTTCCTCGGGTTGCGGGTCGAGCGGCATCGAGGAGGTCGTGCGGGGGCCAGGGCATGAGGTCGCCGGTGCGAGCGAGGACGTCTGCCGTGGGCGCGGTGACTTTGGGCCGCATCGGCGGGACCGCACGACGGCGAGCATGGAGTTCGCCGGAGTGACCGTCTCCGGGTACAGGAGTGAAATATGCGGACCTCGGCACAGGCGGAGGCGCTCGCCGCTTCCGAGATCGTGGTGCTCGCACGGGCGATGAGTCGGGCTCCGTCGGTCCACAACACGCAACCCTGGCGCATGCGCGTCCGGAGCAGCGACATCGACCTGATCGAGCTAGCCTCCGTGGCGTTGCCGAACCACGATCCCGAGGGCCGCGACCGCATGGTGTCCTGCGGCGCGGCGCTCGCGCACCTGCAGGTGGCCGCGCGGGTGCTGTGCCGGGCGGCCACCACGTCGTACCCCGCAGATGGTGCGGTCGTGGCCACCATCCACGCCGAGCCGGGCTTGAGCCCCGACCACGCCGAGCTCGCGCGCTACCACGCCATCGGGCGCCGGCGCACCCACCGCCGCTGGTTCTCGGCCGAGCCTGTGTCCGAAGTGGACCAGGCGGCGGTGTCCGCGGCGGGCGGCGAGGCGTGCGTGCGCGCGGTGGTGCCACGGCATCTCGGCGAACTGGGAGCGATGCTCGGTTTCGCCACCCGGGTCTTCCGGGCGGACCCGGCCTACCAGCGTGAGCTGCGCGCGTGGACCGCGAGTACGAGCGGTGCCCACGCGTCGGGCGCCGAGGACGGCGTGCCCGAGGCGGCGCTCGGCCCCGAATCGCTGCCTGCCGCGGGGCTGGTGCGCCGCGAAACGCCGGTGCCGGACGACGCCAGGCTCACCGCGCGGCTCGAAGCAGAGCACCTCCTGGTCTTCTGCACCGAGGGGGACAACCGGCGCGAGCACCTCGCCGCCGGCGCCGGGTGCGCCCGGACGTGGCTGGAAGCGACCGCGCGCGGTCTCGCCGGGTCGGTCCTCACCCAGCCGCTGCACCTGTGCGGCTTCCGCGAGCTGCTCGCCGAGCGGTTGGAACTGCCCGGACTGCCACAGGTGATCTTCCGCTACGGACACCCGGTGGATCCCGTGCCACCTTCGCCTCGCCGCCTCCTCGCCGATCTGCTTCCGGACTGAACCGGGCCGGCTCGACCAGGAGACCATGATGACCACAGCGCTTTTCCCCCGTTCGTCGAGCAGGCCGGTCGCACGGGCCCGGCTCAAGTCCGCCGCGCGCGGTGAGGGGGGCGTGCTGGAGTTCCTCAACGCGTCAGGCCGATACCCGAAGGTGACCGCGCTGGTTCGCTGAGCGGAGGCCGAACAGTCGCTCGACGCCGAGTTCCGCGCTGAAGCCGCTCAGCGGACGGGCCGTGATCCGGACAGCCAGGACGGGGTGCCGGCGATCGCCTTCGGCCCGCCGCCGGACATCCCCGGCAGCAACGAGTCCTGCTGACCGCGACCGCGGAAGGCCTCGCCACGTCGTTCGTGTCGCAGCCGTTCGAGGCGCGGGGCACCCGGGCGCCGTTGCTCGACCTCTTCCGCGGCACCGGCCGGCCGCATACGTTGCCGCGTCTCGGTCACGGCTTGCCGGCGCGGACGACGGCGCGGTGTCCGGTGGCGGAGGTGACGACCGTGCGCGCCCCTGATGTGCCTGCTCGCTGACCACCTGGTGCGGACTCGGTGTCTTATGAAGACCGCTCCTCGGCGGGCAGGACGCGCAGCAGGTCCTGATACGTCACGATGCCCACCAGCGATCCGTTGTCGTCGACCACGGGCAGCGCGCGCACACCTGATTCGGTCATGCGGTGCGCGAGCGCGTTGGCGTCGAGGTCTGGGGTCGCGGTCGGGGCCGGGGTGCGCATGACCGCGGACACGGTGCGGTGGCGGCCGAGCAGGACGCCCGTGTCAGGGTCCCCGGTGGCCGAGTCGCCGGGGAAGCCGGCCTGGACGAGGTCCCGTTCGCTGATCAGGCCCACGAGCTTGGCCGAACGGGTGACCACGGGCAGGGTGGTGAAGCCCTGTCGCGTCATCAGGTGAGCGGCCTCGGCGAGCGAAGCGTCGAAAGTCACGCTGATCACGGGGGTCGTCATGATGTCACGCGTTCGCATGGCGTTCTCCGTTCCGGCGGCCGGGTGTGGGTGCCTCGTCCGACCTTGATGCCGGCGGCCCGGGCGGGCCAAGGGTCTTTGGTCCCCGGCCGGCCGCCGGGCGGGGCGCGCGCCGAGGACCGGTGACCCGGCGAATCGGGCAGAAGGCCTCTTCGGACCAGCCGGCGCGCGGCCCATGCTGAAGAGCGGACCGGTCCGTCGAAACGAAAGGCGCGAGACATGGTTCCGTCGGCGAACCGCTTGCCGCGGTGGTGGCACCTGCTCGTTCCCACTCGCGGCTCCGTCGCGCGGACTTCGGACCGGCTGCAGGCCGGTCTGGTGCTCGTGGTGATCCTCGTGGCCCTCGCCGCGGTCCCGTTCTCGGCGGCCGTCGGCTCGTCGGTCTACGCTTCGCAGAAGGCGGTCTCGGTGCGGGAACTCGCCGAGCGCGCGCCGGTGACGGCGATGCTCCTCGCGGATGGCCCGCCGATTTCCGTGAGTGGCCGCAGCGGCGCAGTCGGCAGCCCGATGCCGACCGACGCGACGTGGGACTCCGCCGACGGCGTCCGTCACGTCGGGAAAGTGGGAGCGAACGGAGGTTCCCACCGTGGCGATACCGTGCAGATCTGGGTGGATCACACCGGCGTCGTGGTCGAACCGCCGCTGAGCGCCGTCGCCGCCGTCGTGAACGCGACCGCGGCCGCGGCCGGGCTGTTGTTCGCGGTGTGCCTCGGACTGGCGCTGGTCTACGGGATCGCTGTCTTCGCACTGAACCGCTACCGCAGGGGGAAGTGGCAGCAGGAGTGGTTCGCCTTCGTGAGCAGGAAAGCGCGCTCGTGAGCTCGGGGCGACCGATCGACGACCCCGTGCCGACGCGGGTTCGAGGATCGTGGCCGGACTGTGCGTGGAACAGGAGGTAGTCATGCACACCAGGCAATGGCACGTCGAAGTGTTCCTCAGCGAGAACGAAGGGCGGACGAACGCCACGGCCCGGCTGGACACCGGGTCAGGTGCGACGCTCGACGCGGCAGGCACCGCGCGGCTCAACCCGGTTGACCGTGACGTCCCGGAGATCGGGGACGAGCTCGCCGCCGCCCGGGCCCTGAGCGCGCTCGCGCACCGGCTGCTGGACGTCGCCGCCGAGGACATCGAAGGCATCACCCACGAGCCTGCTCGGCTCGACAGGTGAGGAGGTGGCCGGGATGCACGCGATCGTCGTGTACGAGTCCATGTTCGGCGACACCGAAGAGGTCGCCCGAGCGGTGGCGGAGGGGCTGGATTCGGCGGAGGTCGTCCCCGTTGACCTCGCGCCACGCAATCTGATGGGGTGCGACCTGCTCGTGGTCGGCGCGCCGACGCACGTCCACGGCCTGAGCCGGCCGTCGACGCGCAAGGCGGCGGTGGAGCAGGCTCCCGGCGGGACTCGCACGCACGAGCCGGGGATGCGCGAGTGGCTGGGCGGGTTTCACGTCCTGCCTCCGGGAACGACCACGGCCGCGTTCGACACCAGGCTCCGCAAACCGGTATGGCTGACCGGCTCCGCCGCGAGGGCGGCCGGCAAGTTCTTGCGCCGCCTCGGCCATCCTCCGGTGGTTCCGGCGACGAGCTTCTTCGTCGAGGTGGTGGACGGCGAAACACGGCTGGTGGACGGAGAACGAGCACGAGCTCGGGAGTGGGGCGAGTCCCTTGCCCAGGCCCGGCGGACCGGGTCCGGCCGCGGCTGAGGTCCGGCGTCCCCGGGCGCTCCCGTCACCGGTCCGCAGGAGCACCGATGGGCGCTTCGGTCGGGCGGTGGAAGCACACTACGGCGATCACGCCGGCGAAACCGGCCGGAACCGCAAGGCGCCGCGCCTACGCGTACGCCGCCGAGCGGGAGCGGCGCGTGGGTCATCGCCCGAGTGTGCGGCTGTGCGCCTTGCCCGGAGCAGGGCCGCACCGCACCGGAGGGAGGGACCAAAGACTCCGGGCCCGCCGACGTACGGCCGCAGCGCCGCGATCACGGCCGCTTCCAACCTCGGGGGAAGGTCTCCGGCAGTGGGAAGGAGGAGCATCGTGGACGAGAAGGAACAGGCATTGATCGAGGAAGACGCGCGGCGCGAGGTCTCCGCGCGTGGCCGGCGCACTACTACGATCCGCCGGTACCTGCTGGTGGGTGAACGGCGCGCGATCGAGGAGAACGAGAAGGACGTGGTGCCCGAATCAGCACCCGAGTCCGGATGCTGACGGGCGACCCCGAGCCGGTTCCCGGAGTCGCGGCGGGACACGGCTCGAGCGGCCGTTCATTCCGGCCGGCTGTAGGCGGCCAGAGCCCGGTCCCGTGCCTCTCGGGAGATCGTCCGCACCAGCGTGGTGTGGGCCGCCCGGGCGAAGGGGCGGGCGATTCGCCAGTACCGGCGGAACTTCAGCCAGCTCTGCGGGTCCGTCATCTGCACTCGGGAGTCGACGGTCAGCAGGCTGTGATGGAGTCCGTAAGGCCGCACGCCGAACGTGATCACCAGCTTTCCGTATCCGGGTTCGGAAAAAGCCGCGAAGTCGTCCGGGTCGACCCGGCGCCAGGTGATGACCGGGCGCCAGAACTTCCCTGCGACGCCGACGGCGAACTCGGTGCCCGGGTGCTCGCCAAGAAGCGCCCAGTCGGAACCGCTGTCGAGGTCGTCGACCGTCAGGCGGGTGGGCTGCCGTGGCGGCCCATGCCGCCGGTCGCGCCAGCGAGCGGGCAGCTCGCGAAGCCGCTCCGCGATCGTCAGAAGACCACTGTGGATATCCGTCAGGTCGAGGTCGCGTGCCGCCGCGTACGTCTCTTTGACCGGTGCGTCGACGATCTCGTGGCGCACCAATGAGAAGTGGGGGTGCGGGGCGAACCGGTCGACGAGCAGATCGGGTGCCTGCGGGTGGGAATCCGTCATGGTGCCTCCTCTTCGGGCGGGTGTGGAGTTTCCAGGCTGGGCGCGCCCCAACGCGTGCGCTAGGAGCGGACGGTATGTGCGTGGCTGATTTCGTCATCGCCGGAAGTGACTTCGTGCCCTGCCGCGGGCTGTGGTGGGACGCGACGGTGAGGAGTGTCGATCGAAAGGGGGCTTGCCATGAGGATTCTCGTCGTGGTGGCGACCAGACACGGGGCCACGAGAGAAATCGCCGAGCAGATCGCCGCGACGGCCGCGGCTTCGCTCGAGGAAACCGGTGTCGCGGCGGAGACCGAGGTGCGCGATGCCGAGCACGTCACGTCGTTCGTGGGGTACGACGCGGTGGTGCTCGGCAGCGCGGTCTACTTCGGGCATTGGCTCGACAGCGCACGTCGCCTCGTGCACGAGCGCCAGGGGGAACTGCGCCGCGTCCCCGTGTGGCTGTTTTCCAGCGGGCCGGCGGGGGAGCAGGCGCACCCGGGCGAGGATCCGGTGGACGTCTCCGATGTGCTGGTCGCTTCGGGCGCCCGCGAGCACCGGCTTTTCGGTGGCCGGATCGAGCGCGCGAAGCTGCGCTTCCCCGAGCGGGCCGTGGTCGCCGCGTTACGAGTACCGGACGGCGACAACCGTGACTGGCCGATGATCCGGGCCTGGGCGCGGACCATCGCCGGCGAGCTGGCCACGGCGCCCGTGGAGCGACAGGGCCGGCGATGACAGGACGAGTCCCGAAGAGCCGCGGTCATGCCCGTTCGGGTTCGTGAAGCGACGTCTCGGCCCTGTCGCACCCGATCTTCGCGGCCTGTGTCGCTTGTGGAGGCAGTCCGTTCTCCGGGCGCGCCGCGTGGACGACGTCACGGCATCGGTTACCGGACGACGTTGCCGAACATCGCCCGAGCGGCGGCCGCGCCCGCCATCACGTTTTCGGAGGAGAATCATGACCGCGAACCCGTCCGTGAGGGCGCTGCCGGCCGACGGCGAGGTCGGCCTGATCCGCACGCTCGCTCCGGCCGAAGCCGCGCAGCTGCTCGAAGGCGACGTGCTGGCCGCGCCGATGACGAACCCGGACTGGTGCCCGCCATTCGCCGGTCGGCCGCGCTCGTGACCGACGGAGGCGGGATGACTTGCCACGCGGCGGTGGTCGCGCGCGAGCTGCGCGTGCCCTGCGTGGTCGGGACCGGTGACGCCACCCGCGTGCTCGCGGACCGGACTCTGGTGGCGGTCGATGGCACGAGGGGCGAGGTGCGCGCCGGCGCCGTCGTTTCCCGTCGGGAGAGGAGAACACCGTGACCACGGCAGACCAGGACGACATCGTCGTCGGCGTCGACGGCTCGGCGGGCAGCGCCGCGGCACTGCGCTGGGCCATGGCCGAGGCGAGGGCGAGCGGCCGCCGCGTCGTGGCAGTCAGAGCGTGGAGCTTCGACCCGACCGCCGATCTGGAGTCGGCGGCGACGCAGTCGCTGCCGGGCATGGAAATCCGGTATCGGCAGCAGCTGGAGCGGTCCGTCGCCGACGCACTCGCCGGCGCCGACCCGGTGCCGGTCCGCGCGGAACCGGTCGATGGTGCCCCCGGCCCGGTCCTCGTACGAGTCTCGCAGAACGCGGCGATGCTCGTCGTCGGGAGCCACGGCCACGGCCGCTTGCTGCGGCTGCTCGTCGGGTCCGTGTCCGCGTACTGCCTCAAGGAGTCCCGCTGCCCTGTTGTCGTCGTGCCGGTGCGCACGGCGGAGGAACGGGGACCGGTTCCGGAGGCGGACACGGTCGCGACCTACCAGCCCGGCCCGCTGTTGTGAGGAGCCGACGATGACCGGACAGCGCAAGGTGAGTGCCGTCATGACGACGGACGTCGTGAGCGTCCCGCTCGGTGCCCCGTTCAAGACGCCCGGACGAGGACATCCGCGAGGAGGTCTGCGACGAGGTGCTCGCGAAGGAGATGTGCATGGAGCCTCGGTCGCTGTACGTCGCGGTGCAGGACGGGATCGTGTCGCTCAGCGGTACGGTCGAGCGGTACGGCATGATTTCGCTTGTCGAGGCGCCCGTCCGCCGCGTTGACGGGGTCGTCGAAGTGCGCGGGCATCTCAAGTCCGAGCGCGACGATCGCGACATCCATCCGGACGAGCCAGTGGCCGGCGGCTGGTTCGGCAGGCGGTCGCCGTACCGCCCCTGACCCCCGCTGCTGACAACCATCGCCGCTGACGGCCATCGTCCTGATCGGACGGTGGCCGTCGTGCTTCGCGTGGTGATGCCGTGCGAAAGCGGGGCTCAATCCAAGAACAGCGCCGGCGTGAGAGCTTCGGTTATCACGGTCGGGGACCTCGTCGCCGGCACCTCCTCGCGGTGGACGGGTCAGCGCAGCCAGGCGCGGTCGCCGGTGAAGGCGGCCCAGCGGTGGCCGAACCCCCAGGTGTTGCCGGCGAGCGTCGTGGCGAGTGCGACGAGGACGAGTGCGTAGACGATGTGGTAGTCGAGGAACGGGTGGGTCGAGTGTGTCGCCTCACCGGCGACGGTGAACCGCGCCGGAGGCCATTCGGCGGCCCACATCAGCAGAAGCAGGACCGTGCCCGCGACGGCGGTGATCCGCAGCGTAATCCCGGCCAGCAACGCGATGCCGATGCCGAGCAGGCCGGCCACGAAGAGCCAGTCGGCCCACCACGCGCCGGCCCAGGCGTGGAACGTCGAGGCGAGCGGACCCACGTCGACGGAGCCCAGGAAGCCGCGGGTGGGGGAGCCGCCGCGGATCCACGCACCCGCGGCGGCAGTGGAGTAGCCGAGGCCGAACAGCTTGTCGGCGAAGGCCCACAGGAAGACGAGGCCCATGGCGATCCGCAGCAGGGCCAGAGCACGGCCGCCGCCGGCCCGGCGGTGGCGGGGCGGCGCGGGCCGCCGAGGCTCGTGAGGCGTGGGAACCTTTGTGTCGGAAGGCTTTTCGTGCTCGGGTTTGATGGACATGATCTCTCCGTTCGTCGATCACTCCGAGTGTCGTGCGCGACGGTGGATGACTCTGGAGCCGAAGGTCCTCTCCGCGGAGGTCCTTGGCAGCCGGCCCCATCCGAAGTACGCGAGCGGCCCGGCGAAGTTGACGGCGATCACCGCCGCCCACAACGCTTTCGGCCCGCGAACCTGATCCGCCGGCCGGTGCGCGAGGTCCCACCACGCCGTCGTGGCCAGCGTGGCCTGGACCACGGCCGCGCCGGCGACGACGCGGCGTTCGGCGGCGGAGAGATCGGCCCACTTGCGGCCGCGGGCGCGGTCAGCGCCGGGTGAGTTCACGGCCCACCAGCTCGGCGAGCTCGAGGGTGCGGCACGCGTAGCCCCATTCGTTGTCGTACCAGCCGAATACCTTGGCGGTGTGGATCACGTGGTGCGCTTCCGGATCGTAGGTGCCTTCGTCGACGCCGAGCACGATCGGCGCGTCCACGCCCTTGCCCGGCGCGGAGACGATCACTTTGCGGGCGACGGCGGCGAGGTGCTCTGCGACCGCCTCGTACGGTCATGGGAAGTCCCTTCACGACGGTGACCTGTTCCGCCCCGGGCGTCAGGGCCCGAGCGCCGTGCGGCGGCGCTCGTATTCCTCCTGATCGATTTCCCCACGCGCGAATCGCTCGCGCAGGATGCTCATGGCGCGGTCTTCGACCGATGTGGTCTTCGGAGTGCGCCGGATCAGCAGCGCGGCAACGATCGCGGCGGCGGCCAGCACCACGAGCAGCCCGACGATGACCAGCGCCGGAACGACCCAGCCGGCTGTCGATCCGTAATGCCAGTACGGCATTTTGTCCACCTCGCTCAGATCAGTGCTCCTAGTGGCCGGCGCCGAAGGGCGCTTCGGCCGTACCGAGAGGAATCAGCACGTCCCGCAGGTCGCGGCGGGGGGCAGCGGGCAGCGGGTCCGCGTTCACGGGCGCCCAGCCGAGGCGCACGACCATCTGCGGGATCGTGCCGGACGAGACCTTGTTCTCCACCGTGCGCCGGACGTCGGGCAGTTCGAGCGGCTCCGTCAGCGGGCAGGTGGCGAGCCCGAGTCGGGTCGCCGTCAGCAGGGCCGCACTGGTCGCTTCCCCCGCGCGCAGGCGGGACATCCGGTCGTCGGATGCCGTGCTCAGCACCAGGAGCACGGTCCCGTCGTCCTCGCCGGTGGCGCCGACCGGTTCGGCGAGCTCGGGGTCGGCGAACCGCCGGGTAGGCAGCGTCCCCGGCGTGACGTCAGGGACCGGCGTGTTTCTCGACGGGACGCCGTCGGGGGCTGCCCGCCGGCCGCTCCAGGCGGCGAGTTCGACCCGGTATGCGGGATCGGCTTGGTGGCGTCGGTTCGCTTCGCTGATCGCGGCGACCAGGTAGTGGCGCTCGGCGTTCTCGGCGACGCGCAGGACGACGCCCTCGTCGGCCACGGCCTCGGCGATCGACTCGAGGTACCCGCGCGGGACTTCCCACGCGCTGTGGCGGCGGCGGTCGGTACGGCGCCGCGGGATGGCCGCGGCGAGCGCGACCTCCGATGCGCTGGGCTCGCTCCGCCGGAACTCGACCGCGGCGAGGTGGTCGGGTTCGGCGGGATTGGGAAGCCGGTGCACGTCGGCCTGCCAGCCGAGCGCGGCGAAGCCGATTCGCAGGTGGTGCAAGGCGGCACCGCAGCCGATGAGAAGGTCGCGTCCGTCCGGGTCGGTTTGCGCGAGCTGCCGGGACGGATCGGCATACAGGTGCAGCGACCGGGCGCCCACCGCCCACCACCACGGCTGGGAGTTGTGCACCGATGGCGCGCGAATGGCCATCGCCACCGCGGCTTTGACGGTGAAGTCGTCGGGAAGTCCACGTTCCATGGCGGGCCTGCCTGGTCGAGTCGTGAAGTAGTCGGCTTGACCCTGCCACTCGCGTGCCGCCCCGCTGGAGAGTCCGAGTTCCCCAGGCGGAGGGACTTTCGCCGGTCCTCGGCGAGCACGGCGAACGTCCGGGCTCGGGATCGCTCGGCGGTGCCGCTCGTGTCGATGCCCACCGCGTCACTCGTCGGTTTCTGCGGCCATCCGCAGCGCGACACGCCGGACTGCTGGTCATCGAAGGCGGGCAGTGTTGATCACTTCGAGAATCCGCTGCCGATCGTTGGGCCCGAGGTACAGGTAGTGCCCGGCTTCGGGTAGGACGTCGACCTCGGCATGGGGGAGGAGTCTCCGGAGGTTCGCCGCGGCGGCGGCCGGATCGTGGACGACGCTGCGACCGCCGAACAGCGCCACCACCGGCACCTGGATCGCTCGCAGGTCTTCCTCCCTCGGGCAGGTCTGGAACGGGATCTGGGCGCGGTAGGCGCGGATCCCGGCGACGATGACTTGTGCGGCGGGCTGGTCGAAGATGTCCTGTCCCGCCGACCAGATCAGGAAGCGTCGCCAGGCGCTGTCGCGGTTCAATACCGCCGAGGTGAGGCCGCGCCACTGGACGGCGGGCGAGAATTTGGCGCTGACGGTGGTGGGGTCGAGGAGGGAGATCGCGGCGAGCCGGGCCGGGGCGTGGATGGCTTGGTTGACCGCGTGCCAGCCGCCGGTCGATCCTCCGACGAGGTGGACCTCGCGCAGTCCGAGCGCGGTCAGGACGTCGTCGAGGCCCCGGGCGCGATCGCCGATGCTCGTGAACGGCGCGGTCTGCACGCTGCGCCCGGCCTCGCCGAGCGTGTCGACGGCGTAGACCGGGCCGTGTTGCGCGAGTCCGGGGATCAGCGGTGCGTAGCAGGCGGAGGTGCCCATGAGGCTCGGCAGGAGCACGATCGGGTGTTCGCCGGCGCCGAAGCGGTAGACTCGGGTGGTGCCGTGGCGGCACGGGACGTCGTACACCTCGTCCGGTGGCGGATTTTGCCGCATCGCGCGCTCGTAGACGTCGAAGTAGCGCCGCTGCGCTTCGGGATTCTTGAACCTGCCGATGCCCTTCATGACGGGGACGCTATTTCGCGAGGCCCCGGCAGTCTTGGACGAAAGTAAGATGGCGGCATGACGGAGTGGTCGCTCGTCGTGCCACGCGGGGAGGTCACGAGAGCGCAGGGGCGGCACGTCTTCGGGGCTTCGCGCGTCCCGGGAGTCTTGACGTACGCGGCTCACGACTTCCCCGACGCGGACGCAATGCCGTGGCGGGTGACGCCGTTGGGTGCGATCACGGTGGTCCTCGACCTCGAGGCGCCGGTGCGGACGCTGCCGCCGTCGCCGGTCCTCGGGCTGCGCGACCGCCCCCTGCTCGTGTCGCAAGGCGGACGTGCGCGGGGGATCACGATCGCACTGACACCGTTCGCGGCGCACGCGTTGTTCGGGATGCCGCTGCGCCTGCTGGCCAACGCGAGCGTCAGCGCGACCGACCTGCTCGGCCGGGACGTGGGCCTGCTGACCGAACGGCTCGCCGCGACCTCCGGCTGGTCCGCGCGGTTCAACCTGCTCGACGACTTCCTCCGGCCCCGGGTGCTGGCCGGCCCGGCCCTACCCCGGTCGGTGCAGGCGGCGTGGCAGCGGCTGACGTCCGGCCCGGTCCGGGTCGACGAGGTGGCGTCCGAGATCGGCTGGACGCGGCAGCACCTGACGGCCCGGTTCCGCGAAGACATCGGCCTCTCGCCCAAGACTGTCGGGCGGATCGCCCGCCTGCACCTCGCGGTGTCCCTCCTCCCCTCGGCACGTTCATGGGCGGACCTCGCGATCCGCTGCGGTTACGCGGACCAGTCCCACCTCAACCGCGATTTCCGCAGCCTCACCGGCTGCACCCCCACCGAATACCTGACCGACAACGCGTAGCTCAATGTGATCGTTTTTTCGGTGCTGCATTCGGCCCCCGAAAGCAAGATCCACAGCACGTCGGCTGCTACGCGAAGACGTCCGCGCTCGCGGAACACGAGAGCGTTCACCGGGTCGGCATTCCTCCGTGCGGGCTGTTGATCACCAAGGGTAGGGATCCGTCAGCCAGGTAGGGGTGCCCGGGAAAGTAGTCGACGTGAAGATGGCCGCCGTCATCGGCAGTGGCTATGGCATGCACATTTTCGGCCAGGACGGCCCTGGAATCGGCATTGCCGCTGATCACGAGGACCTGCGTCGGGGCATCGAGGCGGATGCAGACGGCGGAGTCGGTTGTCGCCTTGACTTCGATCCCCGTCAGGGTGTGGCCGTTGGGTGAAGAAGCGGACGCGGCGCTGATGAACCCGGTCCCTTCGGCGATCGCGCTTGCCAAGCACGCCAGTTCTCTCGCGGTCGCGGTGATATCCACTTCTCCGAAAACGGGATCTGAGCTGAGTTCCACAGTTGACGCTCCTTCCTGGGCACGATATTCCTCTGGGCGAACACGTCGGCCACGCGGCCCTTCGCCTGTCCTCGGTGCTCAGCGGACGTCGAGTGACGAGGTGGCCAGCCTTGACCGGGTCCGCGCAATCATCGTCGGCCTGGCGTCCACCACGCCTACGGGTACTACCTCGCGTATAGCCGGCACGAGAACCGGCTCCGCGGCCGCAGCTCAGCCAGTCCGAGACTGATCGATCAAGGCCGCGCGAGGC
Organism: Amycolatopsis sp. NPDC005232; assembly: GCF_040607795.1. NCBI lineage: Bacteria > Bacillati > Actinomycetota > Actinomycetes > Pseudonocardiales > Pseudonocardiaceae > Amycolatopsis > Amycolatopsis sp. NPDC005232. The sequence continues at coordinate 240,612 of NZ_JBEXHL010000003.1, read as the reverse complement.
ATGCCTATGCTGTGCGCCATGACGATCGACCTGGGGTTCGACTGTTCCTGCTGCGGCCGGCACCATGACGAGCTCCCCTTGGGCTATGGCACATTCGCACCTGCCTACTGGCACGACGGCCTGGCCGGCAAACCCGACAGCATCCTCGGTGACGAGCAATGCGTGATCGATGGAAAGCACTTCTTCATCAGGGCTCGCCTGGTCCTGCCGACCCTGGATGCCGGCGACGACTTCGAATGGGGCGTGTGGGTGTCGCTCAGCGAGCCCAACTTCGCCCGCGTCACCGAACTGTGGGACAAGCCCGAGCGAGTGCAGGAGCCACCCTACTTCGGCTGGCTCGCCACCGAACTGCCCACTTACGAGCCTGCAACTCTGAACCTGAAAACCAACCTGCACAGCCAGCCCGTCGGCGTCCGGCCAACCGTGGAACTCGAGCCCACCGACCACCCACTGGCAGTCGAACAACGCACCGGCATCACCCGTGCCCGCGTGCGAACGATCGCCGAACTGCTCCTGCACCCCACCCAGTGATGACTCCGTGACGCGGGATCTCGGCACCACACCCGGCTACAGGTCAAGCACCACGCGCGGATAGCCGCCGACCACAACACAACGCGCCAGCGGAAACACGACCGCCAGGTCATAGAATCCACCGACTGAAAGGGTCAGAGCAACGTCCAGCCGGCCGGGTCATCCTCTGTCCATAGCTCATGACGTTCCAGAGCGAACCGATCACTGAAGCTGATGCGCCCATCCACCGCCAGCACCGTCTCGGCGCCGCCTGCCGCGTTGCGGCCAGGACCGATGCGATAGCCGGTGTCAATTCCTCGTGCCAGGGCCGCTCGTCCACCACGACCCGGCACTTCGCGTCGTGGTCGATTCGGGCGTATCGCCGGCCTGAGATGACCAGTCGCTGCGCCCGGGTCGACCATTGGAACAGCCTGCTCCGAACTGAGGGCGTTGCTCCACACGGACCAGCCCTGGCCGTTGGCCAGGAAGACCAGATCGGTCGCTTCCATGCTGCCCAGGTAGGCCGGCGCGAGGTCGACAGCGGCCGTCAGAACGTTCGGTGCGCCAGAGTGCTTGCCAAGTGAGCACCTCCGGCAACACCGGCAGTGCTCTTCAGCTCGGAGAGCACGATCGGCGGGGGTGCTACTCGTATAGGGAAAGACGGGGGATGGCCAGCGGGGAAGAACTGGAAACAAGCTGCCTGACGGGCAGTTGGCCGGAAAGAGGGTCAGAAAGCGGTGCTCGGACAGCTGATGTCGCGATCTGGTCGCGGTACTGCCAAACGGATGTGAGTAGCAGAGCGTCTAAGTTGTGGCGTGGCGGGCCGCGAGGTAGCCGAAGATCAGGCCCGCGCTCACCTGGCATCCGGCGCCGGGGTATTCGGAAGCCATGGGGGAGTCCGCGTCGTTGCCGCAGGCGTACAAGCCCGGGATCGGGGTCCCCTGCTCGTCGAGGACTCTCGCGTCGGGATCGGTCCGCAGGCCCAGTGAGGTGGCCAGCGGGGTGGGAACGACGGCGATTGCGTGGAACGGGGCCGTTCGAACAGGGCCGAGGTTGGCGTTCGGTGTGTGGCGGGGGTCGCCGCTACGCTGCCCGAAAGGGCTTCGTCCTTTTCCGAACTCGTCGTCGACGCCGGTCCGCGCGTGCCGGTCGGCGGCCGCGACTGTGCGCTCGAGGCCGTCCGGATCGACGCCGATCATGGTGGCGAGCTCCCGTACCGTCGGTGCGGTGTGGAGGTAGCCGGCGGCGGTGTGCCGCCGGAGCACAGTCTTGGGCGCGTGCGGGCGGATCATGCCGAGCCCGTACCGGGAGAGAGTCCGGGAGTCGAGCACGAGCCACGCGGGGATGGTCGGCACGGACTGGTGCGAGTTGTACATCGCGCGGGTGAAGCGGTGGTAGGAAACGGATTCGTCGACGAACCGGCGTCCGGCGGCGTTGACGGCGAGGACGCCGGGCTTGGCGCGGTCCCAGATGTGCGGGAACACCGCGGTCGACCCGTCTCGGCGACGGCCGATCGAGCTGGGGAACCACCATGCGTTGTCGTCGCGAGGTTCGCCGAGCGCGCCGCCGACTGCTTGGGCGAGGGCGATCGTGTCGCCGGTCGCGCCCTCGGCTGCCGGTGTGAACTGTGGCGTCGGCCGGGGCAGGTGCCGAGCTCGCAGCTCCGGGTCGGCGGGGAAGCCACCGCCGGCGAGGACGACTCCGCGACGTGCGGCGATCCGGGTCGTGCGGCCGCGATGAAGGACTACTGCGCCGAGGACGCGGCCGGCGTCGTCGGTGACGAGGTCGGTGGTGTGTGCGGTGAACCAAACCTCGCCCGAACCCAGAAGCAGCTGGTGGTACAGGCTCGCGACGAGGGCGTTGCCCATGACCAGCCGGGTGCCGCGTGGATAACGGAGCCGGTCGATCGCCCAGCGCAGGCCGAGACGCAGCGCGACGGCCACGCCCCGCACCGAACCATCGAAGATCGTGAGGAGCTGGTCGACCTCGAGGCGGCGGACCATCAGGGTGCCGCCGAAGAGCGCGAGTTCCGGGATCGGCGGGCGGATCCGGGCGAAGGCGCGCTTGCCCAGCCGCCGGCCGTCGAAGACGTGCGGCTCGAGTGCTCGGCCCACGCCGGATCCGGGGAGTTCGGGATGGTAGTCGACGACGGTCGCGGAATGCCGGAACCGCACTCCGATGCGGTCCAGGTAGTCGATCGCAGTGGGGCCGTGCGAGAGATATGTTTCCCGGAGTTCACGGGCTGCGCGGGCACCGACCAGCGCGTCGAGATAGGACGCCGCGGCCTCGGTATCGGCGACGGGGTCGTCTTGGAACTGGTGCCCCGGAATCCAGCAGGTCCCGGCGGAGCGGGCGGTGGTCCCGCCCAGCCACTCGGTTTTCTCCAGCACCAGGGCGGACAGCCCCTCGTGCGCGCCGACCGTTGCCGCGCACAGCCCCGCCGCGCCGGAGCCGAGTACCAGCAGGTCGACCTCGTGGTCCCATCGCTCGTCAGGCACGCTGTGGTCCCTTCTGATGAGGCTCCGCCGCGGTCTCCCTGAATGGCGCCGGGAGGCCGCGGCGGAGTGGTCAGATCACGACGATCTTGCCGGTGTTCTGCGGGTAGATCGGGTCGTTGTAGAAGTACTCGCCCTTCTTCGCGAATGTGTGCTTGAAGGATTGCCCCGGCATGAGGGTCCCGCTGTCGAACTCGTACTCGAAGAACGAGACCGCGCCGTGCGCGGTGGCGTTGCCCACCGGGTTGACGAAGGTGATCTCGGTGCCGACCGGGACGGTCAGGTTCTGCGGTGACATCGCGTTCTGCGCCACCGTGTTCTCCTGGGCACCCGGCGTGCCCGCGCCGGCGTCCCAGATCCGGCCGAGCGTGACGGTGTAGCCGGCCGCCGCGGCGGTGACCGCCGCTGTGCGAATCTGGTTGCGCTTCGACGGGGGAGTGGGCGCGGTGGCGGGGGCGACCCGTCCGCCGAGCTTGAACGCCCACAGGTGGTCGCCCTTCGGGATGTCGGGGTAGGGCAGGCCGTTGCCGCCGGCGAACACGGCGAGGTACTGCTGGCCGTCGATCTCATAGGTGACCGGGCTGGTGTGCACGCCCGCTCCACATTGGAATCGCCACAGTTCCTTGGCGTCGGTGTCGTCCATGCCGAGTAGGACGCCGTCGGGGCCGCCCTGGAACATCACGCCGCCCGCGGTGGTGAGGATGCCGTTGCCGTGCGCCAGCGACCACTCGCTGTCCTTGCTCCACACCAGCTTGTTCGTGCGGGGGTCGATCGCCGCGAGGCCGCCCGCGAAGTACTCGCCGTAGGGGCGGGCGGTGTTGACCCGGCCTCCGGTGGTGTTGGAGTACGCGGAGTTGACGAGGCCGTAGCCGACGTAGACGTAGCCGGTCTCGGGGTTGAACGAGACGTGCGCCCAGTCGGCGCCGCCGCCCGCGCCCGGGAATATGATGGTGGCGCGGTCCCAGTGCGTGGCGAAGAGCCCGCCGTTGGGGTAAAACGGCACCGGCCGGGTGGAGTTGTCCAGGCGGGGTTCCTGGGGAACGAACGGGTCGCCCTTCGGGAACGGCTGGGTCGGCGAGGTCTTGTGTCGCGGGTCCTGCGGCACGGGGCGCTCTTTGACACCCTGCACGGGCTTTCCGTTGGTGCGGTCGAGGATGTAGTACATGCCGACTTTGGAGCCGTAGACGACGACCTTGCGCAGCTTCCCGTCGATGCGCAGGTCGATCAGCACCGGCGCCATCACGTTGTCGTAGTCCCAGATGTCGTGGTGGACCGACTGGAAGTGCCAGCGTCGCTTGCCCGTCTTGGCGTCGATGGCCACGAGCGAGTTGGCGAAGAGGTTGTCGCCGCCGCGGGTGGATCCGTTGGTACGCGGGTAGGGGTTGCCGAAGGTCCAGTAGACGAGCCCGAGGTCGGGGTCGACCGCGGGGTGGATCCACGGCACGGCCCCACCGGTCTTCCAGCTTTCGCCTTCCCAGGTGTCGTTGCCGAAATCGCCGGGGCCCGGCACGGACCAGAACGTCCAGGCGATCTTGCCGGTTGCCGCATCGAGGGCATACGCGCGCCCGCGCGCGCCGGCGGTGCTGCCCTGCATTCCGACGTAGATGAGCCCGTCCCAGTAGACGATGGCGCCCGCGAGCGTCCCGGTCGCGCCGCCGCACTGTCCGTTGGCCGGGTCGCACTCTTCCGGCGTGCCCTGGGTCGGGTCTTCGGTCAGCAGCTGGCGCTTCCACATCATCGCGCCCGTTTTCTGGTTCAGCGCATACACGATGTTCGCGCCCGACGTCGAGAAGACCTTGCCCTGGCCGAGTGCGACGCCGCGCATGTTGGTGGTTTCGGAACCGACGTTCGACTTCCACCGGATGGCGCCGGTCTTTCCGTCGACGGCGAACACGTTCTGCTGGGTGGTCTGGACGTAGAGCACGCCGTCCTGCGCGACGATCGTGCTCTGCTGCGCGCGGGAGGTGTCGCCGCCCTCGAGGTTCACGTGCCAGGCGCCGCCGAGCCGGTCGAGGGTGTGGCGGTTGATCTGCTTGAGCGGTGAGTGGTTCTGGTTGGCGAGGTTTCCGCCGACCTTCGGGAAATCCGCACCGGTGGCACCGAAGGCATCGGGTTGCTTCGGCGTGTCCGGGGCCCCTGCCGACGCCGGCGCCGCGCCGAGCACTGTGCCCACCACCGCCGCGCCCGCAGTGGTGGCCGCACCGGACAGAAATCTGCGTCGATCCATCGGTTGCCCTCTCTTCATTGAGGAAAAGCGCTGCGAGGAGTGACTCAACTCGAAGGACGTGGTCCACCTGGTGGTCCATCAAGTCCGTTGGTCGGTTGAGCTTAAAGGCTTCCGGAGTGGTCCACAAGACTGCGCGGCGGCCAAGTCGCCTCTTGTTCGACCTTGGGTTCAGGAGGTACTGTCCGGAGCGCCAGGTGGGCCAATCGGTCCGCTACATGGACCTGTTGGTTTCTCTGTCCCACTGTTGTGAAGAGGAGCGAAGCCATGTCCGCTGTACCGGAAACGCCCAGCACCAAGCTCGTCGAGTCCGCCCTGCCCACGTGGACCGACCCGGTGCTGGAGGGATACGAAACGCGGCCGGAGGTGACGGCCTACGCGCTTGAGAGCGGGCCGTGGAACGCCCGCTGACCAGGGCGGAGTTCACCGACGCCCTGCTCGGTCTGTCCAAACGCTACTGGGCGCACCACCCGTTCCACCTTCGTCTGCACGACGGGGGCTGCGAGCCGGCGGACCTGCGCCGCTGGGTGGCGAACCGCTGGTACTACCAGAAGTGCCTGTCGCGCAAGAACGCGGCGATCGTCGCGAACTGCCCGCTGCCCGAGGTTCGCCGCGCGTGGGTGGGCCGCATCGTGTTCCACGACGGGGAGCACGAGCACGAAGGTGGCATGCACGAGTGGCTGCGGCTGGCGCAAGCGGTGGGGCTGAGCAGGGCGGAGGTGCTCGACGAACGGCACGTGCTGCCCGGGGTGCGGTTCGCGGTCGACGGTTACCTCGACTTCTGTCGCACCCGGCCGTGGAAGGAAAGCGTGGCGGCCGCGCTGACGGAGCTGTTCTCCCCGGACCACATGAGCGACCGCATGGACGCGTGGCGCCGCCACTACGGCTGGATTGAGCCGGACGGGTTCGCGTACTTCGACCGGCGCATTCCGGCCGCTCGCGACGACAGCGCGTTCACCCTCGAGCTGGTGCTGACGCATTGCCGCACCCGTGCGGAACAGGAAGCCGCGATCCGGGCGCTGTCGTTCAAGTGCGACGTCCTCTGGAGTGTGCTCGACGCAGTGGACTATGCGAGGTGCTCATGACGCTGGATACGGGCAGCAGGCCCGGGGTGCGCGCGGGCGTGCGCCTGGAGCTCGACCTGGTGCGGCAGAGCCGGGTTCTCCTGTTCCCCGAAGGGGTTCTGGTGCTCAACGACACCGCGGCCGCCGTGGTCGAGCTCTGCGACACCCGGCGCACCGTGGCGGAGATCGTGGCCTGTCTGGGCGAGCGGTACTCCGGCGTCACGAATGGTTCGGTGCTGCGGGCGCTGGCCGACCTGGAGACCCGCGGGCTGGTGGGCACCGGGCCGGACGTGCGCGCGGCGCGTCCGGTACCCGCCGGAAAGCCGGTGACGGCGGCCGCGCCACGATCACCGGCGCCCCTCGGGCTGCTCGCGGAGCTGACCTACCGGTGCCCGCTGCAGTGCACCTATTGCGCCAACCCGCTGAACCTCGGCGACTACCGCGACGAGCTCGACACTGCCGGCTGGCAGGACGTGTTCGCGCAGGCGAGGGCTCTCGGTGTGCTGCAGCTGCACCTGTCGGGAGGGGAACCCGGTCTCCGGAAGGACCTGGTCGAGCTGGTGGCGACGGGGCACGACCTCGGGTTCTACCTCAACCTGGTCACCAGCGGCGTCTCGATGAACGCCGCGCGGATCGGGCAGCTCGCCGAGGCGGGACTGGACCACTTCCAGCTGTCCTTGCAGGATGCGGAAGCCGCACCGGCGAACGCGATCGCGGGGCGTCGGGCACACGAGCGCAAGCTCGCCGTCGCCGGGGCCGTGCGCGAAGCCGGACTCCCGTTGACGATCAACGTGGTGCTGCACAGGGGGAACGTCGGGCGGATCCCGGCGATCGCCGCGCTCGCGGTGGACCTCGGCGCGGATCGGCTGGAGCTGGCGCACACCCAGTTCTACGGCTGGGCCCTGCGCAATCGCGGCGCTCTTCTGCCTAGCCGGGAGCAGGTGGAGCGTGCCGCCGCCGACGTCGCCGAAGTGCGGGCCCGGTTCGGGGCCGGGCTCGAGATCGTGCACGTCGCGGCCGACTACTACAGTCCCCGGCCCAAGCCCTGCAACTACGGCTGGGGCTCGCGCCAGCTCGTGGTGAATCCCGTCGGCGGGGTGCTGCCGTGCCTGGCGGCGGAGACCTTGCCGGACCTTCAGGTGCCCTCGGTCCGCACCGAAGCGCTGGCCTCGATCTGGTACGACTCGCCGGCGTTCCGCCGGTTCCGCGGTACTGACTGGATGCCGGATCCCTGCCGGAGCTGCGTGCTCAAGGAAGTCGACTTCGGTGGCTGTCGCTGCCAGGCGTACCAGGTCACCGGCGACGCCGCGGCGACCGATCCGGTCTGCGACCTCTCGGAGTACCACCAGGTGGTTCTCGACCAGGTCGAGGACCCGGGTCTGGCGCCGGCCGTGCCCCGGCGGATGCGATGAAGGTCCGCTTCCTCGGCACCGCGGCGGGAGGTGGTGCCCCGCAATGGAACTGCGGCTGCGCAACCTGTGTGCGGGCGCGCCGAGCCGGGGTGTCGCGCACCCAGGATTGCCTGGCCGTCAGCGGTGACGGCGAGTCGTGGTACCTCACCAACGCCTCGCCCGACCTGCGGACGCAACTGCTCGCGACACCGGAGCTGGCACCGGCCGCGGGATCGCGCGAATCACCCGTCCGCGGGGTGGTCTTCACCAGCGCCGAACTCGACCACACCCTCGGGCTGCTCACCCTCCGCGAAGCCGGCGGCCTGGACGTCTACGCCACCGCGACCGTCCACAAGGCATTGCGATCCGGGTTTCCGATCGAGACCACGATCGGCTCGTACACGCAGCTTCGGGAACACCACCTCGCACCCGGAACGCCGGTGGAGCTCGAAGGCGGGCTCCGCGTCACCTTGACCGTGCTGAGCAGCAAGAGGCCCAGGTACGCGGGCACGGCGCCGTCGGGCGAGTGGGTCAGCGCGTGCCGCTTCGATTCCGGCCCCGGCACGCGAGCCTTCGTCTACGCGCCGGGCCTCGCCGCGTGGACCGACGAGTTCGCCACGGTGATCGACGGTGCGGACGTCGTCGCGCTCGACGGTACTTTCCTCACCGAGGAAGAGATGGGGCCCGGACGTCCGGCGTCGGGCATGGGGCACCTGGCCATCACCGAGGCTCTGCCTTTCCTCGCCGGGCATCCCGGACCCCGGTACCTGTTCACCCACCTCAACAACACCAATCCGCTGGTGCTTCCCAACGCCCACGAGGCGTCCGCGCTGGCGGAGGTGAACGCCGCTGTGGCGTTCGACGGGCAACTGCTCGAACTCTGAATCCGATTCCCCTGCCGGCTTCGACGGCAGGTCCACTGTGTCCAGAACAGGATGGAGAACCATGAAGAGACGTTCGGCAACGGTGCTGACAGCTCTGGCGAGCGCGTCCGCCGCCGCACTCGCGACCGTGCTCGCCTTCGGAATGCCCGCGTCGGCCCACGACGGCAGTGGCAAGACGGGTGCGCAACAACTGGGCGATCCCCAGTACGGGGTGTGCCGCGGCCTCGACTCCAGCTGCTACCACAACTGGGGCAACTTCGACCTCTCCAAGGGGATCAAGGTCCTCGTCTACTCGCGCACGGCGGGGCCACGCCACGCCAACCTCGGCCCCGCGCTCGGCCCCGGTATGAATCCGCCGCTGGCCGACGCCAACGTCGCGCAGAAGGCGCTGGTGAAGCTCGGGCAGCAGAACGGTTTCGCGGTCGACTGGACCGAGGACGTCACCCAGCTGGCGAGCCCGAACACGTTGTTCAAGTACAACGCCGTGATCTTCCTCAGCACCAGCCGTGACGCGCTCGACGACTCGGCCCAGACGTCACTGCGCCAGTACATCCGCGGCGGCGGTGGTTTCGTGGCCATCCACAACGCCTTCGGCACCGAGTACAACTGGCCCTGGTACGAAGGACTGCTGGGCGGGACCAACTACTACGATCACGGCCCCGCGCAGGCCGGCACCGTGCAGACGGTGGAGCGCAACGACGTCTCGACGAAGAACCTGCCGAACCGCTGGGCCTTCACCGACGAGTGGTACAACCTGGATCCCTTCCCCAGCAACGTCCGCTTCCTCGCGAAGGTGGACGAGTCGAGCCTGGCCGAGGGCGTGAAGGGCTCGATGGGGCACCCCGGCCACGGGACCAACCACCCGGTGGCCTGGTGCCAGTACTACGACGGTGGCAGGTCGTGGGTGACGACGCTCGGTCACGAGGACTGGGCTTACACCAACTCGACCACCTCCGACGGCGCGCGGTACTTCCAGTCGCTGATCGTGGGCGGGATCAAGTCCGCTGCGGGCGCGGCGCCGTTCTGCCGCTGATCACGAGAGAGGGCCCCGGCTTCGACGAAGCCGGGGCCCTCTCTCGTGGGGTGAGCTTGTCAGAGGCCGAGGTAGATCTGCCGGACCAGCGGGTCGTGGCTGAGGTCCGCGGAGCTGCCGGTCATCGCCACCTGGCCGTTCTCCATGACCAGGCAGGTTTCGGTGGCCTCGAAGGTGAGCTTCGCGTTCTGCTCGACCAGCAGCAGCCCGAGGCCGGCCTCGGAGAGGCGTTGCAGGCTCGCGAGGACCTCCTCGACGAGCTTGGGGGACAGCCCCATGGACGGCTCGTCCAGCAAGACCAGCTTGGGTTCGGACATGAGGGCCCGCCCGATGGCGAGCATCTGCTGCTGGCCCCCGGACAGGGCGCCGGCGAGGCGGTGTTGCATCTCGCCGAGCACGGGGAACATCTCGTACACCTCTTGCAGGACTTGTCGGGTCCGGCCCCGCCACGGCTTGAGGTACGCGCCGAGAAGGAGGTTCTTCTCCACGGAGAGGCCGTCGAACACATGCCGGCCCTCGGGGACGTAGCCGATGCCGTGGCGCACGACGTCCTTGGGTTTCACCTTGGTCAGATCCTGGTCGCCGAACCACAAGCCGCCGACGGACCGGGGGACGAGGCCCATGAGTGCCTTCAACGTCGAGGTCTTGCCGGCTCCGTTGGCCCCGATGATGCCCATGCAGCACCCCGCTCCGACGGTGAAACCGACGGAGCTGACGGCCTGGACTCCGCCGTAGCGCACCGAGAGGTTCTCGACGCGAAGGTCGCCCGCGAGGCCGGGGCCGGCCTCGCGCGGGTGTCCGCTTTGCTCGGTCTTCACGGCATGACCTCTGTTTCCACTGCGTGGGCGACCTCGGCGACGCTGAACGAGTCTCCGAGGTAGGCCTCGATGACCTCGGGCCGGATCGCGACTTCGGCGGGAGTGCCTTCGGCGATCACGCCGCCTCCGGCGAGGACGGTGACGCGGTCGCACAGTGACATGACCAGGCTCATGTTGTGCTCGATCAGCACGACGGTGACTCCACTGTCGCGAATGGATCGGACGATCTCCTTGAGCTGGCCCACTTCCTGTCCGTTGAGACCCGCGGCCGGCTCGTCGAGGAGCAGCACCTTCGGGTCGGCGGCCATGGCCCGGGCCAGCTCCACCCTGCGCTGGATCCCGTACGGGAGTGACCGGGGGGCCGCGTCGGCGAAGTCCTCGAGGCCGAACCGGCTCAGCAAAGCGCGGGCATCCCGGCGCAGAGCGCGTTCGGCGCGCCAGACACCGACCGGCCAGAGCACGTAGTGCCAGAGCGAACGCATCGATGAGCGATCCAGCGCGACCAGCAGGTTCTCCTCGACCGTCAGCTGGCCGAAGAGGCGCAGGTTCTGGAACGTCCGCGAGAGGCCGGCGCGGGACAGTTGGTGGGTCCGGCGCCCGGTGAGGGTCAGGTCCCCGATGGCCGCTGTGCCTGTCGACGCGGTGTAAAGCCCGCTGATCACGTTGAACAGCGTTGTCTTCCCCGAACCGTTGGGGCCGACGATGCCGCGGATCTCGCCGGCCTCGACGGACAACGATACGCCCTTGAGCGCCTTCAACCCGCGGAATTGCTTGCTGATCCCGGATATCTCGAGCGGTGCGCCCTGCCGGCTCCCCTCGGTGGGCGGGTAGGGGAGGAATGGCCCGAGGACGGCCCGGTCGGCGGGTTTCCTCCGCCGCAGTACCCGGCGGATCTGTGTGGGCAGTCCGGCCAGCCCCGCCGGTGCGAAGACGACCATGAGCACGACGACCGCGCCGTAGCCGAGTTGCGCGTAGACGGAGAAGTCGGTGAGCGCTTCGCGGACCAGGGACAGGGCGACCGCGCCAACGATGCACCCGGGGATGCTCTGCCGGCCGCCGATGATGACCATGGCCAGCAGGAGGAACATGTTGGCGACGCTGAACGTCTCGGGCGCGATGTAGTGGATGAGCCCCGCGTAGAGCACTCCGGCGACGCCGCCGTACACGCTCGAGACGAGGAACGCGGTCATGCGCAGTACCGGGACGGGCGCCCCGACGGCGCCGGCTGCGATGGAGTCGTCGCGCATGGCGCGCAGGCGCCGGCCCAATGCGGTGCGCACGACGAACACCGCGAACGCCACGGCAAGCGCGAACACGACGAGTTCGAGGTAGTAGTACAGGTACTCGTTGGTCAGGTCGATCCCGAACAGCGGCGGAACCGGGATGCCGCTGATGCCTGATGCTCCGCCGGCGATGTGCGCGTTGGTCACCCAGTTGGTGAAGGCCAGCGCGAGCCCCAGCGTGACGATGCCCAGATAGTGCGATTGCACGCGCAGGGCGGGAATGCCGACGACCAGTCCCGCGGCCGCGGTGGCGATCACGGCCAGCACGGCGGAGACCCAGAACCCGAGCCCGGAGGCGGTGGTGAAGATGGCGAGGGCGTAGGAGCCGACGCCGAAGAACGCGATCTGCGCGAGGTTGATCTGCCCGGCTACGCCCATGGCGATGCCCATGCCGACCGCCAGCAGGGCGAACACGATCGCGATGTTGACGACGTGGATGCCGTAGCCGTCGAGTCCGTAGGGCAGGAGCCAGGCGAGGAAGGCGAGCAGGACGATTCCGGCGATCCGCGCGCTCAGGCCGCGGTTGCGCACGAGGAGGTTCATGCCCGGCTCACCGTCCGCTCGCCGAACAGGCCGGTCGGTTTGACCATGACGATCACGGTGAACACGAGGAACACCACCAGGTCCGAGTAGCCCTGGAACCAGCCGGCGGCGAAGGAATCCAGGATTCCGATGGCCAGCCCGCCCACGATCGCGCCCGTGATGTTGCCGAAGCCGCCGAGGATGGCGGCGGCGAAGCCCTTGATGCCTAGGGCCCCGCCCATGGTCGGGCTCACGTACAGAAGTGGGCCGACGAGGCCGCCGGCGAGCGCCGCCAGCCCGGCGCCGATCGCGAAGGCGATGGCGTTGCTGCGTCCGACGTGGATGCCGACCGCGGTGGCCGCTTCGTGGTCCATGGCGACGGCTTGCATGGCGGCACCTCGTTTGGTCCGCTGCAAGAAGATGAGCAGGAGCACCGTGGCGACCGCGGCGATCCCGAGCACGACGAGGCTGTAGGTGCGGATGCGCACGCCGAAGACGTCGAGGGGCTGGGAGCCCACCGGGGTGGGAACGGCGCGGCCGGTCGCACCCCAGATGATGGTGGCGAGCGACTCCAGCACGACGCCGAAGCCGATCGTGCCGATCAGCATCAGGTCGAAGTCCTTGTTCTCCAACGGACGCAGCACCCGTTCCATCACCAGCGCGATGAGGCCGGTGACGACCATGGCGACGATGATGGCGAGGACGAACGGCAGCCGGGAGGACATGTAGAAGGTCGATGCCGCGTAGGCGCCGACCATCACGACCTGGCCGTGTGCGAAGTTGACCAGGCCCATGGTGCGATAGACGATCGAGAAGCCCATGGCGACGAGGGCGTAGACAGCGCCGAAGCTGAGCCCGCCCACGAGCGTCTGGAGAAAGACTTGCATGAAAAGTCCTTTCACAGACGGGGGCCGCGCGCCGGGCGCGGCCCCCGCAGGATCAGCTGGTGGCGGTGGCGATCAGTTTCCCGCCGGTGATGACGCCGATCGAGGTGGCGTGGATGCCGACGCCGGTCTGGTCGAAGGTGAACGTGCCGAGCAGGCCCGGGTACTGGGTGGCGCGGATAGCATCGGCCAGCTGCTGACCGGTCGCGGCGTTGCTGTTCTTCATCGCAGTCAGGAAAATGTTCGTGCCGTCGAAGGATTTCGCGCCGTGCAGTTCGGCGTCCTCGTTGTAGGCCGTCTTGTAGGCCTGGGCGAAGGAGCGGGAAGCGTCACTGGTGTCATTGCTGAGGTAGGGGCTGCTCACGACGGTCCCCTCGGCGTTGGCGGCGCCCGCGGTCTGGAGGTAGACGGTCGTTCCCATGGGTGCCGCGCCGGCCACGGTGGCGTTCAGCCCGAGCTCGCGCGCCTGTTTGACGATGAGCCCGGCTTCGACCTCCTCGGTGCCGACGAACAGCACCTGTGGGTTCTTCTGCCGGATGGACGTCAGCGCCGCGCTGAAGTCCTTCTGGTCGGTGGTCACCACCTGGTCGTCGACCGGCTTGATTCCCCGATCGGCCAGTGCTTTCCCGAAGGCGTCGTGCTCGCCCTTGCCGTAGGAGCCGTTGTTGCTGATGAAGGCGATGTTCTTCAGGTTCTTCTGGTCGACGAGGTACTTGGCCAGGGTCTCGTCGTAGGTCGTGCTCGTCGGGCCGTTGAGGAACTGGAACGGGCTTTTCACCGCGGTGATCGAGGGGGACTGCCCGGAGGTGATGCTGGGGATCTTGGCCTGCTGCAGGACGGGCGCCATGGCGACGGTGACCGCGCTTTCGGCGGTGCCGATCATCGCGACGTAGCCCTCGCTGGCGATCTTGCGAGCGAGGTTGGTGCCGATGGTGGGGTCGCCCGTGTCGTCGAACACATCGAGCTGGATTTTCCTGCCGTTGACCCCGCCTTTCGCGTTCCACTGGTCGACGGCGAGCTTCGCGCCCTTGTATTCCCAGGCGCCCAGCGAGCTGAGCTGGCCGCTCTGGGCGTCGACGACGGCCATCTTGATGGGACCGGTCGTCGAAGCGCTGGTGTTCGACGAGCTCCCAGGCGCGCTGCAGGCGCTGCCGACGCCCACCGCCAGCACCGCCAATGCGGACGCCACCACGCGCCCACGTCGGAATCGGATCATGAATGCCACCTCGTTGTGTCAGGAGTGCGGAGTTATTCGAAGACGCCCTGGTAGATGTCCTTGATGTTCCAGTGCCCCGGAGTCGGCACCGGCTCGTTGACCATCGGGACGTCGAGGACCGCCGGCCGGCGGCGCGCGACCGCGTCGCGGAGTGCTTCGCCGAGGCCCTCCGGGGTCTCGACCAGGTATCCGTCGGCGCCGCAGGAACGGCCGAGCGCGGCGAAGTCGGGCGACGCGGGATTGCCGTCGCGGTCGAGGAACTCGCAGCCGAAGCTTTGCCCGAAGTTCCCGGCCTGCAGGTCCGCGATGGTGCCGTGGGCCCGGTTGTTCATCACGACGAAGATCACGGGCAGGCCCTGCTCGACGGCCAGCGGAATGGCGGGCAGCTGCGCGCTCATCCCGCCATCGCCCACCAGGGCGACGACGACCCGCTCGGGCGCGGCGATCTGCACGCCGACCGCGGCCGCCGGTCCGAAGCCCATTGTGGACGCTCCGCCAGGGGTGATGAACCGGCCGTCCTCGGGCAGTTCGTAGCACTGGGCCACGCCGTTCTTGTTCCACCCGACGTCGGTGACGAGGACGGAGTCGGACGGCAGGACGGTGCGGAGGTCCTCGAGGATGCGTTCCGGCCGGAGGGGGAAATCGTCGCTGCGGCCGCGCTCCTGGCTCGACTCGAACAGCGTCGTCCGGGCGGTGGTGATGGTTTCCCGCAGGCCGGGCCTGGAGACCCGCTCGGGGGCGAGGGCTCGCACCGCCGCGGTGATCGCCGGAACCGCGTGGTTGACGTCGGCGACGGCTCCGAGGGCGACGGGGTAGTTCCGGCCGATCTCGGCGGCGTCGATGTCGATCTGGATCAGCTGTGCCGGCGGGAACCGCCAGGTGTAGTCGGAGTCCCACGAGCTGGCGTCGGTCTCGGCGAAGCGGGTCGCCAGCGCGAGCACGAGGTCGGTGTCGCGGGTGTAGTCGTTCGTGAGCTCCAGGCCCCAGAAGCCGGTCATGCCCATGACCAGCGGGTGCCGGTCGGGAAGTGTGCCCTTGGCCATGAGCGAGTGGGCGACGGGGATGTCCAGGTGCTCGGCGAGGTCGAGCAGCGCCGCCCGCCCGGCCGGCCCGCGCAGACCGCCGCCGAGGTAGATCAACGGACGCTTCGCGTTGACGAGCAGTTCGGCGATCCGCGCGGCGTCCGCGTCGCTCAACGCCGGCGTCGCGACCTGCTCGACCAGCGGGTAGTCCACCACGCGGACCTGGCGGGAGAACAGGTCCATCGGGACGTTGAGCAGAACCGCGCCCTTGCGGCCGGACGTCGCCGTCCAGAAGGCGCGCTCGGTGAACCTGGTCAGGTCCTCGGCGCGGTGGATGTGCCAGGCGCGCTTGACGAACGGGCGGTAGATGGCGGTCTGGTCGGCGTCGGCGTGGAGGTTCACCTCCTGGTGGGGGTGGCGACCGTGGTAGTACGACGGGACATCGCCGGAGATCGTGATGAGCGGGACGGAGTCGAGTGCGGCGGTGGCGACACCGGTCACCGCGTTCATCATGCCGGGACCCGCGTGCACGAGCAGGACTCCGGGTTTGCCCGAGACGCGGGCGTATCCGTCGGCAGCGTGGGCGGCCGCTTGCTCGTGCCGGGCCATGACGAATTCGATGCTGCTGCGCCCGAGTGCGTCCAGGAAGGCGATGTTGGTGTGGCCGCACAGGCCGAAGACGTACTCGACGCCGTAGGACTCCAGCTGCCGGACGAGTGCTTCCGCTGCGGTCGTCGTCGGGGCGGGTGCGGTCATCGGTGCGTCGCTCCTCTTGTCACTGGTCTCGGTCACTGCTCGCCCCAGATCGAGGTGCCGCGCAGGATCAGGGTCTTCACGACGGTGTAGTCGTCGATCATGTGCGCGGGTGACTCCCGGCCGAAGCCGGAGTCTTTGACACCGCCGAAGGGAATGTGGTCGAGCCGGTAGTTCGACGAGCCGTTCACGACCAGCCCGCCGACCTGCAGCTCGCGCCACGCGGTGAAGATCGTGCGGATATCCTGGGTGAAGATCCCGGCCTGCAGGCCGAACCGGCTCGCGTTGCAGGCGCGGATGACGTCGTCCAGGTCGTCGAACGGCAGGACGGCGACGAGGGCGCCGAAGACTTCCTTGACCACGACGTCGGCGTCGCCGGGTGGGTCGGCCACGATGGTCGGGAGCAGCGTGGCGCCGTCGCGGGTCCCGCCGAGCAGGACCCGCGCGCCACCGAGGCTCGCGTCGGCGGCCCACTGCTCCACGCGTGCGGCGGCTTGTTCGTCGACCATCGCCCCGACGTCGGTCGCGGGGTCGAGTGGATCCCCGACCTTGAGCTGGGCGACCTCGTCGCGGAAGGCGGTCAGGAAGTCGTCGAAGCGGCTTCGGTGGACGTAGACCCGCTGCACCGAGATGCAGCTCTGCCCGGAGTTGCTGTACCCGGTCCGGGCGCAGGTCCGGGCGGCGTGCGCGAGGTCGGCGTCGGCGCACACCAGGGTGGCGGCGTTGCCGCCGAGCTCCAGCACGAGGCGTTTCGCGCCGGCTGCCCGCGCGACCGCGGCCCCGGTCTCCGCGCTGCCGGTGAAGCTGATGACGGCGACGGCGTCGCCCGCGCACAACGCGGCTCCGACCTCGCCGCCGCCGTGCAGCAGCTGGACCGCCTCGACGGGCATGCCGGCGTCGAGGAGCAGGGCCACGATCGCGGCTGTCGTCGCGGGAGCCTGGGGCGGCGCCTTCACGATTGTGGTGTTGCCGGCCGCGAACGACGCGCCGAGCTTGTGGGCCAGCAGGTTCGCGGGGGCGTTGAACGGTGTGATCGCCAGCGCGACACCGGCGGGGGCTCGGAAGGTCATGGCGGTGTTGCCGACGCCGCGGTCCCAGCCGGACACCGGGAGCATGTCGCCGCCGATGTGCCGGGTTTCGTTGGCGCACACGGCGAACGTGTCCGCCACGCGGTCCAGCTCGCCCCGCCCGTCCTTGAGCGGTTTGCCGAGCTCCAGCGCGATCAGCCGGGCGATCGCGTCCCGGTGCTCGATCGCCGACTGTGCCGCACGTTCGAGAATCGCGGCCCGGGTCGCCGGTGCGAGGTGCCCGACGACGGGCGCGTTCTCCGCGGCGTAGGCCAGAGCGTCGGCCACCTGGGTTTCCGACGCGGGGTACGACTTCGTCACCACTCTGCGGACGTACGGACCCATCCGGTCGGTCGGCGGTCCGTCGCGTGTCCACTTGCCGCCGACGAACGCGGCGGCCTCCATGGCGTCATCGGATGTCGAGGATTCGAGAATCTCCTGCAGCACCGCCACACTCCCTTGTGAACCATCAAACGGTACATCTGGACCACTCTGCGGACTCCGTGTAACGTACGGTTGGCGACAGGCGCTGGCAAGACTTCGAGCCGAAGAAGTTACGAACCGGCCCAGGGTGGCCACCCGGTTCGAAATCCGGGTCGAAACCCGAGGATGCTGGGCAAAACGATTACGACAATGGGCAAGGGGAGAGTTGGTCATGAAGCGGGCCGGTGCCGACGAAGCCGTCGACCAGACGGAAAACTCGTCGCAGGAAAGCGGCGAGTCGCAGGGCGTGCGCAGTGTCCAACGGGCACTGGACATTCTGGCGCTGCTGACGGAAACTCAGCCCACGGTGTCGATCTCCGACATCGTGAAGGAAACCGGTCTGGCCAAGACGACGGTGATCCGTTTGGCGCAGACCCTCGAGCAGAATGGCCTCCTGTGGGCGACGCCCAAGGGGTACATGGCGGGGCCGGGTCTCTGGCGCTGGGCACATCTGGCCAAACAGAGCTGGGAGCTTCCCGCGGAAACCAAGCAGCTGATGCGCGAGCTGGGGGATCGTCAGCGGGAGACCGTCAACCTTTACGTCTTGCGTGATGTTTACCGGGTTTGTGTTGCTCAGCAAGAGAGTCCTCAATCACTGCGGCACGTCGTGCGCGTCGGAGACGAGCTTCCCCTGTGGGCAGGTGCGTCGTCGAAGGTGCTGCTGCGCGACGCGTCTGCCGCCCTGTTGACGCGCATCGCCCGCAGCTCGCCCGACGGAGTCGAGCACTTACCTGCTTTGCAGGCGACGGTGACGGAGGCTGCCGAGCAGGGTTTCGCGTTCAGCCACGGCGAGCGCGAAGCAGGTCTTTCGGCGGTGGCGGTTCCGATTGTCAGCGCGGCGGGAACTGTTGTGGCGGCGTTGTCGCTGAGCGGGCCGACCGTGCGTTTTCCCGACGACCGTATTTCCGAGTTCGTCGACGATCTCAAATCTGTTGCCGCGCGCATGGCGGAGCGGGGGTTCGCCCATCCCTTCGCCGGGTGAAGCCGGCCCGACACGACGTGCCGTCCGCGCTGATGCGGGCGGCGCACAAGGAGAGGGAATGCAGAGGAGACCGCTTCGCGGCATCCGGGTACTGGACCTGACGAATGTTCTCGCCGGTCCGTACTGCAGCTACCAGCTGATGCTCTTCGGTGCCGAGGTGGTGAAGGTCGAGGTTCCCGGATCCGGGGACCTGGCCAGGAGCCTGGGACCGGACGCGGAGCTCAACCGGGCGGGCCTCGGCGCCTCGTTCCTGGCGCAGAACGCCGGCAAGAAGTCGATCGAGCTGAACTTGAAGGACGCGGTGCAGCGCGCGCTGTTCGAGGACCTCGTCCGTGGGGCCGACGTCCTGCTCGAGAACTACCGCGCCGGAGTGCTGGAGCGGCTCGGCTTCGGCTGGGACCGGTTGCGGCAGCTCAACGGCCGGCTCGTCTACTGCGCGATCTCGGGGTTCGGGCAGTCCGGACCCTTGAGCCAGGCGCCCGCCTACGACCAGATCATCCAGGGCCTGTCGGGAATGATGAGCGTCACCGGCACGGAGGACACCGCACCCTTGCGGGTCGGCTTCCCGGTCGCGGACACTGTGGGCGGGCTGATGGCGGCGCTGTCGATTTCCTCGGCGCTGGTCGGTCGTGAACGGTCCGGCGAGGGCTGTTTCCTCGACTTGTCGATGCTCGAGGCGTCCATTTCGGCGATGGGCTGGGTGGTGTCCAACTACGTCATCAGCGGAATCCCTCCGGAGCCGATGGGACGGGAGAACGCGACGGCCGCGCCGTCCGGGACCTTCTTCGCCGCGGACGGCCCCCTCAACATCGCCGCGAACCGGCAGGAGCAGTTCGTGACGCTGTGCGGTCTCGTGGGACGGCCGGATCTGGTGGCGGACCCGCGGTTCGCCGATCGAGAAGACCGCAAACGCCATCGCGCCGAGCTCAGCGATGAGCTCAACCGGGCGCTGCGGCTTCGAAACTCGCAGGAGTGGGAGACGGAGCTGTCGGCTGCCGGAGTGCCCGCCGCCCGCATCCTGACGGTGCCGCAGGCACTGAAATCCGAACAGCTCGCGCACCGCGGATTCTTCACCGAGATCGGGTTCCCCGGTGATCCCGAGCGAACCCTGCGCGCCAGCGGCAACGGCGTGCTCGTCGACGGTGAACCACTCCGACCGACCGCCGGGCCACCGTGGCTCGGGCAGCACAACGACGAAGCCGCCGAACTCGTCCGGCGCTGGCGCGCCACCGGCATCCCGTCGCCGGCACGCCCGATCCCCGACCAGGTGTCGCCCGGCCGAACCGAAAGGGACTGACATGGCTGTCACACCTGCGCAGACCACTGTGGACGATGTCGCCGACTGGTGGGCCAACAGCATCTGCCGCATGGAACCCGGCGTGGTCGAGCTGCGGGGCGTCCCTGTGCAGGATCTGATCGGCCACCGCGGCCTGGTGTCGACGATCTGGCTGATGGTCCGCGGCAGCAGCCCGACCACCGACGAGGAAGCACTGCTGGAAGCGGCGATGGTCGCGTCCGTCGACCACGGCCCGCAGGCACCTTCCATCGCGATCGCCAGGATGACGGCCACCTGCGGCGTCGGCATGAACAACGCCATCGCGTCCGGCGTCAACGCTCTCGGCGACTCCCACGGCGGCGCCGGACAGCAGTGCGTGGAACTGCTGTCCGACATCGTGGAACGCCAGTCGGCGGGAGCGGATCTCGACGCCGCGACGGCGGAAGTGGTCGCCGAGTACCGTGCGCGCGACCCGTACCTGCCCGGGTTCGGTCACCGGTTCCACCCGGTCGATCCCCGGCGCGACCCGCTGCTCGGCCTGGTCGACAAGGCGGTGTCGGCGGGAGTTGTCGAGGGCAGGCACGTCGCGGCAGCCCGGGCGGTCGAGACGGAGCTCAACCGAGGGCGCCGCAAGCCCGTGCCGATGAACATCGACGGAGCCACCGCCGTGATCTACGCCGAACTCGGGTTCCCGCCCGAACTCGCGCGGGGCCTGTTCGTCTTGAGCCGCAGTGTGGGCATCCTCGCGCACGCCTGGGAGGAAACGAACTCCGGCCGGCGCAACAAGGGCCCGATGCCGACCTCGATCCTGCCCACCTACCGCTGAGACGGGAAACTGATGCGAATCGCCGTCCTCCACGGTCCGAACCTCAACTTGCTGGGGGAGCGCCGGCCGGAGAAGTACGGGACCACCACGCTCGCCGAGATCACCACCGACGTTGATCAGACCGCGGCGCGGTGGGGCGCCACGGCCGTTCACTACCAGTCGAACCACGAGGGCGCGCTCGTCGACTGGGTGCACGCCCACCGCGACGCGGTCGACGCGATCGTGATCAACCCGGCCGGGCTCACCCCGGTTGCCTACTCGCTCCTCGACGCCATCAGGGACACCGATCGCCCGTTCGCCGTCGTGCACATCTCCCAGTGGCACGCCCTCGACGGCAAGGAACGCAACGACATCTTCGCCCCCTCGGCCGCGGTGTACCTCGCCGGCGCGGGCTGGCACGGTTACGCCCTGGCCGTGGAGGCACTCGTGTTCAAGGTTCAGAACCGGGTGGCAGCGGAGGCATCGGGGAACGTGGCCGCGGGGTGGTGAATCAGGCCCTCAGGAGAGGTAGGTCCAGGTCGGCCGGCACGGTGGTTCTGGTCAACCGCAAGGACAAGACGCTGCTCGCTTGTTCAGGATCGACCGCGGCCGCCTGCCTGCGGATCCGGATTTCGCCGGCGCTGGGGTGCGGGGTGGGCCGCTCGATTGCGCCGAGCAGTTCGGGTCCGCCGTGACGAGGATGCCAACCGACTTCACGGTGTGACTCCGGCTGCCGGGATGAGCTGGCGCACGCCGGTGGAGGCCGCGCGGTTCACGGCGTCGATGAAGCGGTGGCGGTGCAGTGCGTGCCGGAAGTCCGGGACGAGTGAGGTGTTCTCCGCGAGGTCGCGGGCGTGCTGCGCGTACAGCTGCGCGACATTGTGCGCGGGTCCGGAGAGGTCGCGAGGGACGTCGCTGTAGTAGGCGTCGGGCACCGTCAGGGGTTGCACGGTGATGTCGTCGCCGCGGCCGCCGGAGAGGGTGAGATCGGCGACCTGGAAGTTGCCGGTGGAGGAGGTAAGTACAAGGTCGCCCGCGGTGCCGTTGATTTCCCAGCGCAGGTTGTCGCCGCGCGAGACGCCGCCGCGGTAGTAGATCGAAGCCGCGGCGCCGCTGGTGAGCACCCCGCTGATCGCGACGTGGTCGGGAGCGGTGACGGTGAGGATGCTGCCGTCGTCGGCGACGGTGACTTGGTCGCGGCGGCGCACGAGGTCTGCGGTGATGCCGGCGAAGTCGCCGACGACGTGATTGACCGCATCGAGCGCGTGCATGGTCGGGACGGTGAACGTGGTGACGCCCTTCTTGTCGTCGTACCAGTACGAGTTCGCCTTGGTGGCCGTCGGCCCCCATGCGGCACCGGAACCGACGAGCGTGGTGCCGAGGATGTCGCCGACATACCCGTCTGCGATCAGATCGCGCGCGTAGCGAACCTCGGGCGCGAAACGGCCCTGCAGCCCGGCGATCGTCCTGACGCCCTTCGCGGCGGCGATGAGGGTGAGCTCCTCGGCGTTCTCGAGATCGATCGCGAGCGGCCACTCGGTGAAAACCGTCTTGCCCGCGGCCACGACGGCGGTCGTCAGCTCACGATGGTGCGCGACCTTGACCGCGACGACGACGATGTCGACGTCCGGATCGGCGATGAGGTCGTCATGGTTGTCGTAGCCCTTCACGCCGAACGCCTCGGCTGCCGCATCAGCGGACACACGCCTGGAGGTGCTCACGGCCCGCAGGGCGAAACCCCGGAGGGCGGCGAGTGCGGGAACGTGACTGATCGCAGCCCAGCCGGTGGTGCCGCCACCGATGATGCCGACGCCGATCTGATTCATCGGTTTGCTTCTCCTCTGACTTGAAGGTGGGGATTGGTGGAATTTCTGGACCGGGTATCGAGTGGTTTCCTCGCCTGCGAAATCGATCTCCGGCATCGACGGCTGGTGGATGCCGAACTGCGCGAGAGACGGGTACCGCCACCTTTCTGTAATGACCGATCGTTCCTGAATTAGTCCACGTTCGCGGTTCAGTTGCCTTTTCGGGACTTGGACTCAGCAGAAGCAGGTCAGAGCGAGGTCCACCGTCGCCATGAGCGTGGCGCGGTCGGGTCGGATGGCGCCGACGACCCGGAGTCCCTGGATGGTGGTGACGAGCAGTCGCGCCGTTGTCGCGGCACTGCGGTCGGCGGGGAGCTCGCCGGCGGCCTGGCCGCGAACGATCAGCTCGAACAACGCATCCTCGAGTGACTGGATGGTGCCCTGCAGACGATCGCGCACGGCGAGATCGCGGTGCGCGAGCTCGGTCGCCGCGCCAACCACGAGGCAGGCCTCACGGCTACCGTCCTCGACGGTCGCGTCGACCACGCCCACCAGAACCTCGCGAATGACCGCCTTGGTGTTCACGCCTTCCTTGAGCAGGCCGACGATCGGCTCTGCGTACCGCTCTCGGTACCGGTCGAGGACGGCCAGGTAGAGGCCTTCTTTGCTGCCGAATGCCGCGTAGAGCGACCCTCGGCCGACGCCCGTGGCGTCCACGAGGTCCTGGATCGACGTCCCCGCGTAGCCTGCCCGCCGGAACGCCGACATGGCGGTCTCGATCGCCGCGTCGGTGTCGAATTCTCTCGTCCGTGCCACGAAGCGACCGTACCTGTTGTGGAATGGTCGGTCAAGTAATGGGCGGGAGGTGTAGGTCGAGGCGCTGATGGTGTCGATCTGCGCGCTCTGCGCCTGCAGTACCTCCTCGTTGAGCACAGGCGTCGCAGCGGA
Organism: Amycolatopsis sp. NPDC005232; assembly: GCF_040607795.1. Classification (NCBI taxonomy): domain Bacteria; kingdom Bacillati; phylum Actinomycetota; class Actinomycetes; order Pseudonocardiales; family Pseudonocardiaceae; genus Amycolatopsis; species Amycolatopsis sp. NPDC005232. Next base: position 217,147 of record NZ_JBEXHL010000003.1, on the reverse strand, counting down.
GTTGAGGCGCACGTCGCGGCCGGACTCCTCGGGTACCTGCAGCACGCGCGCGGCCGTGATGTTCCTGCCCGCCGCTCTTCCCGACCCCGCTCACTGCGATCAGCGGCTACCGTGCCTGGACCGCGGCTCACAGCTGACGGTGGCCCGGCGGCGCCCGACGAACGTCGTCGTCCCCGGATTGCGCGCCTTGGCGGCGCCGTAACGAGAACGTGATGAGCGGAAACCTCCTCGTAAATCCGAGGTATTGCGTGGAAGTTCGGTCACATGTACGGTCCTCGCAATCAGAAACCGCAGGGCAGGTCCGACCGTTGTTGTGGAAGTTCGGGCACGAGGCGAATGGGCGGAGAGCGTTCATGAGGTTGATCGGCTACCTGGACCAGCTGTCCGCCCGGCCGGGGGACTCGCTCCCGGTCCGGATCAGCGGTGACGGCGGGCAGGTCACGGTCGATCTCGTCCGGCTCCTGCACGGCGACACGAACCCGCTTGGCCCCGGCTTCATCAGCACCGACGTGGCTTCCGTCCCCAGCCAGGTCGTGGTCGCGGGGGAGCAGGTCACGCCGGTGGGCTCTTGCCTGCGAGCGGACGACGTCGTCCCGGCCGGCACCACCCGGCTGAGCGCCGGCGTGGTGATCTGGCCGACCACTGTGGACGCGGGCCGGGAACAGGGTGTGCTGAGCGTGGTGGACGCCGGGGGTGAGCCGGTCGTCGCGGTGACACTCGGGGAATCCGGCCGCCTTCGGCTGTCCACCGGTGCCGGTGCGGTGCTGCTCGAGGCCGCCCGGCCGCTGGCGAACCGGCGCTGGTACCGCGTCTGCGCCGAGGTCGGCGCCGGTGGTGTGGCATTGGAAATCGTGCCGCTGGAACCGTTCCCGGGCGACGAAAAGCCGGTCAGCCTGCGTGGTGAGTCCGAAGTGGACCTTTCGGCCGCGGGCGGGGTGGTGGTCGCCGCGCTGCGCTGCCCGTCGGAGGGCACCCGGTACTTCCCCGGTGCCGTGTTCAACGGGAAGGTCGAGCATCCCGTGCTCTCCTCCGGTGAAGACACGCTCGCCGAGTGGGCCTTCGAGCGTGGTTTCGCCACCGACACCGCCGCGGACGTCTCCGGACGGGGCCGGCACGGGCTGCTGGTGAACAAACCGGCGCGCGCGATGACGGGGCACACCTGGACCGGCGAGGTGCACGACAGCGCCGCCGCGCCGGAGCAGTACGCCGCGATCCACTTCCACGACGACGACCTGATCGACGCCGGCTGGCCCGAGACGGCCCGGGTGGACCTGTCGGCCGACCTGCCGAGCGGCATCTACGCGGTCCGGCTCCGCGGGACCACGCGCGACGGCGAGGAAACCGACCACATCCCGGTCGTGGTGGCGCCCGCGACCGGTGCGCCCCGCCCGAAGGTCGCCTACCTGATCCCGACCTTCACCTACCTGGCCTACGCAAACGAACGCCTCCAGCACCGCCTCGACTACGAGGCCGCCGGCATCACCGACCATCCGATCACGCCGGGACTGCACGACGTGACGCTGGCCGAGCACCCGGAATTCGGAGCCAGCCTCTACGACTTGCACAGCGACGGCTCCGGCATCTGCTACACGAGCGCGTTGCGGCCGATCCTCAACCTGCGCCCGGACTACCGCATGTGGCTGCAGAACGCGCCGCGCAGTTTGGGTGCCGACCTCTACCTCGAGCACTGGCTCGTCCGAAGCGGTGTCGAGCACGACGTGCTCAGCGACCACGACCTGCACGCCGACCCCGAGCACGCGCTGGACGGCTACCAGGTAGTGCTCACCGGCTCGCACCCCGAGTACTACAGCGGGGCGATGCTCGACGCACTGCAGCGTCACGTCGACACCGGACACTGCCTGATGTACCTGGGCGGCAACGGGTTCTACTGGGTCACCTCGCAGGACCCGGGACAGCCGGGTGTGCTGGAGGTGCGTCGCTCGGACGGGATCCGCACCTGGGAGATCCAGCCGGGGGAGGGCCACCACTCGACCACCGGCGAGCCGGGTGGGCTCTGGCGCCGGCGCGGCCGGTCGCCCAACAAGCTCGCCGGAGTCGGCATGTGCAGCCAGGGCTGGGACGAGAAGGCCCCGCCCTTCGAGCGCACCCCACTGTCCTACGAGCCCGAATGGGCCTGGGTTTTCGAAGGCATCGACGACCATCTCATCGGTGACTTCGGTCTGATCATGAACGGCGCGAGCGGCGACGAACTCGACCGCTGCGACTTCGCACTGGGCAGCCCGCCGAACACGGCTGTGCTGGCCACCTCACAGCGCCACAGCGACTTCTACCAGCTCGCCGTCGAGGACGTGCTGATGCTCGCCCCCGGGCTGGGCGGCAGCGAGTCCGATCTCGTCCGCTCCGACATGGTGATCGTCGAGCGCCCGGGTGGCGGTGCGGTCTTCTCCGTCGGCTCCATCTGCTTCACCGGCTGCCTGCCGTGGAACGGCTATGAGAACAACGTTTCCCGGCTGCTGAACAACGTGCTCGGCAACTTCCGCGCTCGCGTCTGAAAATCGGTCCCCCCGAATCCCGATTGCAGGGAGAATTTCGATGAAGCACCCCGTCCCGTTCCGCCGGCTGGCCGGCGCCACCGCGGTGGCCCTCTTGACTCTGTCCCTGGCCGCTTGCGGTGGCATCACCCAGGACAACGGCTCGGCCTCCGGCGGCCAGTCGTGCAAGCGCTCCACCGACAAGGTGATCGGCTTCGACTACCCGTTGACGTCGCTGTCGGTCTACGGCGACCTCAAGCGGTTCGCCGAGCAGCGAGCCACCGCGCGCGGGTACCAGTTGAAGTACACCGCCGACGACGAGGATCTGCAGAAGCAGACCCAGAACGTGCAGACCTGGGTCACGCAGAAGATCCCCGCGATCGTGTCCTACCCGCTCGAGCCGGCGTCGATGGAACCGCTCGCACAGCAGGCGCGGGGCAACTGCACGGTGTTCGTCTCCTACGCCTCGCCGCTGAAGAACCAGGACGCCTCGGTGCTGTTCAGCGGCCTCGAGAGCGGCCAGGCGCTCGGCAAGACGGCGACCGAGTGGGCCAAGCAGCACCAGGGACCGGTGAAGGTGCTCGTGCTCAACAACCGGGACCTCGCGGTGGGTGCGCAGCGCGACGACGGCCTGAAGGCGTCCTTCGCCGCGGGTGGCAACGTCGAGATCGTCTCCACGCAGAAGGCCGGCACCCGCGCGGACGGCGAGCAGATCGCCCGTACGGTCCTGCAGGCGCACCCCGACCTCAACATGGTGCTCGGGTACGACGACGACGTCGCCCTGGGCGCGCAGCAGGCGTTCCTCAACGCGGGCAAGAACCCGAAGGACCCCGGCATCTTCATCGGCGGCCAGGACGGGTCGAAGGAAGGCCTTCAGGCGGTGTCGCAGGGCGGGATCTACCGAGTCTCGGTCGCGGTGCGCATCCGTGACATCGGCTTCGCGGTCACCGACGTGGCGGCGGACCTGTTGGAGGGCAAGCCGAACAAGGGCGTGAACGTCCCGCCGGTCGCGCTCACCGCGAGCACCCCCTCGCTCAAGGACTACCTGAGCGACTACAGCTGAGGAACCCGATGACGCTCACCATTCGAGGCCTGGTCAAGGGATACGGCGCGGCCACCGTCCTCAAAGGAGTCGATCTCGACATCGCTCCCGGCGAGGTGCACGCGCTGCTCGGCCCCAACGGCGCCGGCAAGTCGACCTTGATCAAGTGCATCGGCGGAGTGGTGACCCCGGACGCGGGTGAGCTGGCGCTCGACGGCGAGTCGCTGGGCCAGCTCACCCCGAACCGGGCCTTCGCCGCCGGGATCGCCACCATCCACCAGCACCTCTCGCTGATCGACGTGCTGTCGGTGAGCGACAACCTGTTCCTCGGCCAGGAGAAGACCGTCGCCGGGGTGCTCGACCGGGCCGGCCAGCGGCGGGTCACCGCCGAGCTGCTCGACCGGTTCGGCCTCGACGTCGCGCCGGGGACGAAGGTCGGCGGACTGCCCATGGGCACCAAGCAGCTCCTCGAGATCGCGAAGGCGTGGCACCGCACCGACGTGCGGGTGCTGATCCTCGACGAGCCCACGGCGTCGCTGTCGGAGAGCGAAACGGAACGGCTCTTCGCCGAGATCGCGAAGATGAAGGACGGCGGGGCGCGCATCGTCTACACCACGCACCGCCTGGGCGAGGTCTTCCGCATCGCCGACCGGGTCACGGTCCTTCGTGACGGTGTGGTCGCGTTGCGGGAGAAGGTCTCCGATGTCGCGCCGGAGCGGATCGTCGAGGTGATCTCCGGCGGTACCGGCGCGCCGACGGCACCGGCCGAGCCCGCCGACCTCGGTCCGGTCCGGCTGCGGCTGCGGAACCTGGCCGGCCCGCGGTTCGGGCCGATCGACCTCGACGTGCGATCCGGCGAGATCCTCGGTCTCTACGGTGTGCTCGGCTCCGGCCGCACGTCGCTTCTGGAGACGCTCGCCGGCGGCTACCGCGCCGCCGGCGGCAGCGCGGAGGTCGACGGCGAACGGTCGGCACCGCGCACCCCGGCGGGTGCGGCGCGGCGCGGGATCGCGCTCGTCCCGTCGGACCGGCTCCGGCAGGCGCTGTGGCCGACCCGCAACGCGGCGGACAACCTGCTGCTCCCGTCGTACCGTCGGCTCGCGCGGTTCGGCCTTCGGCGGCACGGTCGCGAGAAGCGGCTGTTCGCCGAGACCGCCCGGCAGGTCGACCTCCAGCCGCCCGACGGCGGACGCAAGGGCGGCCAGTTCTCCGGCGGGAACCAGCAGAAGCTTGTCCTCGGCCGCTGGCTCGCGCGGGCCGGGGAGCTCGGTGTGCTGTTGCTCGACGAGCCGACGCAGGGCGTCGACGTCGGGGCCCGGCGGCAGATCTACCAGGTGTGCCGGGAGCTGGCCGCCCGCGGTCTCGCGGTGGTCTTCGCGTCTTCGGATGCCCAGGAGGTCGCCCTGCTCGCGCACCGCGCCGTCGTGATGGACCGCGGCCGGCTCACCACCGAGCTGACCGGCGAGGACATCACCGAATCCGCCTTGCTCGCCGAAGCCCATCAGTTCACCGGTGTCACCACTGACCTGCCCGACGACGCCGCAGCCACCCTCCCGGAGGTACGCCCATGACGACGGCAACCGTCACCCCCGAGGGGAGTACCACCCGGCGTACGCCGGTGCTGGAGCTCGTCCTGCGGTCGGCACTGCTGATCGGCCTGCTCGTGTTGGTCGGCTTCTTCACCAGCGGGTCGGACCTGTTCCTCACCGTGGGGAACATCAAGAACATCGCGCTCTCGGGCGCCGTGCTGCTCATCGTCGCGGTGCCGCAGGCGGTGCTCGTGATCATGGGCTACGTGGACCTGTCGGTGGGGTCGGTGGTCGGGCTGTCCGGGGTGGTCACCGGGCTGCTCATCGTCGACCATCACCTGAACTGGGGGCTGGCCGTGCTCGCCGGCCTCGTCGTCGGCGCCGTGGGTGGTCTGGTCAACGGCGTACTCGTGTCCTACACCCGGCTCAGCCCGATCATCGTCACGCTCGGTACTTTGCAGCTGTACCGGGGGATCGCGCAGTTCCTGCGCTCGGACCCGCCGGCCGACTTCGGCACGGGGATGTCGCTGCTGGGGCGTGGTATCTACGCCGGCATCCCGGTCCCGGTGTGGATCGCGTTCATCGTGTTCGGGCTCGGCGCGCTGTTCCTCTACGGCACGCCCGCCGGCCGCCAGGTCTACGCGATCGGCGTCAACCGGGAGGCGGCGTTCCTCTCCGGGATCGCGACGAAACGCTTGCCGCTGCTGGTGTTCGTGGTCACGGGTCTCGCCGCCGGCCTCGGCGGGGTGCTCTTCGCGGCGCGGCTCGACTCCGCGCCGCCGAGCACGCTCGGCGCCAACTTCGAGCTGCAGGTGCTCACCGCGGTGCTGCTGGGCGGGGTCGCGTTCAGCGGCGGCCGGGGGACGATGCTCGGTGTCCTGCTGGGGGTGGTTTTCCTCGGCGTGCTCAACAACGGTATGACCTTGATGAACGTGCCGTACTTCGCACAGGCCATCGCGACCGGCGCGGCCCTCGTGGTCGCGGCCGGCCTGGACGAACTCGGGCAGCAGGCCGGCGCTCTGCGCCGGGTGCTCCGGAGAACGTGATGGGCCTGGCTCGCTCGTGCATTTGAGGAAGGTAGGGGGAAACGTGCTTCCCGACGAACGCCGCAGGCAGATCCTGGCGTTGCTGAACAGCAGCGAGGTGCTCCGGCCCGCGGACATGGCGGTCCAGCTCGACGTGTCACCGGAGACCATCCGGCGCGATCTCGTGCTGCTGGAACGCGAAGGCGCCATCCGCCGCGTGTACGGGGGTGCGGCCAAAGCCAAGAACCTGTCCCGCAGCGCCGAGCCCGGCCGGGTGGAGCGCGAGAACATCGAGCGGGAGGCCAAGGCGGAGATCGCCGAGGTGGTCGCCTCGATCGTCGGTGACGACGACACGGTGTTCCTCGACGTGGGCACCACTGTGCTCGCCGCCGCCCGCGCGCTGCCCGAGTCGTTCCGCGGCCGCGTGGTCACCAACAACCTCGGCGCGGTCCTGGCGATGGCCGGCCGGGACGCGGTGAACCTTCACCTCGTGGGCGGCCGGGTCCGGCACGACGAGCTGACCTGCTCCGGGCCCGACGCCGAGGACCAGGTCAGCAACTTCTTCGCGGACAAGGCGTTCCTGGGCTCCGGCGGGGTCCACGCGACCGGCGGGCTCACCGACTACCACCTCGACGAGATCGCCGTCCGGCGCCGGATGATCAGCAACGCGGCCGAGGTCTACGTGCTGGCGGACGGAAGCAAGCTCGGGCACGTCGCGCTGCGGAAGGTCTGCGAGCTCGACCGCATCACGGCGCTGATCACCGACTCCTCGGCGGACCCCGAAATGGTCGCGCAGCTGCGCGACGCGGGGCTTACCGTCGTGCAGCCGGCCGTGGCCGGAGCCGAGGACGCGGCCTCATGACCGGAGCCGTGCTCGCCATCGACCAGGGCACCTCGGCGACCAAGGCGCTCGTCGTCGCCGAGGACGGTGCCGTGCTGGCCGAGGTCGACCGGCCACTGTCCGTGCGGACGCCGAAACCGGGTGCGGTGGAGGTCGATCCGGGCGAGCTGCTGGCGTCGGTTCTCGACGCGGGCCGCGCAGCCGTCGCGGCGGCCGGGGTGGGTGCCGGCGTCGTCGGGCTCGCCAACCAGGGCGAGACGGTGCTGGCGTGGGACCCCGCGACGGGAGAAGCCCTCTCGCAGTGCGTGGTGTGGCAGGACCGGCGGGCCGTCGAGGTGTGCGAGTCCCTGCGCGACGTCGCCGACCGGCTCGGCGAGATCAGCGGCCTGCCGCTCGACCCGTACTTCTCCGCCCCGAAAATGCGCTGGCTGCGGGAGCGCGTGGGCGCCGGGGGAGTGGTCACCACCACCGACACGTGGCTGTTGCACCGGCTCACCGGCGAGTTCGTCACCGACGTCGCGACCGCGTCGCGCAGCATGCTGCTCGACCTCGAGTCCGGCACCTGGTCGGACGAGGCGTGGGAGCTGTTCGGGCTGACCGAGCGCCGTCCGCGGCTGGCCGGCAACGACGAAGTGGTCGGCACTACCAGCGCCTTCGGCACCGAGATCCCGGTCGCCGGGGTGATCGTCGACCAGCAGGCTGCGCTGTGGGCGCAGCGCTGCCGGGAGCGGGGCGAGGCGAAGTGCACGTACGGCACCGGCGCCTTTCTGCTCGTCAACACCGGTGACCGGCCGCAGCGCAGCGAAGCCGGCCTGACCCCGTCGATCGCGTGGCAGATCGCGGGGCAGCGGCGCTGGTGCCTCGACGGGCAGGTGTACACCGTGGGCAAGGCGGTGTCCTGGCTGCGCGACGTCGGCCTGCTCGGCTCGGCCGGCGAGCTCGACGAGCTGGCGTCCACAGTGGACGACACGGGCGGGGTCTTTTTCGTGCCGTCGCTCGCCGGGCTGGCCGCGCCGCACTGGCAGCCGGGCGCGACCGGTGGCTTCCTGGGACTGAACCTGGCGGCGACCCGGGCGCACTTGGCCCGCGCGGTCTGCCTGGGGATCGCCGCGCAGATCGTGGACCTCGTCGACGCCGCGGCGGCGGACCTCGGTGGCACCGCGCCCAGGCTGCGGCTCGACGGCGGGCTCACCCGGTCGCGAGTGCTGGTGCAGCTGCAGGCCGACCTGCTGCAAGCACCCGTGGAGGTGGCCGCCGCTCCACACGCGACCGCGCTCGGCGTCGCCGACTTGGCAGTGCGCGGTGCCGTCGGCCGTCCGTTGCCCGACCCGCGGCCGGGCACGGTCGTCGAACCGAGCCGGCCGCCCGCCTGGGCCGCCGAGCAGCTGGGCCGCTGGCGGTCCGCGCTGGAGGCGACCCGGCAGTTCAGCGGCGAAGGCCGCGTGTTTCCCGGAAGGGCTGATTCCTGATGCCAGAGCCCGAGTACGACCTGGTCGTGATCGGAGCCGGAGTGGTCGGCTCCGCGCTGGCGCGCGAGTTCACGCTGCGCGGCCGGTCCGTGGCGCTGGTGGACGCGCGCTCCGATGTCGGGGACGCGACCAGCAAGGCCAACACCGCGATCCTGCACACCGGCTTCGACGCGACGCCCGGCACCACCGAGTCGCGGCTCGTCGCCCGCGGGTACCGGCTGCTGTCCGACTACGCCGCCAAGGCGGGGATCCCGGTCGAGCCGCTGGGCGCCCTGCTGGTCGCCTGGGACGACGAGCAGCTGGCGGCACTGCCGGGGCTGGCCGAGAAGGCCGCGGCCAACGGCTACCACGAGACCCGACTGCTGGACCCCGCCGAGCTGGCGCGGCGCGAGCCCCACCTCGGCCCGGGCGCGCTGGGTGCCCTGGAGGTGCCGGGGGAGTCCATCATCTGCCCGTGGACGACCACGCTGGCGTTCGCGACGGAGGCGGTGCGCCACGGTGGCGAACTGCTGCTCGGCCACACCGTGACCGGCGCCGAGCCGGGTGTGGACCATACGGTGCTGCACACCGACCGGGGACCCGTCCGGGCCCGGTGCGTGGTCAACGCCGCCGGCCTCGGCAGCGATCACGTGCACGCGATGTTCGGGCACGAGTCGTTCACGATCACCCCCCGCCGCGGCCAGCTCATCGTGTTCGACAAGCTGGCGCGGTCGCTGGTGAACCACATCCTGCTGCCGGTACCGACGAAGATGGGCAAGGGCGTACTGGTGAGCCCGACCGTCTACGGCAACGTGATGCTCGGCCCCACCGCGGAGGACCTGACCGACCGCTCGGCCACCGAGTCCACAGAGGACGGCCTGGCCATGTTGCGGGAAAAGGGAAACCGGATCGTCCCCGCGCTGCTGCGCGAGGAGGTCACCACGATCTACGCCGGCCTGCGGGCGGCGACGGAGTTCGGCGACTACCAGATCTCATTCCATCCCGACCAGCGCTACGTGTGCGTGGGCGGGATCCGGTCGACAGGGCTGACTTCGTCGCTCGCGATCGCCGAGTACGTCGGGGCGGAGCTGGCGGGCTGGCCGGGCGAGGCGATGCCGGGGCCGCGTGCGGACGTCGTCCCGCCGCAGATGCCGTATCTCGGCCAGGTGGACGTCCGCCCGGCCGAGGACGCCGAGCTGATCGCGAAGGACCCCGCGTACGGCGAGATCGTCTGCTTCTGCGAACGCGTCAGCCGCGGTGAGATCCGCGATGCGCTGCACAGCGAAATCGCCCCGTCCACTGTGGAGGGATTGCGCCGCCGCACTCGGGCCGGGATGGGCCGGTGTCAGGGTTTCTACTGTGGCGCGGCGGTTTCGCGCATGGTCGACGAGGGCGCGGACGCGCCCGTGAAAGCGGAGGCCGCGAAGTGAACGAGCGGATCAGGCACGATGTCGACGTCGCCGTGATCGGCGGTGGGCCGGCCGGGCTCGCCGCGGCGGTCGCGCTGCGCCAGGCCGGGGTGGAGCGGGTCGAGGTGCTGGAGCGAGAGGTCGTCGCCGGCGGGATTCCGCGGCATTCCGCGCACACCGGTTACGGCCTGCGGGACTTCCGGCGGATCATGACCGGGCCGGCCTACGCCCGGCGGTACGCCGCGCTGGCCGCGGCGGCGGGCGTCACCCTGCGCACCACGACCATGGTCACCGGCTGGTCCGGCGACGGCGGGCTCGAGGTGACGGCGCCGGACGGGCTGTCGGTCGTGCACGCCTCGGCGGTGCTGATGGCCACCGGCGCCCGGGAGCGCCCGCGCCCGGCGCGCTGGGTGCCGGGCGACCGTGGCCAGGGCGTGTACACCACCGGGCAGCTGCAGCAGACCGTGTACCTCCACGGCCGGCCGGTCGGACGGCGCGCGATCGTGGTGGGTGCCGAGCACGTCGGCTTCTCCGCGATGATGACGTTGCGGCACGCCGGGGTCGAGGTCGCCGCGCTGACCACCGAGCTGCCGCGGCACCAGAGCTACCTGCCGTTCCACCTCGGCGCGCGGTGGATGCTGCGCGTGCCGGTGCTGACGGGCACCCGGGTCGTCGCGGTGCGGGGCAAGCCGCGGCTTGCGGAGGTCGAGCTGGAGCGCGTCGCCGACGGGCACCGGTGGACCGAGGCCTGCGACACCGTCGTGTTCACCGGCGACTGGGTGCCGGACCACGAGCTCGCCCGGACGGCGGGTGTCGGGATGGACCCGCGCACTCTCGGGCCGGTGATCGACGCGACCGGGGCCACCAGCTCGCCGGGGCTCTTCGCCGCCGGAAACCTTTGTCACCCGGTCGAAACCGCGGACGTCGCGGCGCTGTCGGGCCGCCACGCCGGGCGTTCGATCGCGCGCTGGCTGGCCGGCCGCGCGGCGTCGGCGGCCGGCGCCGGGGTCCCGATCGAGGTCGACGGCCCGCTGGCCTGGACCAGTCCGCAGCGCATCTCGTCGTCGGCGGACCTCCCGGCGCGCGGCCGGGTGATCCTGCGGCCGAGCGTGTTCGCCCGCCTGCCGCGGGTGCGGGTCAGCCAGGGCGACCGGGTCCTGTGGCAGGGCCGGCTTCCGCAGTTCGTCCCGTCCCGCCCGGCGCTGCTGCCGGCCTCCTGGCTCGCCCGCGTGGACCCGTCGGGCGCCGCGGTGCGGATCGAAGCGCTGGTCTGACCGTCCGTCCACGGTGGACGATGCTGGGCACCCATCGCAGGAACAGGCCCTTCGTGCTGTCCACACCGGAGGGCATTCGTGGCGGCGGTCGAACGTCCGGATCCGGTTCTGGCGCCTGAGGAACTCGTGCTGCCGGTTTTGGATCACCGACCTGATCTCGGTGCGGCGCCTCGGCCGGCTGTGCAACTCGGGTCAACCGCGTAGCTGCCGGCGATTCGGTGTCGGGTGTACCTCGTCGAGCAGCTCCAGAAATGCCTGCGCGGCTGCACTGGGTCGTCGGGTCGCGGAGGTCGCCACGGTGAGCTGCCACAGGAGTTCGTGATCGGCGATCGCCACGGTGGCCAGGCCGGCGGACCCGGCCTACGCCGGGGAACCCGAATCCCAGCCCGTGGGGAGTGTCCGATGACGGGCATCAAGCGCTACCCGGAGTTCACCGCGACGCGGTGGTCTCGACGGCCGAAGCCGACCGGACAGGCGGGCACGCCCGTCCATCCTCGACCCCGGGACGGAAGGAGCGTCGCAACGGGCGCCCGCGGTTTTCTTTTCGACGCGCTGCGGCGCGCGGGTCGACGTCGCCGGGTACCGGTTCCGCCAAGCCGGCGCCCAGCGCCCGGGTGCGCCAGGTGAGGGGCGCACCCGAGCGCTCGCCCGTCACACGGGAAGCGGCGTCTCCTGGTAGGTGGGGACCGTGTCGATGGTCTCCATGAACTTCGTGAACGGCACGAACTCGTCGTCCATCAGCGCACGTGGGTTGTAGTCCGGGCTGGCGAGCACGCCGTGGACGCGTCGGCGCTGCATGCCGAAGTTGCCGGCATCGTAGAGCGGCAGCACTGCGGCCTCGCGCAGCAGCTTCTCGAACTCGTGCTGCTTGTCCAGGCTGTTCACGCCCACGACCTGCATGCACTTGTAGACCGCGTCGAACATCAGCTCCGTGCATTGGATCTTGCACATCGCGCCGATCAGCTCGCCGTGGTAGTCGTGCTGGTCAAGGAAGTGCGCGGTCTTCCAGCAGAAGCAGCGGCACATCTCGATCCGCGCCGCGACGTCCCCGAGCACATAACCGACGTTCTGGTGGTTGATGATCGGGCTCGGGCCACCGGCGGTGTAGGTCCGCGCCCACTCGAGGGCGGATTCGTAGGCGGTCCGGGCCACGCCGACCGCCGCGATCCCGGCCACCGGCCCCGACCAGGCGAAGTTGCGGTTGATCAGCAGGTCGCCGTTGCCGCGGGTGCCCTCGACGAGGTTGTTCGCGGGAACCCGGGCGTCGGTGAAGACGATCTCGGCGTTGGGGGTGAGCCGATGTCCCATCTTGCTGATGAGGTTGTAGCTGACACCGGGGGTGCCGCGCTCGATCATGATCGCCGAAAGCCCCTCGGTGCCGCCCTTCGACGGGTCGGTGCGCACCACAACGATGCTCGCGTTGGCACCCTGCCCGTCCCAGCCCGCGACGTTGCACGGCCAGTACTTGCGGCCGTTGAGCACGTAGTGGTCGCCATCGAGCGTGGCCGTGACACCGATTCCGACGGGTGAAGCATCGGGTGCGTCGAAGTTCGCCGTGCCGCCAGGGCTGCCGGCCGGCTCGCTCACCGCGTAGCCGACGATGTACTCGCCGGTCGGGTCCGAGGTGGCCGCGCGCAGGAAGCGGTCCTTCTGCTCGTCACTGCCCCAGTACCAGACGGGCATCAGGCCAAGCCCGTTGACCAGGATGGTGCAGGCGAAACCCGGGTCGACGGCGCACACTTCCTCGGCGGCCAGTATGAGGTCCACATTGGACACCCCACCGCCGCCGTATTGCGTGGGCAGCATGCAGAACGCGATGCCGGCGCGGTAGGCCTGCACATAGGCGTCCTTGGTCATCTGGAAGGCGCGCAACGGGTCCGTCTCGGCGTCGGCCGCGCGGACCACCGGCGCGAGTATGTCGCGGGCGAAGGCGCGGGTGCTCGCTTGGAGTTCCCGTTGTTCCGGGGTGAGGGTGAAGTCGATGGCCATGACGAAACCTCCCTGCAATCGGGTCGTCGGATCGGCCGGAATCGTCGATCTGCCCGGGTGAGGAGTACGCGGACGCTATCCCGGCCGGCCACGTCGGTCCTAGTCTGTTCAGGGGGCCGCCCGAACGCGAGGAGGTCGGCATGGACGGTCAGCGGGCCGGCGCCGGCGGCCACGAACCCGGAATGAACGGCACCGCCGCGATCCCGCCTGCGATTCAGGCGTCCTGGCAGCGCTGCCGCGAGGTCTACGGTGTTGCCCCCGACACGCCGCCGCCCGACCCGTCTGCCGACTCGGTTGCGGCGCCGAGCACCGTCGTGTCGGCCGCCCGCTCACTGGCGGCCGACATCACTCGAACCGACGGGGTGGTGGCGGTCGCGGCCGGCGACGGGCGGGTTTCCGCGGTGTTCGGGAGCCGTTCGGCCGTCGCGCTCGCGGGCGCACACCAGCTCGCGCCCGGGTACGACTGGTCGGAGAACAGCCGCGGTACCAATGCCCTCGGTACCGCGCTGCTCGACGGGCACGCCGAGGTGACCGGTTCCGAGCACTGGCGCGGTGACCTGGCCGAATGGTCCGGCGCGGGTGTCGCGGTGGCCGGCCCCGACTGTCCGCGGCCGTGCGCGGTCCTCGCGTTCCTGGTGCACCGCCGTCCGCTGCCGGCGCTCGCGATCGCGCGGCTGCACTGTTGCGCCCAGGAACTGGGCCTCGGCCTGCGTCGCCGGCACGACGACGTGCTCACCGAGCTGGCCGGATCGCTGCTACCGCAGGCCGCCGACGACGCCGGACCACTGGCGGTCATCGACCGGCGCGGGCGGCTTGTGACGGCGAACGACATCGGGCGCGCGGTGCTCGGCTCAAGCGCGCGTGCCGGCGCCTTGCGGCTGGCCGCCTGCACGGAGGACGGGTGCCCGATCACCGTCCAGCCCATCCAGCACGACGGGCAGCTCATCGGCACGCTCCTCACCACCAGTACGGACTCACCGCCGGCGATCGAGGCCGCCCAAGCGCCGGTGTTCCGGCTCGCCGGCAGCCACGGCGGGCACATCCTGCTCATGGCCCCGGCGGAGATCCGGGTCGCGCAGGCCGAGGGCAAGACCGTGTGGCTGCTGACCGACCGGGGCCGGCTGCGGGCACTGAACCACACCCTGACCCGGCTGGCGACACGGCTGGCACCACACGGATTCCTGCGGGTGCACCGGCACTGCGTGGTGAACCTGCACCGGGTGCGCGAAATCGCCCCGACCTTCCACGGCGGGTTCGCGCTCGTCCTGGACGGGCCCGATCGCGAGACCGTCGCGGTGTCGCGGCGGCATCTGGCCGAGGTCCGTCGCGCACTCGGCCTGTGAGAGGCGACCGTCGGCGTCGCGGGGAAGGTCATGCTCCAGGTGATTTCCGAGCGATCCCGCCAGCCCCAGAGCGGGAGGCGCCGGAAAGGTCGGGGTGGAGACGGTCGGCGTCTTGTTCGAACTCCGGGCGTTCCACGCTCTGCTCGCCACCCACGACCAGAAGGAAGGCATGGCCGCGTTCACCGAGAAGTGCCCACTCGGGTTCCACCACGCCTGACTCAGGTCGGACCGTGCATCGGCGGTACCCCGTTTGACGTAGTCCTGGTCGGCTCGGTACCGCCTGGTAGGGGTGGGCGCGCGGAGAACGCTCGGCGGGCCGGGAGGTGCGGTGACCTGGCCCGACTCACGCCTGGCGGGGAGTAGCGTGCTTGTATGCCTGTTGCCGTGCGGGTGCGTCGGTGGGCGGTGCGTGGGCTGGCTTTGCCGTGTGGTGGCGTGGTGGCGCTGGCCTTCCCGGCTGCCGATGCGTGGTGGCTGGGGTGGGTCGGGCTGGTCCCGCTGGTGTTGTTGCTCGGGCGCGCGGGCTCGTACGGTGAGGCGGCTTGGCGGAGTTCACTTGCCGCGGTCGGGTTCTTTCTCGTTGCGCTGCAGTGGCTGCTGCCGAACATCGGAATGCTGGCGCTTGTGGTGGGCGTTGTGGTCGCCGCCCTCTGGGTGCCGTTCGGGCTGGCGACGTACGGGTTGCTGCGCGAACCGTCCGGTGCGCGGGTGGCCTTGGCGGTGGTGGTGCTGCCGTCGGTCTGGGTCAGCGTCGAGGCGCTGCGTTCCTGGGAAGGTCTGGGCGGTGCCTGGGGTCTTGTCGGTCTGACGCAATGGCAGGTGCGGCCGGTGCTGGCCGTGGCGTCGCTGGGCGGGGTGTGGTTGCTGAGCTTCGTGCTGGTGGCGGTCAACGTCGGGCTTGCTGCCGTGTTCCTTCCCGGCGCCGGCAGGGCAGCGCGATTGCTCGGGGGAGGACTCGCCGTCGTGCTCGCCGCGCTCGCGATCGGCTATGGGCTGCTCCGGCCGGAACCGGTGGTGACCGGCAGCGTCCGCGTGGTGGGGGTGCAGCCTGGCGTCGTGTACGGAGGAGACGAGCGTTTGGCGGCGCATCTGGACTTGACCCACAGAGCCGCCGGTCTGGGGCAGGACATGGTGGTCTGGGGCCAGAGCAGCGTGCCGTTCGACCCGGCGAGCCGTCCCGATGTGTTGGGCCGGTTGCGCCAGGCCGCGGCGATCGCGGGAAGTGACGTACTGGTCAACGTCGACGCGCGAGCAGCGGACGGTCGGATCAGGAAGACGACTCAGCAGTATGGACCTGGTGGTTTGGTTGGTACGTATGAGAAGCGCCGGCTGGTCCCGTTCGGCGAGTACGTGCCGATGCGGCAGCTGCTGGGAAAGGTGCTTCAGGGCACCGCCATCGCCGAGGAAGATCGAGCCCCGGGCCGAGAGCCGGTGGTGCTGCGGGTCGGCGGGACAAAGGTGGGCCCGCTGATCTCCTACGAGTCGATCTTTCCCGACCTGCGCCGGGAACTCGTTCGGCTGCACGCCGATGTCACGGTGGTGCAGGGCTCGCTCACGTCGTTCCACGGAACCTGGGTGCAACCGCAACAGGCGAGTGCCGAGGCGGTGCGGGCGGTGGAGTCCGGTCGGTCCGCCGTCCTGGTGGAGCTGAACGGAACATCCGCGGCGTTCGACGCACGGGGCAGGCAGCTGGCCTGGATGCCGCCGGACGAGCGCGGGATCTTCGTGGTCGATGTGCCGCTGTATGAGGAGATCACTCCCTACGTGCGGTGGGGCGATTGGGTTCCACGCACGGCGGGCGCGATCACCGTGATCGGCATCGTCGTCGTGGTCGCGCGCTGGGCGTCGTCGAGAGCGACCGGGCTTCACAGACGACCTTCGTCGACCGGACAGGGGCGTTGACGACCTTTTCGGCGGGCTGCCAAGGTGTGCGCCGGTGACCGGCCGTCGTCATGGTTCGGACGGCGGGGCTTCGCCAGGCTCGCGATCCGGTGGGGCCGTGGTGGGCGGGGCCACCGCGTCGCGGTTTGCGCGCACCCGCTTCCAGGACAGGTCCATGATCACGCCGAGGACGATGATCACGAGCATCGCGACGGCTGAGCCGGGGTCGTTGACGACGGTCGAGATCAGGAACGCGACGAGGGCGATGCCGCAGGTCAGGACGGCGAGAATGAGGAGGGTCAGGCTCGCGCCTGTGTTGGCGCGGACGCGGAAGTGAGCGACTGTGGCCATCATGAAGACCAGCAGAGCCACGGCGCTACCGATCGAGGCGATGGCGGTGAGGTCGAAGCCGATCGCCAGGATCAGGCTGAGCGCCGCCGCGACAAGGAGGCCGACCGAGGCCTTGCCACCGACGCGGTGGCTCATCAGCGGCGGCATCTGGCCGGTCGCAGCGAGCTGGTCGCACAGGCCGACGGCGGGATAGAGGCCGGCGTTGGTCGCGCCGGCCGTCGCGAACAGCGCGGTGATGATCATGAGTACGTAGCCGAACTCGCCGAGTGCGGGCTGTGCCGCAACCGCAAGCGCGGTGCCGCCGGAGGAGATCACCACGTCCACGGGCAGGGTGCCGAACACGCCGAGCGCGATCGCGACGTAGATGACGGTGGCGATGCCGAGTGCGAGGTACATCGCGCGTGGGAGCTGCCGGGCCGGCTCACGGAGGTCCTTCGCCGTGAACGTGATGATGCCGAACCCGAGGAAGGCGAAGAACGTCAGCGCCACACTGGCGATGATGTCGCCCAGCGGCGGGTAGCCGGACGGGGCGAGCAGCGACGGGTCGATGGTGAACAGCGTGACGAGGGAGAACAGGACGAGGATTCCCAGCACGATATAGACGATGATGGTCTGGGCCCTGGCCACGAGCTGCGAGCCGACGATGTTGACCCCGGTCATGACGATCAGGACGAGTGCGGCGAAGATCTTCGTCCAGGTGGGGTCCTCGTTTGTGAAGGCGGCGCTCGCGTAGCTGCCGAAGGACACCGCGACCATTGCGGTGACGATGGCGTTGGCCACATAGGTCAGCCACGCCGTGACGCCGGTGAGGTGCCCATTGCCGAACCCGCGCGCGAGGTACTCGAACAGTCCCGCGCCCGAGGGGTAGCGCGCGCCGAGCTTCGCGAACGAGTAGCCCTGCAACCCGGCGATCGCGCCCGCGATGAGGAACGAGATCCACACCGCGGCGCCGGCCACCTCTCCGGCCGCGCCGAGCAAGGCGAAGATCCCGGCGCCGACCATCGCGCCGACGCCGATGAACGACGCTTGCCGGACTGTCAGGTACTTCCGATGTGGTGACGCATCGGTCATGTCAGCCACCTCCCACGGTGGGCGCGGCGGGATCGGTGGCCGCCACGCGGATGCCGGTGCGCGTGGCGATGTTGGTGCCAGCGACGCCGGCCACGATGTCTGCGATGTCGACCAGCGAGCCGATCGCCGCCCGGCCACCGGTGTTGGTCGCGAAGCGGTTCGCCGCCTCGACCTTGGGCCCCATGGACCCGGCCGGGAACTGATGGCGTGCCAGTTCCTCGGGCGTGACGTCGGCGAGCTTCCGCTGCTGTGGCGTACCGAAGTCGAGGTAGACGCCCTCCACGTCGGTCGCCATGATGAACAGCTCCGCGCCGATGTCCTGGGCGAGCAGTCCGCTCGCGAAATCCTTGTCGATGACGGCTTCGACGCCGGACAGCGGGCCCGCCAAGGCGTGCGTCATGGGGATCCCGCCGCCGCCGGCGCAGACGACCACACTTCCCCGGTCGATGAGCCAGCGGATCGGCTCGATCTCGACGATCTGCCGCGGCTCTGGGGAGGGCACGACGCGCCGCCAGCCGGTGCCGTCCTGACGGAACGTCCAGCCCTTCTCCGCCGCCAGCTCACCCACCGCATCCTTCGAATAGACCGGCCCGACGAACTTGGTCGGGCCGGCGAACGCCGGGTCGTCCTCGTCGACCGTGATCATCGTGAGGACGGTGACGACGGGCCGGTCGGCCGGCAGGACGTTTCGCAGCTCTTGCTGGATCAGATAGCCGATCATGCCCTGGGTTGCCGCGTCCAGGACGTCCAGGGGATACGGCTCGGCGCCTTTGTATGCGTCGGCCTGCAGCGCCAGCAGTCCGACCTGTGGCCCGTTGCCGTGGACGACGACGACGCTGTGCTCGGCGGTCAGCGGCGCGATTGCCTCCGCGGCGATCCGAACGTTGCGCCGCTGCACCTCGATGGTCATCGGGTCCGAGCGCTGAAGCAACGCATTCCCGCCGAGTGCGACCACGATCCGCATGCCGGCCTCCACTTCGGACTCATCGGTAAGAGGGAACCTGTGCCGGTGTCGCCGAGGTGATGCCGAACCGCGTCCGGCCGATTGTCGACCGCATCTGACATGACTCACCTCCGGAGTGCGTGACGAGCACTCGTGGGGGTGCGTCGAGCACTCGTCGGCGGTTGGAGTCGTCGTGACCGCCTCACTCTTGCCCTGAGAGCCTCAGTGTTGTCGCTCGCCTTGGCAGGAGGTCACCCGAAGAGGGTGACCTGGACGCCGGGCGACGTCGCGCACACTTGGCTGGGAGACCTGGATCCGCGGCTTCGGGACGACCGTAATCGTCCGACCTTTCCTGTAGTTTGCCCGTCGTTCACTGGTCGTTTCACCGGGGTGACGTGGCGTCAGCGTTCGTCGACCGACAGTTGCCCGCCGGAACGGTGTTCACCCCCAGCGGGTGAAGGCGCGCCCGTTGCTTGCGTGTCGACTTCTCGCAGACAGCCCGCTCGTACCAGTGGAGGCGGCCATGGCGCTCGGCGTGCATTCGGAGGTCGGAAAACTTCGCAAGGTCATGGTCCACCGCCCGGGTCTGGAACATCGGCGGCTCACGCCGGCGAACGCGGAGGAGCTGCTCTTCGACGACGTGATCTGGGTCAGCAAGGCCAAGTCCGAGCACGACACATTCTGCGAGGTGATGCGCGATCGCGGCGTCGAGGTCTTCCACGTCGAGCGTTTGCTCGCGGACACGTTGGCCAAGCCCGAAGTCAAGGACTGGGCGACCGAGCACATTCTCAGCGAGCGCGAGATCGGCATCACAGCGGCTCAGCGTGCCCACGCCTGGGTGCAGACCGCCGACCCGGCCCTCGTAACCGAGTTCCTGATCGGCGGGATTACCAGGGCTGACGTCGAGCAGGACATCGGGCTCGAGTGGGAGTCCGCGAACCCCACCACCATGCTCCTGCCGCCGCTGCCCAACTTCCTGTTTCAGCGGGACCCGTCCTGCTGGATCTACGACGGCGTCACGATCAACCCGATGACCAAACCCGCGCGCAAACCGGAAACGATGATCATGGAGATGATCTACCGGTTCCATCCGATGTTCGCCGCGGAACACTTCCCGGTCTGGCTCGGGGGCGTCGACGAGAACTGGGGTCGCGCGCACGTCGAGGGCGGCGACGTGCAGCCGATCGGCAACGGGTCCGTGATGATCGGCATGGGAGAGCGCACCACGCCGCAGGCGGTGCTCTGGATTGCCCGGTCGCTGTTCCGGAACGGGTCGGCGAAACAGGTGCTCGCGGTACACCTGCCGAAGTCGCGCAGCTACATGCATCTCGACACCGTCATCACGATGTGCAACCGCGACGTGGTCACGATGTTCCCGCAGGTGGTCAGCGGCGCGCGCGCGTGGTCGATCCGACCGGGCGAGTCGGCCGACGATCTGGTCGTAGAAGAACAGCAGGGCACGCTGCCCGACCTGATGGCTCGCGCGCTCGGCGTGCCGAGGATGCACGTGATCGAGACTGGCGGGGACGAGTTCGGCGCCGAGCGTGAGCAGTGGGACGACGGCAACAACGTCGTCGCCCTCGAACCCGGTGTCGTCGTCGCCTACGAGCGCAACACCGGCACGAACACCGCCTTGCGCAAGGCCGGCATCGAGGTGATCACGATCGAGGGCTTCGAGCTCGGCCGCGGTCGCGGCGGCTCGCACTGCATGACCTGCCCGATCGAACGTGACGCCGCGTTCTGACCTTTCAGGAGTACCTGATGGCCTTCAACCTGCATGGTCGCGGATTCCTCAAGGAGATCGACTTCAGCCCGACCGAGCTGCGTTTCCTGTTGCGGCTCGCCGATGCGCTGAAGTCGGCGAAATACGCCGGTACCGAGGTCAAAAGACTGGACGGCAAGGAGATCGCGCTCATCTTCGAGAAGGCATCGACGCGTACCCGGTCGGCGTTCGAGGTCGCGGCTTTCGACCAGGGCGCTCACGTGACGTACCTGGATCCGTCCGGGTCGCAGCTGGGCCACAAGGAGTCCATTGCAGACACCGCCGCGGTGCTCGGGCGCATGTACGACGCGATCGAGTTCCGGGGCAGCGCGCAAGCCGATGTGGAGGAGCTGGCCGCACACGCCGGCGTGCCGGTCTACAACGGACTGACCGCCGAGTGGCATCCCACTCAGATGCTGGCCGACTTCCTCACCATGCATGAGTCCGGCAACAAGCCTTACGACGCGCTCGCCTATGCCTTTGTGGGTGACTGCCGCTT
Source organism: Amycolatopsis sp. NPDC005232 (assembly GCF_040607795.1). NCBI lineage: Bacteria > Bacillati > Actinomycetota > Actinomycetes > Pseudonocardiales > Pseudonocardiaceae > Amycolatopsis > Amycolatopsis sp. NPDC005232. Next base: position 196,248 of record NZ_JBEXHL010000003.1, on the reverse strand, counting down.
CAACATGGGCCGGTCGCTGCTCGTCATGGGCGCGCTGATGGGAAGCGACGTGCGGCTCGCAGGTCCCGAGGAGCTGCACCCGCCGAAGGACGTTGTCAAAATCGCACGCGAGATCGCCCGGCGCACCGGCGCGCGAATCACCGTGACCGATGACGCCGCGAATGCGGTGTCCGGAGTGGACTTCATCCACACCGACGTCTGGGTTTCGATGGGGGAAGCGAAGGATGTCTGGGCGGATCGAGTCCGGATGCTCTCCCCGTACCAGGTGAACACGACGCTGCTGGACAAGTCAGGGAATCCCGCGGTCAAATTCATGCACTGCCTACCCGCATTCCACGATACCGACACGATCGTCGGCCAGGAGATCATGGAGCACACCGGAATGACGTCCGGACTCGAGGTGACCGGGGAGGTGTTCAACTCGGCTGCGAGCATCGTCTTCGACCAGGCCGAGAACCGGTTGCACACCATCAAGGCCATCCTTGTCGCCACCCTGGGCTGAGAGGCGGGGACGATGGTCAGCGGGACAGACACCGCCACCGCGCACGACCCCGGCCCGGTCGGAAAGTGGTTCGCACAGGACGCAGGCAGTTCTGGGGCTGACGTCGCCGATCTCGCTCCCAGGAGCCACACACCGATTGACGGATGTCGAGCCGGAGAAATCGGCCTTGCGGTGTGGTCTGGGGACGAGCGCAACTGCACGTCATCAGGCCACCTGCCGCGTCCTCGCGTGCGCAGTTCGTTTACAGCTTCCGGGCGGAAGTGGCTACGGCGCACCGTAGCCGCCACAATAGTCCACAGTGGATCAGCAGTGGTCGCGGTCCGTCTCCGATTTGGTTCATCGACTCAACCACCCGCGGCGCGGCGGTCGTGAAGTCGTAGTCTGTTCTCGGGACCGGTAGACGATGTAGGGCCGGACCAGGTAGGTCAGCGGTGCGGTGAAGGCGTGGACCAGGCGGGTGAAGGGCCAGATGACGAACAGCGCCATGCCGATGAGGACATGCAGGTGGAAGGCGAACCCCGCGTGGCTCATGGCCTCGACGTCAGGGTTCAGGGTGAACAGGGACCGGAACCACGGGGAGACGGTCTGCCGATAGTCGTGCTCCTCGCCGCCGGCGACGCCGAGCAGCGTGGTCGCCAAGCCCGCGAGGATCGCGGCCACGAGCACCAGGTACATCAGCTTGTCGTTGGCCGTGGTCGCCCGGAACACAGGGCCGGTCGTCCGCCTGCGATAGATCAGAATCCCGATACCGGCCAAAGTGGACAGTCCGGCGATGCTGCCGAGCAGCAAGGCCTGCACGTGGTAGGCCTCCTGGCCGAGGCCGAGCGCGTCGGTGAAGCTCTTGGGGATGAGCAGACCGATCACGTGCCCGATGATCACGACGAGGAGCCCGAAGTGGAACAACGGGCTCCCGATCCGCAGCAGTCTGGATTCCTGCAGCTCCGACGAGCGGGTGGTCCAGCCGAACTTGTCATAGCGGTACCGCCACACGGTGCCGCCGACGAGGACGGCAATCATGACGTAGGGCGCGATGCCCCACAGGAGCACGTCGAGCCAGGTCATCGTGGGCCTCCAGCCGGGATGGCGCCGAACGGGGCCAGTTCCAGGCCGACCTGCTCCCGGGGTGGGCCGCTGCGGGCGAGCGCCTTGGCCGCGGCGACGTCGTCGGGGGAGGGCCCGGGCAGGAGTGCGCAAACAGCTTGAACGGGCGCCGCGTAAGGCGTCGCGGCGTCGAGGAGCGCCAGGCGGAGCAGTTCGAGCCCGGCTCGGTGTTCCTGGAGGAGCGTGAGGCCGCCGCCGAGGTCGGCCGTGGCGGCGAACTCGAGGACGACGGGCAGGTAGTCGGGCAGTTCGGTGCTGTCGAGCTCGACACCGGAGGCCCGGTAGCGGGACTTCAACGCGGCGAGCGAGCTGCCCCGCCGGCGCGTCTCCCCGTCGCTCCACCAGGTCAGGTACAGGCAGCACCGGCGGCGGGTGTCGAACACCCGCACGTAGTGCTCGGCCAGAGCTCTGGGAGCCATTGTTGCGGTCTCGGCGAGAAACGCCTCGAGGCGGTCACGAGGGTCTCCACCGGGCAGTGCCTCGATCGCGGCGCGCACGATGGGCAGCATCGCCCGCACGTGGTCGTCGGGGTACTGCAGGCAGATCGATGCTGCTTGCAGTACGACCGCGTGCTCGCGGGCCGACCGACCCGGGTTCATCGGTCGCTCCGTTCCGGGTCCGTCGGCTCGGCGCGGGGTGGGAACAACCCGGCCGGTCGGCCCTTGCCGTCCCAGTTGAGCAGGTTGATCCGCGCTCCAGGTCGTCCCGGGTCGGTCACCTCGTCGCTGGTTTGGCGGTCGCGCAGCGCGTGGAACGTCTCGACCGAGACCGGTGTCGCGCGGCCGGATCCTTCGCCGAAGGGGCCGCTGCCGACCATGCCGGGCCCACCGTCGACGTCGAGGCTGCAGCCGAGTTCTTCGAGCTGATGGGCTTCGCCGGTGTAGGCGGTGGGAATGACGTAACGCTCGTCGTACTTCGCGATGCCGAGCAGCCGGTACATTTCGACGAGCTCACCGCCGGTCATTCCCACGGCCGCGGCGATCGACTCGTCGCGAGGACGGCCGAGGCTGATGTCGCGCATGTAGGAGCGCATCGCGGCCAGCTTCCGAAGCACGCGGTCCACCGGCGCGACGTCGCCGGCGGTGAAGAGCTCGGCGAGGTAACCGATCGGGATCCGCAGGGCCTCGATCGCGCCGAAGAGGTTTGCCGCGGCCTCGCCGTCGTGCCCGGTTTCGGTGAGCCGGTCGACCACCGGTGACAGCGGCGGGATGTACCAGACCATCGGCATCGTGCGGAACTCCGGGTGCAGAGGCATCGCCACCCGGTATTCCTTGGCGAGCTTGTACACCGGCGACCGGCGTGCGGCTTCGAGCCAGTCGTCGGCGATGCCGTCGCGGCGGGCGGCGGCCACGATTTCGGGATCGTTCGGGTCGAGCAGCAGGTCCAGCTGCGCCTCGTAGAGGTCGTGTTCGTCGGCCACCGACGCTGCTTCGGTGACGCGGTCGGCGTCGTAGAGGAACAGCCCGAGGTAGCGCAGCCTGCCGACGCAGGTCTCGCTGCACACGGTCGGGAGCCCGACCTCGACGCGGGGGTAGCAGAACGTGCACTTCTCCGCTTTGCCGGTGCGGTGGTTGAAGTACACCTTCTTGTACGGGCAGCCGGTCACGCACATCCGCCAGCCGCGGCATTGGTCCTGGTCGACGAGGACGATCCCGTCCTCGACGCGCTTGTACATCGCCCCGGACGGACACGAGGCCACGCAGGAGGGATTGAGGCAGTGTTCGCAGATGCGCGGCAGGAAGAACATGAAGGCCTGCTCGTAGGAGAACTTGACCTTCTCCTCGGACTCCTCGCGCAGCCGCTCGACGATCGGGTCCCGGGGGCCGTGTTCCGGGGCACCGCCGAGGTCGTCGTCCCAGTTCGCGCTCCACTCGACCGACATGGGGTCACCGGAGAGCAGGGACTTCGGCTGTGCGACGGGGAAGTCGTCGCCGAGTGGCGCGTCGGTGAGATTTTCGTAGTCGTAGGTCCACGGCTCGTAGTAGTCGCGGATGTTCGGCAGGACGGGGTTGGCGAAGATCGTGAACAGTTTGCGGAACCGTCCGCCCGCCTTGAGTTTCAACCGCCCGCGACCCGTGCGGACCCAGCCGCCTCGCCACTGCTCCTGGTCCTGGTAGCGCCTCGGATACCCCTGTCCGGGGCGGGTTTCGACGTTGTTGAACCAGGCGTACTCGACGCCGCTGCGGTTGGTCCACGCCTGCTTGCAGGTGACGGAGCAGGTGTGACAGCCGATGCACTTGTCGAGGTTCATCACCATGCCCAGCTGAGCCATCACGCGCATGTCAATACTCCACCTTCTGGCTGCGGCGGCGCCGGATCACGGTGACTTCGTCACGCTGGTTGCCGGTCGGGCCGAGGTAGTTGAACGCAAACGAAAGCTGGGCGTAGCCGCCGATCAAGTGCGTCGGCTTGACGAGGATCCGGGTGAGCGAGTTGTGGATGCCGCCGCGGCGCCCGGTGTGCTCGGACTTCGGGACGTTCACCACGCGCTCCTGGGCGTGGTAGACGAACACCGTGCCCGCCGGGATGCGGTGGGTGACGATCGCCCGCAGCACCATGACACCGTTGCGGTTGACCGCTTCCACCCAGTCGTTGTCCCCCACGCCGATGGCGGCCGCGTCGGTCTCACTCAACCAGACGACCGGGCCGCCGCGGGAAAGGGACAACATGAACAGGTTGTCCTGGTACTCCGAGTGGATCGACCACTTCGAATGCGGGGTCAGGTACCGCACCGTCACCGAAGCACCGTTCTCGTCGCCGGGGCCGGGCGCGCCGATCGCCGGCTCGCCGAACAACCGCTGCATGTCGAGCGGGGCCCGGTAGACCGGCAGGGTTTCGCCCATCTCGTGCATCCAGTCGTGATCGAGCAGGAAATGCATCCGGCCGGTCAGGGTGTGCCAGGGCTTGCGCCGCTCGACGTTGATCGTGAACGGCGCATAGCGGCGTCCGCCGGTCTCGCTGCCCGACCACTCCGGGCTGGTGACGACCGGGACGGGACGGGCTTGGGTGTCGGCGAAGGAGATCCGTTTGTCCTCGCTGCCGGCGGCGAGGTCGGCGAGCCGGACGCCGGTGCGGCGCTCGAGCTGTTCGAAGCCCTGTACGGCGAGGCGGCCGTTGGTGGTGGCCGACAGCGCCAGGATCGCCTCGGCCATCTTCGCGTCGGTGTCGATCGCCGGCCGGCCGTCGCCGACGCCGCCGAGCATCACGCCGTTCTTCGCCGCCAGGTGGGCGATCTCCTCGTCCGGGTGGTACGTGACGGCCTTGGTGGTCATGCCGAGCCGGTCGACGAGCGGGCCGAGGGCGGCCATCTTGTCGACCACCGCCGGGTAGTCGCGTTCGACGACGACGAAGTTCGGCATCGTGCGGCCCGGGATCGGCTCGGTTTCGCCGGCGCGCCAGTCCAGCGTCGTGCCGCCCGGTTGGGCGGTCTCGCCGGGGGTGTCGTGCTGGAGCGGCACGGCGACGACGTCGCGCCGGCTGCCGAGGTGGACGGCGGCCAGCTCCGAGAAACGGCGGGCGATGGTGTGGAACGCGTCGAAGTCGGTGCGCGACTCGAACGGCGGGTCGATCGCGGGCGAGAACGCGTGCACGAACGGGTGCATGTCGGTGGTGTTGAGGTCGTGCTTCTCGTACCAGGTCGCGGCCGGGAGTACGACGTCGGACAACAGCGTGGAGCTCGTCATCCGGAAGTCCAGCGACAGCAGCAGATCGAGCTTCCCCGCCGGCGGTTCGTCGCCCCGCCACCGCACGTCCTGCGGCCGGCGTTCCGGCGGGGTCTGATCCGCCTGAAGGTTGTTGTGCGTGCCGAGCAGGTGCTTGAGGAAGTATTCGTCGCCCTTCGCCGAGGAGCCGAGCAGGTTGGCTCGCCACAGCGTGAGGCACCGCGGCCAGTTCTCCGGCGCGTCGGGGTCGTCGATCGCGAACTTGAGCGTGCCGTTTCGCAGCCGCGTGGCGACGTGCGCCGCGACGTCCTGAGTACCGGCCTCGTCCGCGAGAGCGAGCGGGTTCACGTCGAACTGCGGGTAGGACGGCATCCAGCCGAGCCGGGCGGACTGCGCGATGGTGTCCATCGTGTGCTTGCCCGCCAGCTTGCCCTCCGCGAGAGGAGAGGTGAGCGCGTCGGCACGGTAGCCGTCGTAACGCCACTGGTCGGTGTGGGTGTACCAGTAAGCCGTGCCGATCATCTGGCGCGGCGGGCGCTGCCAGTCGGTGGCCATCGCCATCGTGGCCCAGCCGGTCACCGGGCGGCACTTCTCCTGCCCGACGTAGTGGGCCCAGCCACCACCGTTTCGGCCCATCGAGCCGGTGAGCATCAGCAGAGCGAGCACGGCCCGGTACGTGGTGTCGCCGTGGAACCACTGGCAGATCCCGGCTCCCATGATGATCATGGTCCGGCCTTCCGACTCCTCGGCATTGGCCGCCATCTCCCGGGCGACCCGCACGACCTGCCCGGCCGGGACCGACGTGATCGCCTCCTGCCAGGCGGGGGTGTACGGCTCGGTCGCGTCGTCATAGCCGGCGGGCCAGGCGCCCGGCAGACCGTCGCGTCTCACGCCGTACTGGGCGAGCATCAGGTCGAACACCGTCGTGACGAGCTTCCCCGCGACGCGCCGGACCGGCACGCCGCGGTGCAGCACCCCGCCGGAGCCGTCGAGGGCGTCGAAGCGGGGGAGCAGCACCTCGACAGAGTCGACCTGCGGTCCGTGCATCGTCAGCTGCGGGGCGACGTCGCCGAGGTCGAGGTTCCAGCGTCCCGTGCCGCTCTCGGTATAGCGGAATCCGAGGGAACCGTTGGGCACCACGGGTTCGCCGGTGGCGCCGTCGATCAGCACGGTCTTCCAGTCCGCGCCCTCGGAGTCGTCGCCGAGCGCGGTCGCGGTCAGGAACTTCCCGGGGACGTAGGCCCCGTCGCGCTCGGTCAAGGTGACCAGGAATGGCAGGTCGGTGTTGCGCTGCACGTAGTCGACGAAAAATGGGACCCGCCGGTCCACGAAAAACTCCTTCAGCATGACGTGGCCCATCGCCATCGCCAGTGCACCGTCGGTACCGGGCTGGGCGGGCAGCCACGTGTCGGCGAATTTCGTGTTGTCGGCGTAGTCCGGTGACACCACGACGACCTTTTGACCCTTGTAGCGCGCCTCGGCCATCCAATGCGCGTCCGGCGTGCGCGTCACGGGGACGTTGGACCCCCACATCAGGAGGTAGGTCGCGTTCCACCAGTCGCCGGACTCGGGCACATCGGTCTGGTCGCCGAAGACCTGTGGCGAGGCCACCGGGAGGTCGGCGTACCAGTCGTAGAACGACGTCATCGCGCCGCCGATCAGCTCGATGAACCGCGATCCGGCGGCATGGCTCACCATCGACATCGCCGGGATGGGTGAGAAGCCCGCGATCCGGTCCGGGCCGTACGCGGCGATGGTGTGCACGTGGGCCGCAGCGACGATCTCCGTGGCTTCGTCCCACGAGACCCGCACGTGGCCGCCCTTGCCCCGGGCGGACTGGTAGCGCTGCCGCTTGTCCGGGTCGGAGGTGATCTCAGCCCACGCCGCGACGGGGTCGCCGAGCCGGGCCTTCGCCTCGCGATACATCTCGACCAGGACGCCCCGGGCGTAGGGGTAGCGGAGGCGGGTGGGGGAGTAGGTGTACCAGGAGAACGCCGCTCCGCGTGGGCAGCCGCGGGGTTCGTACTCGGGGGAGTCCGGGCCGACCGAGGGGTAGTCGGTCTGCTGGGTCTCCCACGTGATGATCCCGTCCTTGACGTAGACCTTCCAGGAGCACGACCCGGTGCAGTTGACTCCGTGGGTCGAACGCACCACCTTGTCGTGGCTCCAGCGGTCGCGGTAGAAGACGTCGCCGTCGCGGCCGCCCTCTTTGAACACCGCCCGCAGGTCGCCCGAGGTCTCGCGCCGGGTGAAGAACCGGCCGGTCCTGAGCAGGGCATCGGCCAGCGGGCCGTCCGTCCCGGGCTGAGGCCGGGCATCCTTCGGTCGTCGCGCCACCTGCGCCTCCCACGAGTCCGAGCTCAGTGGAAACGATGTCAGGGACGGACGCCTCGAAGCTACGCCGAAGGTCCTTCATTCAGAAGTCCAACGACCATTCCCTGTCCTGGCGGGTCATGGCGACGATGAACGCGACGTCGTCCCGGCGGCTGGGCGACCGTCCACACCGGAGGAGCCGACCGTGACGAAATCCACGCCCCGACGGCAAAATCACGTTACCTCCGAGCGACCGGACGACCACGCCGGGCTGATGCTCGCGATGGCCACGGCCGGCTTCGCGGTCACGTTCTGGGCATGGGCTCTGCTCTCGCCCCTGGGCGCGACGCTGCGTGAACAACTGCACCTGTCCTCGGTGCAGCAGGCAATCCTGGTCGCCCTGCCGGTCATCGTCGGTTCACTCGGGCGGATCCCGGTCGGCGCGCTCACCGACCGCCTCGGCGCCAGGCTCATGTTCCCGGTCGTCGCCCTGCTCACCGCGATCCCGGTGCTCTACCTCGGGCACGGCGCCAGTTCGCTGACTGGGTACCTCGTCGGCGGCTTCTTCCTCGGCCTCGGCGGCACCACCTTCGCGATCGGCGTCCCGTTCGTGAACTCGTGGTACCCACCGCGACGCCGCGGACTGGCCCTCGGGATCTTCGGCGCGGGGATGGGCGGGACCGCCATCTCGGCGTTCTCCACCGTCCAGCTGGCCAAGGCCTTCGGGAGCAGCTTCCCGTTCGACTTGGTCGCCGGCCTCCTCGTGGTTTACGCCGTGCTCGCGTTCGCCGTGTTGCGGGACCGCCCGGGTCGCCAACGTGCCGCGGGGACTTTCCTCGGCAGGCTGGGTTCTGCCCTGCGGATGCCGGCGACCAGCCAGCTCGCCGCGCTGTACGCGGTGGCGTTCGGCGGGTTCGTCGCGTTCAGCGTCTACTTGCCCACCTATCTGGTCACCTCGTTCGGTCTCGACCGTGGAGACGCAGCTCTGCGCACCGCCGGCTTCGTAGTGCTCGCCGTCGCGATGCGGCCGGTCGGTGGCTGGCTGTCCGACCGCGCGGATCCGGTGAAAATCCTCGTCGCGGCCTTCGTGGTGGTCGGCATCCTGGCGCTCGCCGCCGCATTCGAACCGCCTCTGATCCCGGTCGGCACGCTGCTCTTCCTCGGCATCGCCGGTGCCCTCGGCACCGGAACCGGCGCGGTGTTCGCGCTCTTGGCGCGATTGGTCGCGCCGGGCGAGGTCGGTGCCGTGACCGGAGTCGTCGGAGCGGCCGGTGGTCTGGGCGGCTTCTTCCCGCCTCTGGTCATGGGCGTCGTATTCGGCGCGACCGGCTCCTACCTGCTCGGCTTTGTGTTGCTCGCCGCGACCGCCGCCGCAGCCGCAGCCTTCACGGCGACCGTCGTCCGGCGGCGAGCTCGGTGTCCGGTCGCCGACCAGTCCTCGCCGGACACACCGCCACAGACCGGGCACAGAGCATGATGGCGTAGCCGCTTCTTCCAGCTCGCCTTGGTGCTGGGGATTTCCTGGACGCATATCCATGCCGTTGCTTCCCCGGCGAGCGCGACGCGGACCCCGGCCGGCGCGTCCCTTGAGCCGGTTGATGCCACATTTCATCGTCTGCCGTTGCTGGTCGATCACAGGGTCGAACGACAGTGGGCGACCGCCCGTCAATCCTTCTTGTGGCGCGGTGGGCATCCTGGTCAGCACGGAGGCGCTTCGAGTGGTTGCAGGACGTCGGTCAGCGCGCGGCGCGGTGTCTGTGGCAGCGCGGCGGCGGTGAGGGGCGCCCATCCGAGGCGCAGCAGTACCTGGGGACACAGGCTTCCGGTCACGCGGGCACTGACCTCTCTAAGCGTCGCCGCGTTGCGCAGTGGCTGGGTGAGGGCGCAGGAGGCGAGCCCGAGCGCGGTCGCGGCGAGCAGCGCAGCGCTGGTGGCTTCGCCGGCGCGTAAGCGCGACCTTCGATCGTCACCAGGAGTGCTCAGGACGAGCAGCACGGCGTTGTCGCGTTCGGTCCGAGCAGACAGCCGCGTTCCTGCGGCGGCGCCCGCGACGTCGGAGCTGAGGGCGACGACGGGTCGTGGAGTTACACGCTCTGAAGGAGGGTCCGCCCAAGCCGTTTCGATCGCCTCGGCCAAGTGGCGCCGGGCCGCCGAGCGGGCCATCTTGAGCTGCGCGCCTTCCTTGGCCACCGTGGCCGCGAGCGTGTCGAGGTACCAGGGTGACAGGGCAGGTCCGGTATGAGTTCGGCGATCGCTGCGCCGCTGGAGGATGGCTGCGGCCAGGGTGAGCTCGTTCGCAGTCGGATCACTCGGATGCGGAGTGACGACGGCCAGGTGGTCGGGTTGTGCCGGGTCGGGTATCCGGTCGACGTCGGTGGCCCAGCCGAGGGCTGCGAAGGCGACTCGGAGGTGGTGCAGGGCCGCGCCGCAGCTGAGCACCGTGTCGCGATCGTCGGCGTCTGTGGTGGGGGATTGACGCTGCGGGTCGGCGAACAGGTGCAGTGTTCGGTACCCGATGCGCCAAGACCACGGCTGGGTGTTGCGCGCCGACGGTGCGCGGACGGCGGCGGCCACGGCGGTCTTGACCGTGACGGCGTCCGGAATTCGTCGCTCAGGCATGGCCCCCCTCACCCTCGTCTCGTTCCCTCGACTCGAGTGCACCCCGCCCGGACGGAAGAACGAAAGAGTCGAAAGACCATGCCATCGGTCACGACGCGGCTGGCGTCACTATCGCCGGCTCAGCTGCGGAAGCCCAGGACACCCTGCTGGCTCGGGTCGGTCGTGTGGCCGGCAGGTGCGGGCTCGGCCCCTGGCTGGGGTCCACGACGCGGCGTCGCACCCCCGGCCTGCACCGGGAGGAGGTGGCCGCCCGCGCGGGCATCTGCACCGACTACTACACCCGACTGGAACAGGCCCGCGCCCCGAAATGGACGTCGTCGGTACTGCGCGGCCCGACCGTAAAGGGTGCGTTCCGCTGGGGTCGCGCGCACGAGGTTGAGCCCCCTCGTGCCGGAGCAGCTCGGTGAATCGGCCGAGCCCGTCGCCAGAGGACGTTGTGCCGGTCTCCGCGTTGATCCGCGACTTCGTGAGTGCTCCCCGTGCTCCCCGTGCTCCCCGGGGTCAGTCGGGGAGTTCAGTGGGTAGGGCGATTACGTCGACGAGGGCGCCGTTGCGGAGCACGGTGACTTCCATCTGCCGGCCGATGGCGTCGGAGAACAGGCGTTTCTGGAGTGATTGGGCGTTGGGGAGCTGGGTGCCGTCGACGGCGAGGACCAGGTCGGCCGGCTTCAGTCCGCTGCGGGCGGCGGGGCTGTCTTCTACCACCTCGATGATGCGCAGGGCGGTGCGCTGTGCGAATCGTTCGGCTTGGGCCGGTGTCAGGGGTGCCGGGGCGGTGACCAGGCCGAGGTAGGCGCGGCGGACTCTGCCGTCGTGCATCAGTGCGTGGATGATGCGGTCGGTTGTGGCGTTGATGGGGACGGCGAGCCCGAGGCCGAAGCCTGCGACGGCGGTGCTGATGCCGATGATCCGGCCGTGGCTGTCGGCCAGTGCGCCGCCGGAGTTGCCGGGGTTGAGCGCGGCGTCGGTTTGGATGACGTTCTCGATCAGCCGCGCGGCGGTGCGGGTGCGAGCCGGAATGCTGCGGCCGAGCGCGCTGACCACTCCGGCGGTGACGGTGCCGGCCAGGCCGAGAGGGTTGCCGACGGCGACGACGAGGGAGCCGACGAGAAGGTTGTCGGCGTCGCCGTATTCGGGTGGGGTGGGGATTTCCCGGTCGGCGCGGATCACGGCGATGTCGGAGAGCGGATCGCTGCCGACGACGTTGAAGCGTGCTTCGGTGCCGTCGGTGAACTCCGCGGTGCCGTGGTTGCCGCCGGAGATGACGTGGGAGTTGGTGATCAGGTGGGATTCGGTGGTCAGCACGACGGCCGACCCGGTGGACTCTCCGCTGCGAGAGCGGACGGTCAGTGCCGCGACGCGCGGTGTGAGCTGCGCGGCGACGGAGGTGACGATGGCCGAGTAGGCGTCCAGTGGGTCGGGTTCCGCCTTGTCGTTGTTCATGCTCTACCAACGCGTCTCGCCGTGTGTCCGATTCCGTGGTTCACCGTCAGCGAACTGTGCCTTGCGGTGAGTGGAGGCCCGTGTCTCCTCCCCGCCGCAGCGCCGCGGGCGACACGGGCCACCGGCCCTGGGTCGCCGTCCTGAGGGCCGACAGGGCCCAGCGCCGGCGATCAGACGATGACCGGAGCATCTGCGGGCGGCCCGCGCAGTTGGGCTTTGGCGCCCTTGAACCTCGCGACGTTCTGTGCGAACAGCGTCCGGATCGCCGAGAACGTCGCCTCGACCACGCGATTGTCGGTCGGGTGTCCTTGCGTTCGAACAGGCGCACGGTCGCCCCGGGCAGCACGCTGGTGTGGTCGGCGAAGCCTTCGATCGCGTGGGCGGGGCGGGGTGGGTGTTTCCCAGCCTGGTGTGGCCTGCTGCTGGGCAACAGCGGGAGAGGTCGCCCCTGCGGTCGGCGTTGCGGTCGACGACGGAGCCGAGGCAGGCGACGCGGTGCAGCCGGCCGTCAGCAGCAGCGCGGCCAGCATCGCGCCGCACGACACCTGGAACGCCTTCACCTGCTGCGGCGGCGGCAAGCCGAACACGTTGCAGGCGCTCAAGGAGGTCAGTTACGCGATCGTCGTCCGGCAGGCCTGAAGCCGCCAGCGACCAATCGCCGAAAAAGCAAAGTGATGAGTCAAACAGGTAATCTGGAAGTTAAACAGGTAAGCTATGGGCAAATTGTTGGCTCGTCGAAAAAGTTGTGGACGGGCACTGTGCTCGATCGGCGGTCGAGTTCACACGGGCAGCGGCCATACCTAACGGGAATCATCGATTTAGCCGTATTGTTTGGTTTGCCGCCTTTGAATGTGACAGGTACTCGTCTGACCCTGTTCTGATGGCGTGCCGTAACCCGCTGGCCATCCCTTTACTCCGCCAGAGCAATCGCGCGTTCGGTGCCGCGCCGTCTTGGGGTTGTTTAGTTCCCGGAGTCCCCTCCGAACATTTGTTCTGTGAAAGGATCGATGGTGCAAGTTCAACGACGACGGTCTGCAGCGCGCAAGCGCTGGACGATCGCCGGCTCTGCCGTGGTCATGCTCACGGTCGGCGGCGTCGCGTCCGCCGCGGTGGCCCACGTCCCGGACAACCCGTTCGGCACGAGCATGCTCGGCCGGCACGACGCGGCCGGGCGGATCCTGACGTCGGACAACCACTGGATCTCCCCGTTCGGAGCGCGTGCGGCCACGTTCTCCGCGCAATCGATCGGTAGCGCCATCAGCCCGGACGGCTCGAAGGTGGCGGTGCAGACGGGCGGCACCAACTCCGGCACGCCGTCGATCACCATCCTTGACGCCGCAAGCGGTTCGGTGCTGCAGACGTTCGGGGGCACCGGTGTCGCGGCACCGGTGTACTCGCCCGACGGCTCAGCCCTGTATGCCGCCACCACTGCCAGCGTCCTGAAGTACGCAGTCGGCTCCAACGGCATGATCACCAACCCGACCGCGCCGGCGAAGCTCGCGCTGCCGGGCGGGTCGTTGCCGTACGGGCTGACGCTGTCGGCCGACGGCGCGAAGCTGTACCTCGCGCTGAGCGGCAGCAACAAGCTCGGCGTGGTCGACACCGCCACGAACACGCTCACCGCCCAGGTGGCGGTGGGGAATGCGCCGCAGGCCGTCACGATCGTCGGGAACAAGGCGTTCGTGTCGAACCGCGGTGGCCGTACCGCCGTCGCCGGCGACACGACCAACAAGTCCGACGGCACGAACATCGTGTCCGACCCGGTGACCGGTGCTTCGACAACCGGCACCGTATCGGTGGTGGACCTCGGGACCAACACGGTCGTCGACACCGTCAACGTCGGTCTCCAGCCGACGTCGCTGACCCAGCACGACGGCGCCGTGTTCGTGACCAATACCAACAGCGACACCGTCTCGGTCATCGACGCGGCCACGCACCAGGTGACGCAGACCGTCAACGTAGAACCGCTGCCGGGTATTCAGGTCGGTTCGTCGCCGAACTCGATCGCGTTCACCGACGCGAAGCACATGCTGGTGAGTGTCGGCCGCGACAACGCGCTCGCGCAGTTCGAATACGACGGCCCCCGCAGACCGGTGAAGTACCAGGGCCTGATCCCGACCGACTGGTACCCCAACCAGGTGCAGTTCGACGCCAGGCTGGGCAAGGTCATCGTCAGCAATCAGCAGGGCATCGGCACCGACGGCGCTCCGCAGAGCTATGCCTACAAGGGCACGCTGACCTCCTTCGCCATGCCGGACGGCCGGCAACTCGCCGACACGACCCGGCAGGTGTTCAGCAACAACGCCTGGGACCGCCCGGCGCAGGCGGGGAACGAGCAGTCGGACGCCAACGGTCACGGCCGGCTGACAGCGATCCCGCGGCAGCACGGTGAGACGTCGCCGATCAAGCACGTGTTCATGATCATCAAGGAGAACCGGACCTACGACCAGATCCTCGGCGACCTGGGCAAGGGCAACGGTGACCCGTCGCGGACCAGCTTCGGTGCCGCTGTCACGCCGAACGAGCACAGCATGGCGAACACGTTCACGACGTTCGACAACTTCTACGACAACGGCATGCTGTCGGCGGACGGCCACAACTGGCTGACGCAGGCCGAGCCCAACGACTACCTGGCACAGGACGCGGCCAGCGCCTGGGCCCGGAGCTACCCCTACAACGCCCGGGACGCGCTGGCCTACCAGCGCGACGGGTTCATCTGGGACGCCGCCGCACGCGCCGGCAAGTCGGCGCGCAACTACGGCGAATACGAGGCCATCGCCAGCGGAACCCCCGGCTCGTGGCAGCAGTACTACGCGGACTCGCAGATCCTCGAGGGCAAGGCCACCGGCAACCTCCCGGTGGCGATGGACGCGTACAAGTCGTACTCCGACGTGCCGTCGAACAACGCCATCAGCAACCCGAACTTCCCGCAGTTCAACCTGGCCATCCCCGACCAGTACAAGGTCGACGTCTGGGAGCAGGACTTCAAGAAGGCCGAGCAGACTGGTGATCTGCCGGCTCTGACGACCATGTCGCTGCCCAACGACCACACCGGTGGACCCGCGACCCCGCGGGCCCAGGTCGCCGACAACGACCTGGCCGTCGGCCGGATGATCTCCGACATCTCGCACAGCCGGTTCTGGAAGGATTCGGCAGTGTTCGTGTTCGAGGACGACACCCAGGCCGGCACCGACCACGTCGACGGGCACCGCGCGCCGTTCTTCATCGCCAGCCCGTACGCCAAGCGCGGCGTCGTCAACAGCGAGTACTTCACGCAGGTCAACGCGGTGAAGACGATCGAACAAATCCTCGGGATGCAGCCGCTGAACCAGGAGGACCGCGCCGCGACGCCGATGTTCAGCGCGTTCACCGATACGCCGAACGTCACCCCCTACACCACGGTGGCCAACCAGATCCCGCTCACCGAAGGCGTGAGCAACCTGATCCCGGTGACTCCGGCGACGGGTTCCCCGTCGGCTCAGGCGAGCGTGGCCCCGGCCGCCCCGGCCGACCAGCAGCAGACGGCGGACGCCTGGGCCCAGTGGCATCAGAACGTGGCGATGCCGAAGCTGACCGGAGAACACGCTCAGGTCGACGGAGTGAACCAGCCGCAGCTGGGCCGGTACGACTGGTACACCTCGACCGGGTGGACCAAGCCGTTCCCCGGCGATAACAAGATCCTTCGGCCTGACGAGGTTCCCGGCCGCTACCTGTTCAACGACGACAACCAGTAAACAGTCTGCCGTAACCGGGTGTCGGCCGGGGCCCGCAGTTGGGCTTCGGCCGACACCTCTGCGCACAATGAGCAGGGTGCCTGACGTCCGATCTCGCGATGCGGCGTGAGCCGAGTCGAGGCTGCCGCGCAGCTGCATCGCGGCCTCGGCGACGCGCGTGCGGGTCGCCAGCACATCGTCGGTGCGTTGCCGGCTCGTAGTTGCGCGGCCGCAGGGCCTGCCGCCACATGTAAGCCGGGATCGGGTAGGTGCTGATTGCCCTGGCCGGGATCGTTTACGCCGGAAGGGCGTCTCCGGGGAATCCGTGGCACGGGAGAACCTCGCAGCGCATCATCCCGGCTCGCACGCAGGGGTCCTCGGCCATGATCTCCGTGGCTTCTTCGGCGGGCACGGTCATGATCGCGACGCCGGCCATAGTGTCCGAGGCGACGGGGCACAGGATCGCGATCACCCCCTCCGCGCGCAGCGACACCATCCGTCGCTGGTGTTCGAGTTCGATTGCGTCCGCGCCGTCCGTGGTCCGCTCCGGCCCCCACTGAAGGAGCGCCAAGCTGTAGGGCTTCGCGGTCGTGGCCAGAGCCTGGATCTGTTCGTCGGTCACGGTCGTGCTCATGATGTCTCCTTACTCCTCGATGCGCTCAGCCAACGAGACGATGATTCCTTCGGGTCCGCGGATGTAGGCCATCCGCCACACGCCCTCGTATTCGCCGATGCCGCCCACCAGGCCATAGCCGTCGGCTGCGGCCTGGTCGACTGCGGCGTGCAGGTCGTGCACCTCAAAGGCGACGTTGCGCAGGCCCAGCTCGTTGGCCGGCGCGGCAGGCGAACCCGGCAGAGGGTCCGGCCGC
The DNA here is from genome assembly GCF_040607795.1 of Amycolatopsis sp. NPDC005232. Classification (NCBI taxonomy): domain Bacteria; kingdom Bacillati; phylum Actinomycetota; class Actinomycetes; order Pseudonocardiales; family Pseudonocardiaceae; genus Amycolatopsis; species Amycolatopsis sp. NPDC005232. The sequence goes on along the minus strand of NZ_JBEXHL010000003.1, from coordinate 180,026 downwards.
GTGAAGCTCGAGAGCTCCAGCGTTGTACCTCCGTTGGGCGGTCGCAGCATGACGATCTCGGTGCGGGCGCCGGTCATGCCGATCACCGTGTCCAGGAACTCGCCCTCGACGGCCATCTTCGGGTCGGCCTCCAGTCCGAGGCCGACGAAGAACGCGGTCACGGCGTCGAGGTCGGCGACGGTGATGCCGACATGGTCGAAGCGCCTTACGAAGGTCATCGGATCCGATCGCGACGTCATGACCACCACCCTAACGAGGATTGAGGACTGGTGATGCCATTCCGGAGAAACCGCATTCATCGAGACCGATACTGCCGAACGTGGTCTCAACCAAACTGACTCCACACCGGACGGGAAAGGACAGCGGTGGATTCACGTCAACTGCGTGGCCCCGGGCGTGATCCGCACGGCGCGCGTCGTCGCGCAGTCGAGCCGCACGGGGATCGTCAGCGACGCGGCCGCCGCCACGATTCCGCTGGGACGCCAAGGGGAGGCGGCGGACGTCGCCGACGCCGTCGAGTTCCTGTTGTCGCCCATGGCGTCTTATGTGACAGGTCAGACGCCGGCCGTCAACGGCGGCGCGGTGATCCACTAGCGTGGCGCATACGGTCCGGGGCAGCCCGAGCAGGGCTTCGCCGGACCGTATGTCCACAAAGGAGTTACAAGGACCTTGGGGCCGCGTCACGGCGGCCCAAGGGGATGCGGGCGGAGAGCATTTCCCGACGCCCGCGCCCTCGGTGGGTGGCGCGCGGCAGGCTAGCTCCGCGCCGCCTTCCGTGATTCTGCGACACGCCGTAGCTCGACGATGTCCCACCAGAAGGGCCGGATATCGGTGATCTTGCCGTCCTCGATCCAGAAGAACTCCGCGAGGAGCATCGACCACCGCTTGCCCTCGCCGTCGAGCCCGGTCGGCTCGCACAGCGCGACGACGCGGTTCGGTCCGTCGGCGATGATCTCGTGGTACTTGATCCCGTCGGCGCCCAGTGTGCCGAAGATCTCCAGCCTCGCGGCGTTGGCGGCCTCCCCGGTCCACGTGCCCGGAACCGGGAACCCGTCCGGCAAGGTCACACGATAGTTCCGGTCCCGCACCTCGAACAGTGCCTCGAGGTCGTCCCGGGCTGCGAGCTCGTAGGCCTTCTGCACGATGGCGCGATTGCGCTCCTCAACCGTCCGGTGCTCACTCATTTCACTCTCCATTCCAGTTGTGGCGACGGTGGTGCCCACGACGCCGACCGGTTCGCGAACGAGCAGGCCGTACCCATCGTCAGCGGGGTCCACCTCCTCCTATGGGGAAGTCGGCTGCCAGCCCGGCGTAGAACTCGAAGCCTGAGGCGCCGAGTTCGCCGACGCCCCGCGAGACGGCGTGCAGCACACCGCTCTCGCGCGGCCGGAGCTCTGCCCAGTCGTCCGAGCGCCGTCGGAGCTCGGCGGCGAACGCGCGCAGGTAGCCGGCGCGCTCCTCGTGGCTCATCCGCGGCCAGGGCCCGCGGTCGAAGGCCTCGCGCGCCGCGGCCACTGCGCGGTCCATGTCGGCCTGGCCGGCGTCGGGGACGGTGAGGTACCCCGGTTCGTCGGTCGGGTCCAGTAACTCGATCTGCGCGGTGCTCACCGGGGGGACCCATTCGCCGCCGAGGAAGACGCGGTCCGGGTGGCGGAGCGGCATCACCTTGTCTTGCGGGCTCATCGTGTCACTCCCTGAGCTTTGTTGATCAGCACCGTCCCGAAGATAAAACGGGGCACGGACTTCGCGCCGCGGGTGTTTCCACGCGGTGGAAACGCCCGCGGATCGCGTGTCTCACCGGGCACGGGTCTGCTGCTTCGAGAGAGGCTGTCCATGGGGGACGCTCGGCCGCCGTCGTTGAGCTCGCTCGACTCAGGCGAAACTCGCCTTGCGCGGTGGCGCGGCCGCCTTGGTCGCGGGCGTGTGTGCGGAACGCGACTTCGAGGACGCCGTCGCGACCGGACCGAACCGCCACTTCGGGGAGATCGCGGCGACCAGTTCGCTCGCGCCGACGACACGGAGGGGTCGCACGTGCACCCGCAGCCGGCGCGCCAGCTGCTCGACGGAGTCGGCCGCGGCGTCGGTGGGGCCGGTGCACAGGGCTCCACTGTGGAACAGCACCTGGCGGAACAGGCCTTCACTGGAGCCCATCACCCCGTGAAGACCGGCTGCGACCGTGCCCGCGGAGTCCCCACCCAGGGTGACACGGGCAGGGTCGCCACAAGAGACATACAACCGCGGCACTATGTCTGCTTTGTCGCGATAGGCCGCTGACCTTCAGCAACGCCGAGTCTGCCGAACGGACCAACAGCTGTTCCGGTTGGTTCAGACCGTCCACCAAGACGTTACAAAGCCCCGGTAACGAACATCAGCAGTCCGTCGATTCAGTGATCGACATCGCCGTTGCCCTCTTGAAGGACTGCTCGTGACCGAGGATGTACCGGAATTCGTGGAGACACCCATCGTCGCCGCACCACCGCGTCGCTCCCGCTGGGGTTTTCTGGCGATGGGCGCTGCGATCGGTCTTGTGGTCGGTGCGGCCGGCGTTGGCGCGCCGTGGTTCCTGAGCGCGCACGACTCCGGCGTGGTCAGCGGACTGCCGCTCAAGGCGCCGGACACGCTGGGCGGCGTCGACCGGGCAGATGTCTATCCGGTCAAGGTCAAAGACGACTACGCCCACCGCCAGTTCGCCCAGCGCAACGCCACCAACGACCGCGAGAACGGCAACCGCATCTCCGCCGCTTACGGGGCACCGGCATTGGTACAGACCTACACCGCTGTGGACTTCACGCACTCGTTTCAGATCACCGCGGTACGGGCGCACGCCCCGGGGCTGGCGATCCCGTACGAGGACAAGGACAGCGGCCTGGCTGGCCCCCTCAACGAACTCCGCCAAGTCGGCGACGTGTCCTGCGTTCTGCACAACAACCTGGCGCCGTCCGAGCAGCTCTCACCGGACAAGACGTCGGTCGTGGTGTGCCAACGAACGGATGCCGTCCTGACGATCCAGCTCAAGCCCCTCGGCGACGACACGAAGGAATACAACGACCCGGCGGCGTGCGCAGCGATGATCAACGAAGCGTGGGCGAAGCTGCACTGAGGGTGCCACACATCGGCAACCGCTCGGTTACCACGGTGGTCAACGCCTCGAGCCGCTCCTCATGAACTCCAACAGTCTTCAACGAGTATCCACGCACTCGATATCTGCCGTCAGAGACGTCCGACCCACCGCGCGCCCTGCAGCTGCGATCGATCAGCATTGACCTCAGCCGCCCCTCGGGCAGCGAAAATGTTCCAATTCGCGAGCTTGACCCCGCCGCTCAGAACTCAGGAGCTGATCAAGTCGCGTCGGCAGGAGCGTGAGGAGTTCGTCGACGGACGCACGCGATGGCCCGGTCAGGGCGGTGGCGGGCTCAGCAGGAGGGCGACGAGGTCGCGTCGGCTGCGGACGCCGATCTTGTCGAAGACGGCCTTGAGATGATCTTGCACGGTGTGCGCCGAGATGTGCAAGGTCGCGGAAATCGTGCGGGTCGGGTTGCCGCGCAGTACGAGGGTGGCAACCTCGGCCTCGCGTGCGGTGAGTCCGTGCGCGGAGAGCATGAGTGGCACGGCGGCGCGGGGCTCCACGGGTTCCGCGACGACGGTGATGTGCGCGGCGTCGGGCGGCCCGGCAAGGCGGGAGGCGTGCAGGTTGAGCCAGGGGCCGGCGCGGGTGCGGACCCGGGTGCTGGGTAGCGGGCCCGCGGGGTGCCGCTCGAGGCCGCGAAGGGCCGCCGCGACGCTGTAGACGGCGACGGGCAGCGGTAGCTGGCCGGGCTCGAGCAACGAGAGCAGGTGCTCGGCCTCCGGGGTCATAGCGATCGTGCTGAGGTCGTCGGCGAGTAGCACGACTCCGGGCCGTAATGCGGGGTCGGCGGCCGGGGAGCCCGGCAGCAGCATGGTGTTGCGCAGTGCCTGGGCGATGTGTGGGGAAACGCGGGCGAGGGTGGCCGCTTCTGTCGCGGTGAAGCCAAGTTCATGGTCTTCGCGATGCAGGCACAGGTAGCCCCAGCACTGGCCACCCGCGATCAACGCGGAACGCAACTCATCGCCGAGACCGAGCGGGCGCATGATCTCGCGGTAGCGTTCGCTGGCCGGTCGGTCGCGGCGGGTCGTGGAGTCCAAGCTGGCCACCGGCCGCGCGGCGGTGGCCAGGGTGGCGAACTTGTTCACGTCGTCCCGGCCGAACTCGTTATCCAGGAACAACTGCGTCACCGTGCCGAGCGGCTCGTCCGGCCATGCGCCTGTGAACAGCAGCGTCTCCGGATCCGCCGTCGCCAGGAATGCCGCGTCGTTCGGGATCAGCCGGCGCAGCGCCCGGAGCACCTCGCGCCGCACGCCCTCGCGATCCATGCCACAGTGACACAGTCGAAGGAGGTCCTGCTCGGCGCGGCCGGATCTCGCCATGTCCACAGTGTCACTCGCGAGCGGCGGAAATGGAAATCCCAAATCGTTGGGATGGTTTGGGTACCGGTTGGGCCAGACGATGAGCGGCATGACTACAGAACAGAACAAACATCTTGTAGACGCGTTCATCCAGGAACTGTTCACCAAGGGCGACCTCAGCGCCGTCAATCGCTACCTGGACCCGAGCTTCGTCAACCACGACCCGCCGTTCCCCGGCGCCCCGGAGGGACCCGAGGGCATGCGCATGGCAGCCGCCATGTTCCGGCAGGCCCTGCCCGACTGGCACAGCGACCTGGACCGGCTCATCGCGGAGGGCGACATCGTGGTCGAGGCGTTCACCGCGAGCGGCACGCACCGTGGCGAGCTGATGGGTGTGCCCGGCTCCGGCAAAACCTTGACGCTGCGCGGCATCAACGTCTTCCGGATCTCGGGTGACCGGATCGTCGAGCGCTGGGGCCGGCTCGACGACCTCGGGCTTCTCCAGCAGCTCGGGCTGGCTGATGGGTAGCAGGCGAGGCCGAGTTGGTGAGCGGCGTTCCGAAGCTCAGACAGTTCGACAATGCGGAATGGCGCCGGGTCCACGCGGGCAGTTCGCACCGTTGGCCGAACACGTTCGGCGTGGACGCGGTCGAGGTACTGGACGAGCTGGACGACGCCGGCGACACGCAGCGGGCGTTCGCGGCGAAGCCCGGCCAGGCGAGCACCCGTTCGGTGTAGTACGCGCTGAGCCGGATCCGTTCCCATTCGGTCACCGAGAGCGGCCCCGGTTTTGTCGAGGCCGGTCGTCGGCACGCCGTACAGGCCGATGTTGTGGAGCGGGCCGGCCCGCGCAGCGCCGTCACGCCGTGGGCCGGCAGCCCCATCGCCTGGGCGGCTCAGCCGGCCGGCTCGCCGACCGCGCGGGAGTGCCCTGCCCCGCCACGTGCTCCGTCGCGCAGTCCGCGCCGTCGGGAACCCAGCACGCCGGAACGCGCGAGTGGTGACTGGCGAGCCTCAGGAGAACACGCTTGCCGCGGCCCGCGAGTTGCCCAGGGGCGAGGTGTTTTCAGTCCCACTGTTTTGCGTGGTACGCAAGGGTTTCCCGGTCGTACGCTCGACGGATGGGACTGGGGATGGACGACGGCGGAGGAAGCGATAGAGCGCGGGGGCAGGACTTCGGCGACGGGGAGCCACGGTGGGCGACCCGTCGCGCGCGGCCGGTCGGCAAGCGCGAGCGGCGGTTCAGGACCGCCCGCGAGGTCGTCGGCCCGGCTGACTCGGCCGGCTCGATCGGCTCGATCGATCTGGCCGCCGAGATTCCGCGATTGCGGACGCGTGCGTTGCGCATGCTGGCCCTGGCGGCTTCGTTCGTGGTCCTGTTCGTCGCGGCCATCGTCGCCCTCGGGGTGCTCCGGCAGCGTTCTGAGGATCTGCTGAAGACGGGGAGGCAGGCCAACGGAGTGGTGGTCACGTTCGCCCACGCCGACCGCGGCAACTCGTCGATGTCGGTGGACTATCGGGCCGGCAGCGAGTCGCGCCGGGCCCGCGTGGTCGTCGACAGTGGTCGTCACTACCTGCCGGGCCAGGCGGTGACGGTGTTCTACGACCCGGCCGATCCCGCGCGGGTACGCACCACCGAGGAGCGGAACAACGACGACAGCTGGGTCCTCGTCATGCCGCTGCCGCTGTTGCTCGGCGGAGTAGTCGGGTCGGCGGGGACGGCGTTGGGCTGGTGGCGCCGGTACCGGGGAGTCTGCCGCACCGGCTGGCAGCCGGTGACGGCCACGGTGGTCGGTTTGACCCGGTACACGCTGTACCTGGAGGTGCGCCACCGCGGAGGGTGTACGCCACTCGCGGCGGACAGCAACCACCTGCGGTTCCTGGGCGGCGGCGACCGCCCGGTCTGGCTCGGCGGTAAGGGCCGCTACCCGGTCCTGCTGGTTCCCGAAGGTAAGCGTGGCGCTCCCTCCGCGATCCGACTCCGGGTGCGGCCGTGAGGCGGGGAACGGAACCGCTGCGAAGGCCAAACGAAACGCGCGCTGCCGCCCGACGCTTGCCCCGGTGCCAGGTTTTCTGGATCCCGGTGTTTTCCTGATGCGCGGGGAATTCTCCGGTCGTACGGCGGATGGCACCCTCGTCGAGCGATCGCTGCGGTGTACCTGGGGGAGCAGGCGAAGCTGCTGTCGTGGTTCCCGCAGCGGCTCGACTGAGGCTGTGGCCATCGCCATTTGATCACCATCTGACGACAGAAACCTGCCCGGCATGCAGGAACAGGGCTTCTGACCTTCGGTTTCAGTCGGCGCGCGGTAATGGGCTGGCACTAGTGACCGCTTCCGTGTCTGGGAAGTGCGGCACATCGCTTGACCTGGCCAAACGAGCGCCACCGCAGGTCATGGGTTCAGGTTCCTCCCCGCAGGGGCGGGTTCGGCGCTGCTGCCTCGGGTTGTCGTCGCAGGGGGATCACCATGTTTTCTGGCGGGCTGGGTGGGCACGCCGTCGATGGGCTGCTCTCGCCGCGGGTAAGCCGCCGGAAGTCTTTCAGACCTGCACGGCATCACCATTTCCTGGCCGGACGGAGCTCCGGCGAGTCGCAGAACCCCACTCGAACGGCCCCGAGATGCCCAATCTCCATCCAACGGCCAATTGACAGCCAAGATCGTTGAGAATTGGGTCCCGGGAACTCGGCTCGGCGCCGACCCGCCACCGCACCACCACCACTCGGGGGGTGGTGTGGATCTCCCGTCTCAGTGATGCTGGCACTCGACGTCGAACCAGGGGAGGTGGCCGTGAAGGTCGTCATCGTCGGAGCGGGGATCGGGGGGCTGACCGCGGCGTTGCGGCTGCACCACGAGGGCATCGAGTGCGTCGTCCACGAGCAGAGCGAGCGGATCTCCGAGCTGGGTGTCGGGATCAACGCCTTGCCTCACGCGGTCAAGGAGCTCGCGGCGCTGGGGCTGCTCGACGCGCTGGACGAAGTCGGGATCCGCACCCGCGAGCTGTTCTACACCCACCGGCTCGGGCAGGTGATCCTGCGCCGGCCGTGCGGGCTCGACGCGGGCTTCACGCTTCCCCAGTTCTGCCTGCACCGGGGCCGGCTGCAGGGCATGTTGCTGCGCGCGGTCCGGGACCGGCTCGGCCCCGACGCGGTGCGGACCGGGCACCGGCTGACCGGGTTCGACCAGGATGCCCACGGCGTCCGCGCGTATTTCGCTGACCGGCGAAGCGGCACGGAGATCACGGTTCCCGGCGACGTCCTGGTGGCGGCCGACGGAATCCACTCGGCCGTGCGGTCGCTGCTGTTCCCGGCGGAGGGCCCGCCCCGCTGGAACGGCGTCATGATGTGGCGCGGCGCCACCGACTGGCCGGAGTTCGACGGCGGACGGTCGATGATCGTCGCCGGCGGCACCGCCGCGAAGCTGGTGATCTACCCGATCGCCCCGGGCCGGAGCACGGGCACCCGGCTCACCAACTGGGCCGTCTGCATCCGCACCGGGCAGCCCGGCGCCGCCCCGCCGGAGCGCCAGGACTGGGCCAAACCCGGCGACCGGGCCGAGCTCGCCCGCTACCTCGGACGGTTCCGGTCGCCGGTGGTCGACCACGTCGCGCTGGTCGAGGCCACCGAGGAGATCTTCGAGTTCCCGATGTGCGACCGCGACCCGCTGCCCGCCTGGTCGCACGGACGCGTGACCCTGCTCGGCGACGCCGCCCACCCGATGTACCCGATGGGCTCCAACGGCGCCGGCCAGGCGATCCTCGACGCCACCAGCCTCGGCCACAACCTGGCGCGCCACGCCGATCCCGCCGAGGCGCTCGCGGCGTACCAGGCCGATCGCCTCGCGGCCACCGGCGAGATCGTGCTCCGCAACCGCCAGGGCGGGCCGGAGAACGTGATCGACGAGGTCGAACGTCGTGCTCCGGACGGCTTTTCCCGCCTCGAAGACGTGATTGACGCGGCGACGCTCGAGGCGATCGTCACCGGCTACGCACAGGCTTCGGGGGGCTCGCAGCAGCAGGTGAACAAGTGAGGGTTCAGGCGCCCTCCACCGAACCAGGCGGCAGGAAGTTGACATCGTGCAGCGCCGACACCCGGACGACCTCTTCCGGGTCCTCGAGGTTGTGCAGCTTGTCGAACAGTTCGGCGAGCCGCCCGGCCGGGCTCACCCAGAACAGTCCGCGGGTGATCCCTTCGCTGCGGTTGTAGTACGCGTGGGGCAGGCCCTTGGGCATCCGGACCGTGTCACCGGGGCCCGCGGTTTCCCACGCGCCGTCGAGGTAGAGGGTGAACACGCCTTCCAAGATGTAGATGTGCTCGTCCTGCGTCGGGTGCACGTGCGGCGGGACGCCGGTTCCGGGCGGGTCGAGGGTCTCGAACGCGAAGCTCGATTCGCTCGCCGCCTTCATGGAGTAGGTGTGCCCGAGCACGTTCCACACCTTGTTGCGCATGCCCTCCTGGGCGAGCGTGATCCCCTTGGGTAGGGGACCGAGCACGATTTCCTCGCCGGTCATGACACCTCCTGGCCGATGGTTGCCTCAGCTACGCACTCTGCGCCACCGCGGTCCTGATGTACAACCGCCGGAGGGATCTACCGGTCGTGCTCGGCGTCGGCCAGCCGCTCCTGCACGCGGGCGTGGCGGAACTGGTAGACGCCGCCGGCCTGCCGCAGGACACCGCGGCGGTGGGCGTCGTCGAGGAAGTGCATGAGCCGCCAGGGAAGCCGGCCGGTCGCGGCGAGCCAGAGGTGGTGGACGAAGTAGTTCCCCCAGGCGCGCGTCACCAGCACCGCCAGGCCGATGCCCCCGCCGAAACACACGCCGACCACGAACGGCAGCACCGGGTCCGTCGCCGGAGGGAACACCTGGCCACCGGCGATCGCGCCCGCGAGGCCGTAGCACACAGCGGCGACGCCACGGGCCATGAAGAACCCGAACAACGCTCCTGCCAGCCCGCCGGCGATCGCGAGCGCCAGGTCGAACCGGCCGCCCAGCACCGGGAGGAACCGCGTCTGCGCGGTGAAGGCGAACGCGATCCCGTCGAACAGCCCCCCGGACACCAGGAAGGAGACGGACAGCGCGACCGCACCGGTCCGTTCGTTGCGCAGGATCGTCGCCGGGCTCGACACCCGGCTGGCGTCGACGGGTTTCGCGAGCCACACGTGCACCGCGAACACCACGCCGAACACGAGCGCCAGGAAGACGACCAGCCCGGGGGGCAGCGACCAGCCCAGCCCGAGCAGGACGCCCACCACGGCGCCGACCGCGAACCGGCCGGCGAACTTGCCTGCGGCGCCGGCGAAACGCAGTTCGGTGCGCAGGGGCTCCGGCGGGCGCCCGAAGCGGTGGGTCAGGTAACCGGCGCCGCCGAACGAGAGGGCGTAGATCGCGGCGAGCGCCGGCCCGTCGGACAACCAGCCGGTGGCGAGGAAGAACAGCGCGATCAGCACACCGACCAGTCCGGCCCGGGTCCCGGCGGGAACCGCCCGGTGGAGCTGCCACCAGGCCAGGTCGCGGCTGCGTGCCCGCTCGAGGTGCCGGGCCAGGAAACCCAGCCAGCGGTTCGCCTGTGCTGCCGTGTACCGCCCGGACGGGCTGGTCTTCGGGTTCCGCCCCGGTGGCTGTGGCACCTGCGCGTAGGCGTGGGGGAGGAACGAGTCGAGCAACTGTGCTTCCAGCGCCGCCGCGTCTTCCGCGGCGAGCAGCTCCCCGGGATCCTCGCCGGGGCGGCCGTAAACGATCCGCGCGAGGTCGACCATCAACGGTGTCCGCAGCACGCGCCCCAGCGGCCCGTCGGGGTCCCGGCGCAGCCGCTCGGCCACCGGACGCCAGCGTTCGGACCCGGCGCTTTCCCGCGCGGACAGGTAGGTGATCGCCTCCTGGCGGCTGACGGGTTCGAGCCGCACCACGGTGGCCGAGCTCATCACGGTGCCGGACTCGCGCGTCACTTGCTCGTACTCGGCGGAGCGGCAGGTCAGGACCAGTGCGCGGCCCACGGCCATGGTCTGGTCCAGTGCGTCGAGCGCCGCGACGCGCAAGTCGGCCGGCATCTCGTCGAGCCCGTCGAGGACGGGGACCACGTGGCCGCCGAGGACGAGCCGGGTGGGCGCGTCGGGCCCGTACTCGCGGGCGTTGAGCAGGGCCGGGTGGTTGTCGGCGAGCCGCCCCGCCAGCCACCGGTCGAGATGTTCGCGCCGCGGGTCCCACGAAGCCAGCGACAACAGGACGGGTACCGGGGCGCCCGGGGCCCGGGTACGCAACAGCTCCAGCGTCAGCACCAGGGCGAGCACCGACTTTCCGGAGCCGGGATCGCCGAGCACGACCAGCTGCCGCACGGGCAGCTCCGAATAGGTCTCCGCGATGTCGTCGAGGTCGCCCCGCAGAGCCGGCTTTCCCGGTCGCGCGCCGGCCGACCACCGCAGGGTGATCGGCTGCGGCCGGTGCAGTGAACGCAGCTCGGCCTCGGCCCGCCACTGCCACGTGACGGCTTCGGCCAGCTCCGTGACCGCATGGCCGAAGTGGTGATCCGGCGGGGATTCCGGCTCGGGCTCGGGGACGGGGGTGACGGCAACCGCAACGGTGGGCGTGGCGTCGGCCAGGATCTGCTCGTGGAGCCGGCGCAGGTCGGGGTTCGGGTCCACGCCGAGCTCGTCGGCCAGCCGCCGGCGCAGGCCGTGGAACAGCGTCGAGGCCTCGGCGTAGCGGCCTTCCTCCGCGAGCGCGCGCATCAGCAGCAGGTGGGACGATTCGCGCAACGGGTGCTCACCGCAGAACGCGCTCAGCTCGCGGACCACCTCGCCCGGTTCGCCGAGCCGCAGCTGCCATTCCGCGCAGAGCTCGACGGCGTCGGCGCGCTGTTCGTCGAGCAGCGCAGCCCGGCCGGCCAGCGTGGTCGTCCGCAGCCCGTCGAGCGCCGGGCCACGCCAGAGGGCGAGCGCGCAGCGGATCTCCTCGACGGCGCCGACGAGCTTCACTTGCACGGCGAGCCCCCGCGCGGTCGCGACGTGGCGGCGGAACCGGAGCGAGTCGAGGTCGTCGGCGTCGGTCTGCAGGCGGTACCCGGGCCCGTCGGTGACGATCACCCCGCCGGTCTCACCGAGCCGGCCCCGCAGCGCGGAAACACAGTTGCGCACCTGCTTCACCGCCGTCGTCGGTGGCTCGTCCTCCCACAGCGCGTCGATCATGCGCTCCACCGGAACGACCGAGTTGGGACTGAGCAGAAGGGCGGCGAGCGCCCGCTGCTGACGCGGGCTCACCAGGAGGACCCGGTCCCCGTACGCCCGCACTTCCAGCGTCCCGAGAATCCGGAACCTCATGCACATCCCCCCTCGGTCTCAAGGCTAGCGCCCGGCGCGCGATCCGAAACGCGCAGGTTGGAGCCGCAGATATCGAGGCGAGGACGAAACGAGGACGGCGTAGGCGACTCTGGGGACACGGCGAACGAGGGGGAACGCCGGGGGAGACCCGGTGGCGGGCGCGTCGTTTTTGGGGGTCGCGCCCACCACCGGGACCCGTCGGACGGTTACCGGCCGAAGGTGTTCTTCGACGGGTGGGTAGACAACGCCGCCTGGTTGAAGGTGACCGCCACGCCGTGGCCCCGCAGCCGCGAGGCGCGCTGGTCGATCTTCCAGCCGTCGATCCGAACGCCGACGGTCCGGTGCCGGGTCTGCTCGTCGGTCAGCCGCACCCGCACGGAACTCGACTCGCCGCCCGCCAGGTTCAGGTAGTTGTCGCTGAAGGTGGCCGGGAGTACGCGTTCGCCGGTCCGGGTGTCGTACACCTGGAGGTGCACCATCAGCGCCACCGCTTCGCCGGTGTTCTCGACGTCCACCGTCAGCTCGAGGCCGTCGCGCCCGTGGTCCGCGTCGGCCGTGACGGAGACGGCGGCGGCGGGGGCGTCGTCCAGGCTCGTGAATCCCGCCGGCCGGGCCGGGTTCTCGAGCCAGTAGAAGTTGCGGACCAGTTCCGCGCCGCGCGAATCCTTGAACACGAGCCGGACGAAGGCGACGTCGGAGGGCGTGCGGTTCAGCTGCTCGGCGATGCTGCCGATCACGGTGTGGTCGGACGCCGACGCCCCGCCGACGGGCAAGGACGTGCTCGCGAACTCCGCGCCGGTCAAGTCGTAGAGCGTCGCGGCGACGGTGCCCTTCACCGCCGTCCGGGTGTGGTTGGCCACCACGACGTCGAGGGTCTGGCTGTCGAGGATCACGTTGACCCTGCGGCACGCGTGCTGCACCGCGTAGAACGACGAGTGCGCCTCGAGGTCGTGGCTGTACATCTGCCAGACGAAGCTGGGCTGCGCCGGGTTGGTCATCCACATGATGACGCCGGTGCGGGGGTACGGCTTGCCCGGCGCGGCACTGGCCATGTTCGCGGCGTGCGCCTCGTAGATCGCCTTGATGCACTCGTAGTTCATCAGCTGGGACTTGCGGGCGAAGTCCGGGAGGTTGCGCAGTTCGCCGTAGCGCTGGGCGGTGAGCTGGAGGTACCCCGCGCCGCCGCCGTTGCCGCCGTTGCCGTTGACGTCGCGATCGGCCCAGAAGTCGTCCGGGTGCTCCCACGAAGCTTCGGGGAGCATCTTCTTGATGAACTCCAGCGTCGGGATCGAGTACGAGCCCACCTCATTGTGGAACGGCGGCCAGCGCGTGCCGTCGTTGAGGGAGAAGTGGGTGCTCGGGGTGACCCAGTGGTACGGCCCGCCCGAGCTGTACCCGCCGATGGGGTCCTTGCCTGTGTCGCCGGCCGAGCTGGTCAGCGAGGCTCGCTGGGGGTCCAGCTCGGCGACCAGCGCGTCCAGGCCGTCGATGAGCGGCTGCGGCGGCGGGCCTTCGTTGCCCCCGCACCACAGCAGGATCGACGGGTGGTTGCGGAACCGCACGATGCAGTCGCGGATGTTGTCCAGGTCGCGGGCGAAGTTCTCCGGCGGCGGGCCTTCGGTCGAGCAGAAGAAGTCCTGCCAGACGAGGATCCCGAACTCGTCGCACGCGTCGAAGAAGTCTTCCGTGCTGCTCTGGCCGTTCCAGTTGCGGATCAGGTTGAGGTTGGCGTCGCGGTGCAGCCGCACCTGATCGCGCAGGCGTTCGCGTGGGATGCGCTTGAGCGCTTCGTCCAGGCCCCAGTTGCCGCCCATCACCATGATCGGCTGGTTGTTGACGGTGATCGCCAGGCAGTCGGCCGGCGAACCGGACGGTGACTGGATCGGCTTGGTGTACTCGATCCGCCGGACGCCGAAGTCCACCGTCCGCTCGTCGTGGACCTGACCACCGGCCTCGACGGCGATCGTCAGCCGGTAGCGGTGGGGGTCGCCGTACCCGTTGGGCCACCACAGCTTCGGGCGGCTCAACCGCAGCGCCGCGATGTCCTTCGACGTCAGCGTGACCGAGGACGCGCCGGCTGCCGCGGTCACGGTCTTTTCGAAGTCACGACCGTCGAGGGAGCCCTTCACCACCACGGTTTTCGACGTGCCGAACGCGCTGTCGAGGCCGAGGTCGATCGTGATGTCGGCCGTGCGCAGGTCGGCCGAGAGCGTGGGGTCCACGCGCACGTCGGTCAGCCGGACCGGGCCGGTGGTGGACCAGGTGACCGGCTGCCAGATGCCGAGGTCCCGGTCGGGGATGGTGGGCAGCCAGTCCCAGCCCGCCGTGCAGAAGAACGTCGGCCCGTTCTCCAAGGTGATCCCGGTTTTGCCGCCGTTGCGCCCGCCGCGGGTCACGCCGCTGGCGTAGCTCGGCAACGACGGCTGTTCGGAGTGATCCAGCTTGCCCACGAGCACCGCGAGGTGCGCCGTGCCGTCCGCCTTCGCGACGATGTCCGTGACATCGAAGACGCCGCGCTTGAACGCGCCCTCGACGGTGCCGACCTCGGCGCCGTCGAGCCAGATGGTGCCGAGGTAGTTGATGCCGTCGAACTGGAGCCAGAACCGCTGGCCCGGCACCAGCCGCGGCACGGGGAACGCGACCCGGTACCAGTAGCCGGTGTCCTTGAGCGTGTCCGGGACCGTGTCGGTCACGATGTGGCCGTAGAGAGGATCGGGGTACTCGCCGTTCGCGATCATGCTGGTGAGCGGTGTTCCCGGCACCACGGCCGGCTTCAACCCGGCGACTTGCCGCCCGCTGGCCAGCTGCGCCCCGCTCACCGGCGTACCGTCGGCCGCCGCGAAACTCCAGCCGCCGGTGATCTCACGCCCGTCGACGCGCAACGGTTGGCCGCCCGCGGTCCCGCCGGGGACCGCACCGGCGACACCGCTCAACCCGAACGCCCCGAGCACACCTCCACCGGCGACGGCGATTCCACCGGACAGGAAACGTCTGCGATTCACCTGGGTCACGTCGCTCCCGATGCGTTGTGTTGACAACGTTGTCAGTCGTGTTGCGAATTCCATCGTCGACAGACGGTGGTCTTGTGTCAAGCGACCTTGGGAGGGTTGTGGGCGTTCGAGCAGTAGTCTACGCAAACTGCCGCCGTGCAGGTGGGATTCATGCTCTGCTTGCTCGGCGGGGGCCTTTCCTGCCAGGGTAGGCGCGACATTGTTCGGGATTTCGACGCATTATCTCCGCTTGGTTTTCGTGTGGTGATCTGCACCGATTGAGCGTGGGGGCAGGGTGTTTACGGTTTCCCTGGGCCGTGTGGTGTTTCCATGGTCTCCGGTCATGATCTTGAATATCGTCCGACAGGCCGTTGGCTTTGGTGCCGGCGAAGAAGCGCGCCGCGAGGCGGCGCATCTTCGTGGGCCCAGGTTTCGTTGCCGCGGCGGCGCCTGTCGTGTAGTGGCCCGCGGCGGTGAAACCTCCGTGTCCGGCGCCGTGGACTGCGTGTCGTTCGCCGGATCTCCCTTATCGGACACGGGGAACCCGCCGGCGGGCCGATTATCATGGGCGACGCCTTCCCGATTTGCCGCCGGCGGGCGTAAAAACGGACGTTCTCAGTGGACAGCGAAGGTCACTGCCCGGCCATCCCGGCGATGAGCGAGCCCCGGGCGGCGCGCCGGGCCGGCAGTGCCGCTGCGATCGGGGCCGCGAGCACGGCGGCGGCCAACAGCACCGCGAGGCGGGCCCAGGGCAGCGTGAAGAGCACGGGCTCGGCGTCGGTCGAGGCCACGCGGGCGATCAGCCACGCCGAGCCGATCCCGAGCAGCAGGCCGCAGGCCGCGCCGAACACGGCGACGAACACCGACTCGGCTGCCAGCGCCGCGCGCAGGCCACCCCTCGTCAGGCCGAGGGCACGCAGCAGAGCCGATTCGCGTGTGCGTTCGAGGACCGAGAGCGACAGCGTGTTGGCGATCCCGGCGAACGCGATCAGCACGGCGAGCGCGGTCAGCGCCCACAGCAGGTCGAGCGTGCTGCGCAGCGGCGCCGACAGCTGGTCTTCCAGGTCCGCGACCGTGTTCAGCTTCGCCAGCGGAGTCGGTTCCAGCGCCCGATCCAGCGCGGTCCCGACCTGGTCGGCGTCGGCGTCCGGAGCGAGTTTCACCAGCACACTGCCGTCGTGTTCGCTGTCCGGCATCGCGATCTTCGGCAGCTCACCCAGGTCGACGAGCGCGAGGCCGAGGTCGGCGCCCGGTGCGTCGACGCTGTCGTAAACGGCCACGACCCGCAGCGACGACCCCGAAGCCGTGCGCACGGTCGCGCCTGCCGCGAGCCCGGTCTCTTCGGACAGCTGCCGGCTCACGGCCAGCTCGCCCGGGCCGAGCCGGTCGAGTGCACCGGAGAGGACCACCGGCCGCAGCAGCGTGCCGAGCGAGTCGCCGCGCACGGCGGTCATGCCGTAGCCACCGAGCGAGCCGAGGTCGCCCGTGAACTCGGTGACCGACGTCGTGGCCGCGACCCCCGGCACCGCCGCGAGCGTCGCAGGCAGGGTCGCGGGCAGTCCTTGCCCGTTGACCACCGACGTCACCGTGAACTCTGCTCGCAGCTGCTGCTCCACGCCTTGGCCGAGGCCGGCCTCGACGCCCGCGGTCACCGTGGTCACGAGCGCGACGACGGCCAGTCCGATGGTCAGCGCCGCAGCGGTTGCGGCCGTGCGACGGGGGTTGCGATCGGCGTTGAGCGCCGCGAGCTTCGCCGGCTCACCCAGCACCGGCGAGGTGACGGCGCCCAGCGCTCGCACGGCGGGTCCGGCCAGTATCGGTCCGACCGCGAGCAGCGCGCCGAGCAACGCGACCATCGCGACGACGGCCAGCACCGCGCCGTCCTGGGTCTCCGCCGCGAGCGCGGCCACCGCCGCCCCGACTCCGGCCACGAACAGCACGGCCGCGACGATCGCGCGCGGCCGTCCCGCGCGGACCTGACGTCCTTCGACCGGCTTTCGCAACGCCGCCACGGGCGCCACCCGCGTCGCCGCCCGAGCCGGGGGCACGGCCGCCAGCACCGTGACCAGCACGCCGACGACGAGCGCCAGCACCACCGTCCGCGCGGTGAGCGGGACGTACACCGGCGCCCCCGGCGAGCCGGTGATCACCTGCAGCGCGGCGGCCACCCCGAGCCCGCCGAACAGTCCCACGACGGACGCCACCACGCCGACCACGGCGGCTTCGGCCAGCACCGCGCCGAAGACCTGCCGCTTCCCGGCGCCCACGCACCTCAGCAGCGCCAGCTCGTTCGCGCGCTGCGCGACCAGGATGGTGAACGCGTTGGCGATCACCATCGCGGCCACGACCATCGCCAGCACGGCGAACGCGGTGAAGAACTTCGTGAGCCCCGCCGAATCGGGCGCGGTCGTGCTCAGCAGTTCGGCTGCGGCTTTGCTGCCGGTGGTCACAGAGATCCCGTTGCCACCGACCGCCTGGTCGAGGTCGGCGACGAGTTGAGACTGGGCGACCCCCTGCGCCGCCCGCACCACAATCTCGTCGAACTCCGCGCCGGGTGCTACCTGGCGCAGCCCCTCGGGTGTCAGGACAAGGTCGTCGGCCCCGATCCCGGCGTCCGTCGGCCGGCTGAAGGTGCCGACGAGCGTGTAGCCGTGTTCTTTGCCCTGCTGATCGAACAGCGTTATCTGCTGCCCGAGCGAGAAGTCTTGGGCGGTGGTTTCTTCCATCGCGAGCTCGCCGGGCTGCTGAGGGAACCGGCCACCGGCCAGGTCGAATGGCCGCAACGCGGCGTCGGCGGGCAGCGCGGTGGCGGCCGCGTCGGTCGCGTGCCCGGAGGCGTCGCGGATCGGCGCGCTCACGGTGACGCGGCCGTCCGCCGCTGCGACGCCGGGCGCTGCGCGCACCTTCGCGAGCAGCGCGTCGTCCAGGGTCGCGCCGCGGGTCTGGCTGACGACAGCGTCGGCCCCGCGCAGGTGGACGGACACGGCGTCGCGGAGCCCGGCTCCGACGGCCCCGGACAGGATGAACGAACCGGACACGAACGCCACGCCGAGGGCGATCGCGACGGCTGAGAGCAGCAGGCGCAGGGGCCGGGCCCGGACCCCAGCGGCGATGACGCGCAGCATCACGCCACCAGGCCGGTCAGGGCGGCCAGCACGGAGTCGGCCGTCGGACGGGGCACGTGGGCGGCGACGCGACCGTCGGCCAGCAGCACGCCGTGGTCGGTGTAGGAGGCGGCGACGGGATCGTGCGTCACCATCACCACCGTCTGGCCCAGCTCGCGCACCGAGGCGCGCAGGAAACCGAGCACTTCGGCACCTGAGCGCGAGTCGAGGTTGCCGGTGGGCTCGTCGGCGAACACGACCTGCGGCCGCCCGATCAGCGCCCGGGCGCACGCCACGCGCTGTTGCTGGCCGCCGGACAGTTCCCCAGGGTGGTGGCGCAGGCGTTGCCGCAGGCCGAGCGCGTCGACGACCACACGCAACCACGCCGGGTCGGGCTTGCGGCCGGCCAGGCGCAGGCCGAGCAGGATGTTCTCCTCGGCCGTCATGGTCGGCAGCAGGTTGAACGACTGGAACACGAATCCGACGTGGTCGCGGCGCAGCCGGGTGAGCGCCGAGTCGGAGAGCCCGGTGACCTCGGTCCGTCCGATCCGGACGCTGCCGGCGTCCACGGTGTCCAGTCCGGCGAGGCAGTGCATCAGCGTGGATTTGCCGGAGCCCGACGGCCCGAGCACGGAGGTGAACCGCCGCGCCGGGAAGTCGAGGGACACGTGGTCCAAGGCCCGCACCGCCGTGTCGCCGCGTCCGTGGATCTTGACGACCTGCCGCACTCCCGCCGCGACGGGACTGTCCACTGTGTCTGGTTGCATCCGCTCTCTCCCCGACCTCGTCGCGCCGCACTCGGCGCCTCGGCACGATCTTGGCGAGGCCGTGCTGAAGCGGTCCTGAAGAACCCTGAAGATCGCTTCAGGTACCCGCGCGGGCTTCTGGGAAGATCGGGTTCATGAGGGTGCTCGTGGTCGAAGACGAGAAGCGGTTGGCCGAGACGCTGCGGTGGGGGCTCGAGGCCGACGGGTACGCCGTGGACCTCGCCCACGATGGCGAGACGGGGCTGGAATGGGGGCAGCTGCACCCGTACCAGGTGATCGTGCTGGACATCATGCTGCCGAAGCTCAACGGCTACCGCGTGTGCGCCGCGCTGCGCGAGCGCGGGGTGACGACGCCGATCCTGATGCTGACGGCCAAGAACGGCGAGTACGACGAGGCGGAGGCCCTCGACACGGGCGCCGACGACTTCCTGAGCAAACCGTTCTCCTATGTGGTGCTCACCGCCCGGCTGCGCGCGCTGGTCCGCCGCGGCCGGGCGGGCGCGGCGGCGACGCTGACGTTCGGCGACCTGGTGCTCGATCCCGCGAAACGCACTTGCCGGCGCGGCGGCACGCCGGTCGCGTTGACCACGAAGGAGTTCGCCGTGCTCGAATGCCTGCTGCGCCACGACGGGCACGTGGTGGCCAAGCACGAGATCCTCGGGCAGGTGTGGGACGTCGCGTACGAGGGAGATCCGAACATCGTCGAGGTCTACGTGAGCGCGTTGCGGCGCAAGCTGGACGCGCCGTTCGGGCGGCGCACGATCGCCACCGTGCGCGGTGTGGGGTACCGGCTGGTCGCCGACGGACCCGGCGCGTCGCATGAGTAGGTGGTGGCCCGAGTCCGTGCGGCGGAGCACGGCGCTCGCGGCGGTGCTGCTCAGCGTGCTGGTGTTCGGGCTGGGCTGGTGGGGGATCCGCCAGTTCGTGGCGACGCAGCTGTCGCGCAACGCCGTCAAGGCGACCCGGGCGCAGCTCGAGCGCGTCGCCGACGCGTACCGCCTGGGCGTGATCGACTCGGCGGCGCTCAACGGCGACGCGATGTTCGAGGTGGTCGCCGACGACGGCCGGGCCGTGGTCCACAGTGGCAACCTGACCCGGCTGGATCCCGCTTGGCAGCCGCTGCCGCCGGCCCCTCGCGACGCGCTGCACGGGTGGACGACCACCACGACCGCCGCGCTGCACCCGGGCACCCACCCGCAGTGGCGCGAGTACCGCACGTACACCGTGGTGGGCACGGTCGTCGACGATGTGCCGGCCGCCCTGGTGGAACCGCTCGGCCGCGAAGGATCCACTGTGGACACCGGCTTGTCGCGTGCCGCCTCGAGCACGCACTACCGGTTGACGCTTTACCTGTTCGTGCTCCCGTGGGACACGCTCTCCACACTGACGCTGTTCGACGACACCCTCGAGGTGTTCGTGCCGCTGGCCGTGCTCCTGACGGCGCTCGTCGCGTGGTTCGCCGCCGGGCGCGCGCTGCGGCCCGTGGAGGCGATCCGCGGCGAGCTCGCCGAAGTGAGCGGCAGCCAGCTCGGCCGCCGCGTGCCGGTGCCGCGCTCGCGTGACGAGATCGCACGCCTGGCGCACACGACCAACGCCACGCTCGACCGTCTGCAGCACGCCCACGAGCAGCAGGAACGATTTGTCGCCGACGCGAGCCACGAGCTGCGCAGCCCCCTGGCGAACCTGCGGGCCGGCCTGGAGGTCGCCCTCGCACACCCGGAGCGCGCCGATTGGCCTGCCGTCGCCGAACGCTCGTTGCTCGACGTCCGGCGCCTGCACCGCATCACGGCCGACCTCCTGCAGCTCGCCGTCGACCCCGGTCGCGTCGCATCGGTGGAGGTCGACCTGGCGGACGTGGTGCGTGAGCAGGTCGCCGAACGTTCGGCCGCGCCCGGCCGCCCGGCAGTGCGATCCTTTGTGGACGGTCCCGCGAGAGTGCTCGGTGAACCCGTGCAACTCGAACGCCTGGTGCGCAACCTCCTCGACAACGCCGCCCGCCACGCGACCTCCGCCGTGACCGTCACCGTGGGTCGCGACGGCACCTCTGTGGTGCTGGAGGTGCTCGACGACGGCCCCGGCATTCCGCCGGCCGATCGGGAACGCGTCTTCGACCGCTTCGCCCGCCTCGACGACGCCCGCACCCGCGACGCCGGCGGCTCCGGCCTGGGCCTCACGCTGGCACGGGAAATCGCCCGCCGCCACGGCGGTTCCCTCGTGGTGGCCGACTCGGAAACCGGCGCCCGCCTCGTCGCGCGACTGCCCGCCGCGCGAGAGCACGTTGATTGAAACCGACCGTTGCCGCGCCGCCGGTCCGACCAAAAGGGGTGTCTGGCAAGCACGCCGACCACGGCAGGAGCACCCAGGTCATTGCCGCCCCGACGAATGGCCGCAGTGCGCCGGATAGATGAGCCGGCGGGCTTCGCCTCGGCCGGTCGGACGTGGGGCTGGCCGTGTGCGTGGCTGATGAGCGACACCGACGCGATTGCCTTCGAAAACCGCAACGCACTCGTGCAGTGTCTGCTCAACCCGGCCTGGCGCGCGCGAATCCCGGACGGGGACAAATACGTGCGGCAAGCCGTGGCGCAGTTCCGGGCGGCCATGGCCGCACACGTGTCCGATTCGTCCTGGAAGTCGGTGGTGGAGCGGCTCAACGCCGAATCACCGTTGTTCACGTCCGTGGTCAGCCGAGTCCGCCCGAGATCCCGTCGATGAGACGTCGACCCCAGCGGGTCAAGCGGTCTGACTGCTCTCTTCTGCGGATTCGGCTGTGTTGGACTCGTGTGCTTGTCGCAGTACCGAAGCGGCCGCCATGACGGCGATCGCAGCGTTCTCGGGGGTGTACTGGACCGACCCGACCGCGTGTGCGGTGGCATGCCGGTTGAAGCTGCTGGGAAGGCGTTCTGTAGCTCCGTCGAAGTTGGTCAGCGCCTCGAGCACAGGCCAGTGAGTGACCGCCCACGAAAGCAGCGAGAGCGGGGCGGACTCGATCGTTTGCCGCATCGTGGCGTAGTACCTGCTCTTGACAGGTTTCTCAACCGCGGACCGGAGAAGCGTGTCCAGCACGTTCGCGCTCAGCGCTTGGGCCGCGGCAGCATGGCCGGCATCAAGGGCATCGATGGCTTGGTGGAGGAAGCCGGCGTGCTCAGCGAACGCGCCTCCGTGAGTGCACGCCGCGGCGGCGCGGCAATCATCCAGGAGGTCCTGTGCGTGGGCCAAGATCACGCGGCTTCGTTGTCCCTCGTCAACGGCGAGTAACTCCGAAAGGATCGCAGCGCGGGGTACCCACGTGATCGGGATACCCGCCCGCGCCAGTTTCAGCAGCGAAAGAATTTGGTCGTCGCGCAGGTCCGCCCAGTTGTCTGGCGCGCCATCGCGGAGAACCTCGATGCGCAGCGTTCCGATCGACTCGAAAACCTCGCTGACCCGTTCCGTGAACGGCTTCAGCCATGCATCGAAGTTCGAGCACCGAAATTGCTGACCGAAGTCGATCGCCGGAATGTCGATCGTCGTACCCCAGTCGACGCCTCGCACGACCGTACGCAGCTGCTCTTGGATCTGTCGGTTCTGCTCAGCCAGGGCCTCGGCCACCGACTGCGCCGAACGCACAGCGGACGTGTTGAGCTGCAGGTTTTCAGTGATGGCACGCTGGTTTTCGCTGATGGCACGCTGGATCGCAGCACCGATCTGCGCGGCGTCGGTGGCGGAGAATTGCGGAATCAGTCGTCGCCCTGGGGCGCCTGCGGCGGGATGGTCTGACTCCGGCTTCGTGGCGTCGGGCTGGCCGTCTTCCGGGTTGTCTTCATTCGCCACCGGCAATCTCCGATCTCTGCGCTCGCAAGCCCTGCTGTTCGCTCACGGAAGCGTGTTCTGTGAACAATCACGAGTCGTGGCCAGCGGATGGTTCGTTACCGACCAGCCTGACTACCCCGTTGTCGCAGGTGACCGGAGCGGAGTCGCGGCGGTCGTTGCAAGGTGCTTACCGAGCGGGTTGCTGTCGGAAATCGACGTTCTCGGCCCAGCCGCCGGATCGACGTGATCCGACACGGGCGCGGCCGTACGTAATTTTTGGGTAGTACTTCCGAAGCGAACTCCGAGGTCCGCGGGCCACGGTGAAGGGGTACGAAGCACCAGCGCACGAGGAAGGAAGATCGACGGTGCGCAACACCTTGAGTGAACTTGGCGCGCTGCACCTGACCCGCCCGGGTGCCGGCGCCGCACCGGGCATGTGGGCGGCCTGGCACGAGCGCCGCGCGCTCGTGCTGGACGCCCTGGCCGCCGAAGGCAGCGCGCTGGCAGCTGATGCCGCCGCTGTGGCGCACCGCAAGGCAGCCGCACTTTTGGAAGCGGCCGGCTGAACACCGCGCCAGAGGCCCAGCATCCGCCGGCCGTGGCATGAGCGGTAGCCACGTCGCCCGCGTCAAAATCCCCTGGCCAGCAGCCTTATCGACTCATATCCGCCTGAGTCTTCCCGAGTAGTGCGCCCGCGCTCGGCCGTTCCACACCGCAAGCGATCCAGCGCCCGTGAAATCCCCGGGTCCAAAAGGCCCTTACGTGCTGCTCGCTACGCGGTGGAGCGTGGATCCAAGGACCCGCGACCGAGGAGGACGCATGGTCACTGCGCGCGAACGGCTCGCTCTCACGATCGTCCCTGGTGCCGGCTGGACCGCCGGCGACGTTGTCGCGATCGCCCGGCAGGCTGAGGACGCCGGCTTCGACGCGATCTTCACCACCGAAGTGAACAACGACGCGTTGGCGACGGCACAGCTCATGGGCGAGGCCACCCACCGGATCCAGGTCGGCACCTGGGTCGCGAACATCTACCTGCGCCACTCCTATGTGTGTGCCCAGGGCGCCGCGTTGATCGCCGACCGCACCGGGGGCCGGTTCCTGCTCGGCCTGGGCGTCAGCCACCAGCCGGTGAATGACGCGCTCGGTATCGAGATGACCGACCCGCCCGGTGACCTGCGCCGGTACGTGGCCGAGGTGCGCAATTGGCTGCGCGGGCAGGGCCCGGCCACGCACCTGCCCCAGCGGCCCGCCGCCCACGACGTGCCCATTTACGTTGCGGCCCTGACGTCACGGACGGTCGAGCAAGCGGCCGAGGTGGCTGACGGCATCATGCCCAACTTCTGGTCGCCGGAACGCGTCGAACGCAGCAAGACCTGGATCGCGCGTGGGCGGGCGAAGCACCCCGAGCTCGGCCCGCTCGCCCTCACGCTCGGGCTGCCGACGTTCCTCGGCGACGACCTCGTCGCACTGCACGACTTCGCGCGTCAGAACCTGGCGTTGTACACGTACTTCCCGTTCTTCCGGCGGCTGTTCCGCGCCAGCGGCTTCCCCGACGAGGCCGCAGCCATGGAGCAAGGCGCCGGTCCCGCCGCGCTCACCGACGAACTGCTGGACTCGTTCTGCCTGATCGGCCCGCCACACCGCTGCCAGGACCGCCTGGCCGCCTACCGCGCCGCCGGTGTCGAACTGCCCATCCTGCACCCACCTATCGGCCCGGCCGCCGCGCACGACGTCATCGAGACGTTCGCTCGCTTGGAAGTCACGTCCAGGGCAGCACGGTGAGTTCAGAACTGCTGGTCTGCGCGGTGGCCGATGTACTCAGGGACCGACCGGAGGACGTCCCGTCATCTGTCACGTCGCCGAGGTGTGCGTCGCGACCGTTCGATCGCGGCCTGTGGCAAGCCGGCCGAGCAGCACCGAACCTGATCGGTGTCACCTCCGGTTTTTGCGTTGGACTAAGGCAAGGCGGGGATAACTGCTGCCGCATCTCGTGAAGGTGCGCAGCCAGCCGGATGCGCAGGCCGCGCACGTCGGGCAACGCGATCGCAAAGCTCTGTGCCGGGCGGTATCCCGCCGAATTCTCGTCGCGACAGCAGGGACCGTTTACGTAGGTGAGTGAAATCGTCGTCGGGGTCCACACGGGGCACCGACCACGCCTGCGCGTTCGTGCGCTCCGGAGCGGCGCGTCGAGCGTGCCAGAACAGCGGGGCCTTCATCACTTCGCCCAGGGCTGCGGTCGACCCGGGCACATCGCCCGACGACAGGCCCAGGTCGCGACCCGGCCACACGCGCGCCAATTCCTCGGCCGGACAGCGCGCAGGCTGAATCGCGAAACGGCCTCATCTGTGCTGCAGGCCACTCCGGTGCTCTGCTGGATGGTGCCCTGAGCCGGACTGTGCGGGGCCGCGTTGCCAAGGCCGACCGCACTCGTCGGCGCGAGCGGCCAGGCATTCACCACCGACGGGCCTGCCGCGCGTGAGCCGGCGGGCTCGTCGTGGTGCCCGGCTTCGGCGTTCCGGCCATGATTTCACCGGAGATTGAGTGCGGAAAGCCTGGCCTGATAGCCTTTTCGGCTTCTACGACGGCCACCGCCCGGTGCCGACAGCACCGGCGCGGTACTCGAATCCCGGGGCTGAGGCGGTGATACCCACGATGAGGGTATGCCGAGCGCATCCGGCACGGAGCCGGCGTGACGCAGGAATTCCCTGGAGGAAGCGGCGATCCTGGCGCGCCGCCGGGCTCGCGTCCGCTGTTGTCCTGATGATCGCGGGGTGCACCCCGTCTGCGCCGCCGCCCGGCACGTCGGCGGCGCCGGGGACGACAACCAGTTCCGCACCGGTGCAGTCCGCACTGAAGCCCATCGACCCGGCCGCGTTCCAGGCGACCGTGGCGGCCGCTGCCAAGGAGCTGCTGGTTCCCGGGGCGATGGTGCTGCTGCGCACGCCGCAGGGCACCTACACGGCGGGAGTGGGTACCACGCAACTGGGCGCCACCACGCCGCCCGATGCGGACACCCACTTCCGCGTCGCCTCCAACACCAAGACCATGACGTCGGCGTTGATCGTGCTCCTCGCGCAAGACGGCAAGCTCCGGTTCAGCGACCCGGTGTCGCGCTACGTCTCCGGTGTGCCCAACGGCGACAACATCACCCTGGCGCAGCTGCTGACGATGCGTAGCGGCCTGTACGACTACACACAAGCGCCCGAGCTCGCGGCGGCCCTGGACGCCGATCCGGCGAAGGTTTACACGCCTCAGGACGTGCTGGCCATCGCCTTCCGGCACCCGCCGGAGTTTCCGCCCGGCACGGCGTACCAGTACAACAACACCAACTACGCGCTGCTGGGCCTGGTGGCCGAGAAGGTCGAGGGACGGCCCTTGGCCCAGCAGATGCAGCAGCGCCTGTTCGGCCCGTTCGGCCTGCGGCAGACTTCGCTGCCCGCGGCCACCGACACCTCCATCCCGGACCGCTACTCACACGGTTACATGTACGGCGGGTCCAGGTACGCGTTCGTCGACCTGACGTACCCGCCCGACCTGCAGGCCGCCGCCCGGGCCGGAACACTCCAGCCCAACGACTACACCCGGCAGAACCCCTCGTACGCCACCGCTGCGGGGGGAGTCATCTCCACCTCGGACGACTTGGCGACGTGGATCCGGGCGCTGGTCTCGGGCAAGGTCTTCAACGCCGACTTCCAGCGGCAATGGCAAGACAGCCTGCAAGCGGAGGACCCGAACGCGCCCGACGGGCAGAAGTACGGGTACGGAATCGCCTTCCAGCGTTTCGCGCCGAACGCCGCGATGTGGTTCCACGGCGGTGAATGTCCCGGGTTCAACTCGTTCATGGGATACGACCCGACCAACGACGTCACGCTCATCATCTGGGCCAACTTGACCTTGGCCCCGGACGGCCGGACCACGGCGGTGGCCTTGCTGCCCACCGTGCTCAACCAGATCTACACCGGACTGTCGCTGCCGCCTGCGCCGACCCCGACGTGAACCACGTGATGATGTCGGCGCCGGACGGCGGATTCACGGGCGCAGCACGCTGCCAGCGGCGATGCCGTGGATGCAGGCGTGGTGAGGTGAGGCAGGCTCCGTGTTGGTGGGTGGCCACCGCCCGCCGACTCGGAATGCATCGCAGCCCACGAGCGTCCGGTCCACTCGCGATGGCTTTCGCCCCGATCGGCGGCAGCGGCTGGTACCTGCGCTGATTCTGACGGACACGCTGACCCGCACCCGTGCGCGGCGTGATCGAGCTGATGGCCGGCGGAGTCCACCCGACCATGATCACCCGCGTCGTGATTCACGGCTCGCGGTCAGGCGGCCGAAGCTATCCGGCAGGGAATGTCGGTGTTCTCGTCCGTGTGGTAACTCGCACACACCCGGTGATAGCCGTCAGCGATCTCCAGAGCGATCCCGAGGCGCAGGTCGCCGCGCACCAGCAGGATCGGCGAGAGATCCTTGTGCTCGTGGATTTTGCGCAGATCGGTACTCACGTGCGGGTTGTCGACCGGTAGCAGTGCCAAGCGCGCGGCGCGCAGGACGTCCTTGGCTTTGAAGAATGCGGCGTTGCGGCTGTCTCGCAGCTCTTCGATGAGGTGGTCGACGAGGTCGGTGCCTGCGATCAGGGTGAGGTAGGAGGCGGCAGCCGGGTAATCGTGGTGTTGGGGCGCGTCGAGCCAGGTCACGGTGGTCATGGGTCAGGCCTTTCGATTGTCGAACGCGTCCAGAGCCGCCCCCGCGGTGTCGAAGTAGCTGTCCACGCCGATCGTTCGGGTCAGTCCGTACCGGTCCAGTTGCGCGCGGACCTCGGGCAGGACGCCGGAGAGCACGAGGCGGGTGCCGTGCGTGCGCAGGCGTTTGGCGACCGTGGACAGGACGCCTGCCGAGGTGTAGTCGACGTCGCCGACCGCAGCGCAGTCGAGGCAGAACCAGGTTACGGTGCGGCCGCCGGTGAGCAGGGTGGTCACGTCGGTGCCCAACCGCATGGCGTTGGCGAAATACAGGCTGCTGCCGAAGCGGTAGACGATCATGCCTTCGGTCGTGCGGCGGCCGGGCGTGACAGCCTCGGGTTGCCAGTGGCCTGCCGGTGATTTGACCAGAACGCCGCTGTGCGGGCGGTAGCTGTGCCGGAGGTGATCGACGACGGACACGATGATGGCCAGCACGACGCCCTGCTCGACGCCGGTGAAAACCACGGCGGCCGCGGTCAGCAAGGCCACCACGAACTCCGCCCGTCGAACCTGGAAGATGCGGCGCATCCCGGCGATGTCGATCAGGTCGACGCCGATCAGGAACACCACGGTTGCCAGTGCCGCCAGAGGCAGCGCGCCCAGCGGACCGGTCAGAAAAACGAGCACCACCACGGCGATCACCCCGGCGGCCAGGGGAGCGATCTGGCTACGGCCGCCCGCGCCGTCCACGATCTGCGTCTTGGTCGGGCTGCCGTTGACGACGAAGGTGCCGGTGAACGCCGCGGCGACGTTCGCGGTGCCGAGGCCGACCAGGTCGGCGTCCTCGTCGACGGTTTCCTCGTAGCGGGCGGCGTAGGCGCGTGAGGTCGCGGAACTCTGGGCGAGGATCACCACGAACATCGACACCGCGGTGCCGAGCAACGTGGACATATCGTGCAGGTCGAAGGTGGGCAGCGCGACGTGCGGGATACCCTGCGGAATCGAGCCCAGCACGGCGACCCCGTGCGCGGACAGGTCGACGAGCTCGCTGACCACGATCGCGCCGATGACGGCGATCAACCCGCCCGGCACCTTCTTCGCCACGAGGCGGGTGCCGACGACCACGACGACCACCGCCGCGGACACCAACGCGGTCGCGGGGCTGGTGTGGCCGAGCGCGCGAACGAGGTTGACCAGCTTGGGCACGGTCTGGTTGCCTCCGGCGGGCACGCCGAGCATGTCGGGCAGCTGGCCTGCCGCGACCTGGATGCCGACGCCGGTGAGAAAACCGACCAGGACCGTGCGGGACAGGAAGTTGGCCAGGAAGCCGAGCCGGATCAGCCGGGCCAGCAGCAGCATCGCGCCGACCAGCAACGCGGCGGTGCCGGCGAGCCGGACGTAGTCAGCCGAGGCGGGAGCGGCCAAACTGGCCAGACCGGCCGCGAGGATCGCCGCGGTCGCCGAGTCCGCGCCGACCACCAGGTGCCGGGACGCGCCGAACACCGCGAACAGCACAACCGGCGCGAGCATCGTGTACAGGCCGGTAACCGGCGGCATTCCGGCGATCTTGGCGTAACCGAGCACCTCGGGGACGGCCAGCGCGGCCAGCGTGACACCGGCCAGCGCGTCGGAACCCAGGGCACGCCGCCGGATCGGCAGGATCCCGGCAAACAGCGGGACCCGTCGTGCGCGGCGCGGCGCCGGCGCGTCCTCATGGGTCATCTCCGCGATTGTGGCATGTGGGTTGGCGCGATGAGGAAGATCTTCGCGGCCGCCGGGCGCCCTCCTGCGGCGGTCTTCGGTCCGGCAAGCACTGACTCGACGCATGCGCACCGCTGCCGCCGACGCCGGATCAAATCGTTGCTGAGCGCCGATGGTCGGCAACCACGAAGCGCGGAGAACCTTCCGACTTGCCGCATGGGTCTGATCGAAGGGGTTTCAGCCCTCGGCATCGTGGACCGCGGCTCTGACCTGCGGAGAAAGATGCAGTTCGAGCAGGCGCCACGCTCGAAGGGCGCCTCTTGTTCAGCGGCACCGATCGCGGCACTTGCCGCCGCGATTGGTCCGGCGGAGCTGACGACGAGGATGACCTCACCGGTGGCGGCCCCGCGGCTGAGTGGACCGGCGCCCGGCTGGCGCGCGACGTGAACTGCGCCCATGACTCTGGCCACTTGCCGTCGGGGTCGGTGTGCCCAAGACGAGGCTTCAGCGCGGACTGACGGCCGCCATGGCCGAGGACGACACCACCTGGGACCGGCAGCCGACCTACGGTCACTCCGGTGTTCTGCCATCTGCTCCACGCATGTCAGGATTCGAGTGGATCATGGCCAAAAGTAAGTGGCGCGGGTTACGGATTCACCGGCAATCTGGGAAGGGCAACATTTGCCCACGGCATCGAGGGAGAGTAAAGAATGGCGAGAGGCAGCGTTCCTTCTGTGCACCAAGAATGCCTTTGAAGATAAGTGCGGGTTGCCGTTGAGTCAGCTTGTCAATTGTGGGATGTGCGATGCCGGTTTCGGCGCTCGCGGGGCATTTATGGCAACGGCATAGGCTAAGTCCCATTGAATCGTTCGGGATCATTATGCCGCCCGTCGATAGTATTCTCGCGCGCTGACTATCGATGGTGTTCATAAATCGTTTGCAGGGGAGATCGAATGGGGTTTTCGCAGGCTACTGAACAAGCACGGCGAGGGAGAACGCCGATGGCCTTCTCCCCGAAATCGATCGCGCAGAGGGAGCCCGTATGGTCGACCGCGACGGTGCTCGTCCGCCTCGTGTTAGCCGCGGGTTTCTTGTCGGCCGTTGCCGATCGCTTCGGCTGGTGGGGCCCGCCTCACACCGGGGCTGTGGCGTGGGGCAACTTCGCGGCGTACACCGCCTATACCCAAACCCTCACGCCGTACCTGACCGGAGCGCTCCTTGATGCCGCGGCGTGGGCCGCGACCGTCGCGGAACTGGTGCTGGGCCTGATGTTGCTGGCCGGTGTGCTCCTCCGGTGGACTGCTTGGGCCGCGAGCGCTGTGCTGCTGGTGTTCGGGCTGTCGATGGCACTGTTCCTCGGCTGGGAA
This sequence comes from Amycolatopsis sp. NPDC005232, assembly GCF_040607795.1. NCBI lineage: Bacteria > Bacillati > Actinomycetota > Actinomycetes > Pseudonocardiales > Pseudonocardiaceae > Amycolatopsis > Amycolatopsis sp. NPDC005232. The sequence goes on along the minus strand of NZ_JBEXHL010000003.1, from coordinate 149,903 downwards.
GCTCCGCTCAGTGCATCCGTGTTCGCTGCCGCGGCTGCCGCTTTGCTGCTGGCCCTCTCGCCCGTCAGTTCCTTTGCTTTCAGCTTCGACCGGCTCTTCGATCGGAACGATCGCCTCAAGCTGCAGCGCTAAGGCGTCGCTGACGACGCCGTGAGCCAAGTGCTCATCGCGTACAGGAGCACCATGCCAGCCTGATGCCCCTTCGGGGCTCACGCGGCCGGGAAAGAGGGCGATCGGAGGCTTCCTTCAAGCAACCGATCGCCTCGACTGCGGTAACAAGGTGTCGTGTCACCCGATCTGCGTGTGCTGCGATACTTCGTCGCGGTCGCCAAGTAGCGACACTTCGGTCGCGCCGCGGCGCCAACTGAACATTGCCCAGCCTTCGTTGCGGGTCCGGTGTGCAAGCAGGAGCGTACGGTCAGAGTGCAGCTATTGCGACGCGCCACCAGGCATGTTGAACTGACCGCTGCCAGGCAGGACGCGGCGCTTCTCCTCCTGAAACTCAAGACCGGGCACCCCCCGGAGCCGGGCCGGTGGCCGCGGGAGAACGGCCGGAGATGATGATCAGCCGGATCGGGACGATGTCGGTCGACGTCGCGCACGAGCTCGTGGATACCCACGACCACGGAGCAGGGTGAGAACCGGGATCCGGTGGGGCCGATGTCCCTCGGCCGCCACTGCCGGCCCTGGAGTACCTGAGCTGGCAGTCACCAACTGGCAGGTTTGCTCGCGGAGTACACGAAAACTAATGTCCCGGTCAACGCGAACAGGCTGAACACGGTGAGGACCTGGCCGGCCACGTCGGCGCCGTGGTCCCGCAGCGTTTCCAGGTGCAGGCCGTTGATGGAGGGCCCAGCGGCGATCTGCAGTCTAAGACGAGATAGCGCCAAAAGGGGTTCACCTTTCGATCTCGTCGTTGCCGAAAGGGCGGATGGTGCAGATTATGAGGGCATGGTTTCGAAGTAAATCGGTCATTGAAGCCATTGGAAACGCGCGGCCGGGGATATTGCTGGGTAATCTTAGGGTGTCCAATTCAAACAAATAAGGGGAGAGTGCAATGGGAAACGAAGAAGACGCAGCGAAGCGTGTGACGGACAGCGTGCTGCAGCGGGCGCAAGAAGCGGCCCAGCAGGCGCAGAGGCAGAAGCAGGCTGACCAGGAAGCGAAGGGTGACTACAACTCGGCTAACGGGGCAGTCGAGGACCAGTTCACTAGCTGATCCGATGGCATGGAGAACGCCCCAACCGCTGGTTGAAGGGTTCTCCATGCCACAGCCAAGTCGTCCTCTGTGTAGGCGAAAAGAATACTCCTGGAATTAACGGGCCGTGGCGCGGATGCAGGTGACGGCGTCCTTGGCGGCGAGGTTGTTGTCGTCGTAGCCGCGCGCCCATGGAGTCGTAGCGGGATGAGGCGTTGGTTGTCGTCAAGGGGGCCGTGGCGGTCTTGCCAGGCGCCGGCGAAGGAGTGGGTGCCGCGGACGTCGAGGTCGGCGACCAGCCAAGGCGGCCCAGTGCTCGAGCTGGTGCCGGTGTGCGGTGGGCGGTTTCGGGGTCGATCGCGAATATGGTCCGCCTGACTGTATAACGGGGTAGTCAGCGAGTGCTGGGTTTCGGTGTTTGTCGCCTCGCAGGGCGACGCCCTTGACCCGTCACTGCCGCTGCCGTGGTCTCGGGCGACGACCTCTACGTCTGCCGTGCGACGATCTGACGGGAGCCCGGAATCGGACGAAGGAGCCACAGACCTTGCCCTTGGTGCACGCTCTGTGGTCTCCGGGCCGGGGTCTGCTGCTCTGGGCGGAGCACGACCGAGGCCCGGTCGGCACCTCGAGCCGTTCGGCGCAGATCGCGCTTCCGCATCCGTTCGCGGTCTCCAGCTCGAAGCTGACCGCTCTGCATCCCGGAAAGCCCACGTCGGTGACGTTGCTGCTGCCGTCGCGGGCGAACCGGCCGCTCGCTTCCTCCGAGACGGCGGCGGGCGTCCGGCGGCGTGGCTCGGCGCCGTCGTTGCGGCCGTGGTCGGTGCCGGCGTTGATCGTGGACGCGACCGAACTGGACGACCTCGACGACTCGGCCTCGTACTGCTCTTCGGTCACCTACCTGCGGGCGGTGGCCCGCCTGGCTGCGGATCTGGTGCGTCGCGGGCGGGTTCTGCCGACGCTGGTCCGCCAGGGCGATACGGCGGAGGCCCGATGGCGCCCGGTGCTCCAGGGCGTGGATTTCGTCGCGTTCGACGCACTGGTCGCGGCCATGCCGCCGGTCGGGCGGGCCGAGCAGATCGCGCCGCTCACCGGGGCCTCGCCCCGCGCGCTCGTCACCGATGCCCTCCACGCCCTGGTCGACGCGGCGGTCCGGGACCGGCTGGCGCGGGCGGATCCGCCCGTCGACCTGCGCGGAGGCCGGGGCGTGGCCGAGGTGTGGCTGTCCGCTTTGCAGGGCGGCGTTGCCCGCGTCGAGTTGCCGCTGGGTGAGCTCGGTGTCCTGGCCGACGCTGTCGCGAGGTGGGACGAGGTCGCCGATACCGACGTCGTCGACGGCCGGGCGTGTTTCCGGCTGGCCGAAGTCGGCACACTGGGTCAGCCGGCCGAGGACGATCCCGCCGACCAGACCGGCGACGGCACCAAGTGGCAGCTGCAGTTCCTCCTGCGTGCGACGGCCGATCCGAGCTTGCTGCTGTCGGCGGAACAGATCTGGTCGGGCCGGGCGCACGGGCTGGTCAGGGATCCGCAGGGGCTGTTGACCGCCGAACTGGGCCGTGCCGCGCTGGTGGAACCGATGCTGGCGCCCGCATTGCACAGGACCCAGCCGTCCGAGTACGACCTGACCGTCGAGGAAGCCGAACAGTTCCTCACCTCGGGCGCGACCCGGCTGATCGAGGCCGGGTTCGAAGTGCAGCTTCCAGCCACCTGGGACGGCAGGCGCCGGCTCGGGCTACGGCTCTCCGTCCGCAGCACGCCCTCCGAGCAAGTCGTCGCCCGCAGCCGGGTGGGCCGTGACGAGCTGGCCGGGTTCCACTGGTCGATCGCGGTGGGCGACGACGAAATCGGCGAGGACGAGCTGGCCAGGCTCGTCGCGGCGAAGACACCGCTGGTGCGGCTGCGGGGCAGGTGGATCAGCGTCGATGCCGACCGGCTCCGCGCCGGTCTCGAGTTCCTGCGCCGCGACCCGCACCGGCACACCCACCGACCCACCGCGGCCGAGCTGCTGGAGCTCGTCCACCTCGCGCAGGAGACGCCACTCCCGGTCACCGAAGTCAGCGCGGACGGCTGGGTCGGGGACGTCCTGGCCGAGCGGGTCCACCAGGCCGTGGCGCCGGTCGAGTTGCCGCCGTCGTTCCGTGCGACACTCCGCCCCTACCAGCAGAGGGGTGTCGCCTGGCTGGCTTTCATGTCGGCGCTGGGGCTCGGTGCGTGCCTGGCCGATGACATGGGCCTCGGCAAAACCGTCCAGACGCTGGCCCTCGAGGTCGTCGAGCGGGCAGAAGACGATCACCGGCCGACGTTGGTGCTGTGCCCGATGTCGCTGGTCGGCATGTGGCAGCGGGAGGCGGCGAACTTCGCCCCCGGACTCCGGGTCCACGCCCACCACGGCAGCGCCCGCGCACACGGGGACGCGCTCGCCGAGCAGGTCGCCGCGGCCGACCTCGTCGTCACGACCTACGCCACCGCCGCCCGCGATGCCGACGAACTCGAGACGTTCGCCTGGCGACGCCTGGTGCTCGACGAAGCGCACGCCATCAAGAACGCCGACACCGCGACGGCCAAGGCGGTGCGCCGGTTCACGGCCGGGCACCGGCTCGCGCTGACCGGCACCCCGGTGGAAAACCGGCTGGCGGATCTTTGGTCGGTGCTGGACCTGCTCAACCCCGGGCTGCTCGGCAGCAGGTTCGAGTTCCGGCGGCGGTTCGCGGTCCCGATCGAGCGGCGGGGCGATACCTCCACGGCCGCCGCGCTGCGCCGGCTCACGCAGCCGTACCTGCTGCGCCGGGTGAAGACGGACCCCGCGATCGTCCCCGAGCTCCCGGAAAAGATCGAAATCAGGCAGGAATACCGGCTCACCCGCGAACAGGGCACGCTGTACTGCGCGATCGTCGACGAGATGATGAAGAAGATCGAGAACAGTCAGGGCATCAAGCGCCGTGGCAACATCCTCGCCGCGATCACGAAACTCAAGCAGGTCTGCAACCACCCCGCGCACCTGCTGCACGACGGCTCCCCGATCGGACATCGCTCCGGCAAGGTCATCCGTCTCGAAGAGATCCTGGCGGAGATCCTGGCGTCGGGCGATCGAGTGCTGTGCTTCACGCAGTACACCGAATTCGGCCACATGCTCGTGCCCCATCTGTCGGATCGGCTCGGCACCGAAGTCGCGTTTTTGCACGGCAGCCTGGCAAAAGGGTCGCGAGACGCGATCGTGGAACGCTTCCAGTCCGACGACGGGCCGCGGATCCTCTTGCTCTCGCTCAAGGCCGGCGGTTCCGGGCTCACGCTGACCGCCGCCAGCCAAGTCCTGCACCTGGACCGCTGGTGGAACCCGGCCGTGGAGAACCAGGCCACCGACCGGGCGTTCCGGATCGGGCAGGGACGCAACGTCCAGGTCCGAAAGTTCGTCTGCCCGGGCACCATCGAGGAACGCATCGACGCCCTGATCACGAAGAAGCGCGCGCTCGCGGGAATGGTCGTCGGCGAGGGCGAAAGCTGGCTCACCGAACTGTCCACGGACGCGCTGCGCGGGGTGCTCACCCTGGGGGAGGACGCGATCGATGACTGAGCCACTCCCTTGGTGGCCGACCCGGTTCATCCGGGCGTTGACGGCGATCGGCGTCCTCCTGCCCGCGCGCGGCCAGGGGCGCGTCGTGTCCTTGGAGGTCGGTGCCGGGCGCGTCGACGCCACGGTGCAGGACAGCCGGCCGCGCCCGTACCAGGTGAGAATCGGACTGACGGCGTTCGGGAAATCGGACTGGGCGACGATAACCCACGCCCTCGCGGCGAAAGCGTCGGCCACGGTCCTGCTGCTCAGCGGCGAGCTGCCCCGTGAGGTCGAACAGATATTCAAAGCTCTCCGGCTGCCCTTGTTCCCGTCGTCGGCGCGGGAGGTGTCACTGGACTGCACCTGCCCGGACGTCGAGGTTCCGTGCGGCCACCTGAACGCCGTGTTCTCCGCGCTCGTGGCGCAGGTCGGCGACGATCCGTTCACCATCCTCGCTCTGCGCGGCCGGGACCGCGAAACGCTGCTCGAGGAGCTGAAGAACCGGCTCATCTCCGCCGAGCCGCTCGATCCTGACGACAGGTCTCCGGCCCTGACCGAAGTCATGGACACCTTCTTCGCCTGCGGTCAGGCCCCGGGCCTGGGCGGCGCGGCGCCATTGCCCGGGCCGCGAACGTCGTTCGACGCGCTCCTAGACAAGGCGCCGCCGTTCGCGATCACGGTGGGCGGTGAAGACGTCGCCGAGCTGCTTCGGCCGGTGTATCAGGCAATCGCCGGAGAGCACGGCAGTTAGCTGTACGTGCCTTGGCTGCATCCGTGCGGGTCAGCGGTCCTCGCGTGGACGAAGAAGCTGTTGTAGTCGGCAAACACGTCGAGTTCGGCGTACGCGAGCCGGGTCTCGTCGGTGCTGGTGGGTGGTTGGTCGGGGATGAGGTGGACCTGGACTCCGTCGGGTAGGGGCGGCCCAGCGCTCGAGGCTGGTGCCGATGGGGGTGGGTCGGCGGTTTCGGGGCGACGGTGACGATGTCGTGGTTGCCGGTGATGGCGAACTGGCGGCCGAAGAGGTCCTGCGCGATGCAGAACAACCTTCGGCTTGCCCGGCGTGGTGTCCTTCCAGGTGCTGGTGGTGTTCCAGTGCTGCAGTTCCGGGCCAAGACCTTCTTTTTGGATACGGTGATGTTTTCGGAATGGGGTGGCAATGCTCTCAGTGGTGAAAAAGGCCAGGAGGGGTCGATTTTTCCTGAATGCGCAAATCTTGTTCAGGGTAATCAGTTTTGGCGCGCTTCTTGTGATTCGCTCATTTGCGCGATGAGCTCGTCGGCGGCGATCCGATCGTCGTGGTTCACGACCTGATGTTGACCTGAGACGTGCGACGCGGGCGACCTGAGATTGACGACGTCATCTGGTCCCCAGGTCCGTCGATCACGCTCGGAGAGCGTGATCAGGGGGATCTCGCCGACCGTCTAGTTAGCTGCTTCTGTTCACTCATGGTCCAATCTGAACAGAAGTGGCGAATATTCTCGGATGAGGTCCCATATTTCTGTTCGGTAGTTGACAGAACTGGCCTCGGCTGATGAAACTGTCCGGCGAGCAGGGCCGTGCACGAATCGACGCGCGGTTCCCCCTAGCAGAGCATGCGCCAGCCAGAGGAGCTGTCAATGAAGAGAGCCTGCTTGTCCACGGTGTTGACGGCGTTGACCGTTGTGATGGCCGCGTCGGCGTGTGCCGCTGAGGTGCAGCCGTCTCGGTCGAGCGAGGGTGGGTGCACGATCGCGTTCTTGTTGCCGGAGAACACGACGCCGCGCTACGAGGCAAAAGATCACCCGCTGTTCCTCGATGCCGTGAAGGCCCAGGATTCGAGCTGCAAGGTGCTGTACTTCAACGCCGCGAACGCCGCGGACAAGCAGCAGCAGCAAGCTGAGTCGGCGCTGGCGCAGGGCGCGCAGGTGCTCGTGCTCGATGCAGCGAACGTGAACAGTTCCGCCGCGATCGTGCAGGAGGCGAAGGCCAAGGGCGTGCCGACGGTCGCCTACGACCGCACGGCCGGTGGCCCGCTGGCGTACCGCACGGGGTTCGACAACGTCGAGGTCGGCAAGACCCAGGCGAACGCCATGATCAAGGCGATGCAGGCGGCCGGTCACAGCTCCGGCAACATCGTCATGATCAACGGCGCGCCGGACACGACCGGAGCGTTCTTCAAGCAGGGCGCGCACGAGGTCTTCGACAAGTCCGGGTACAAGATCGCCGCCGAGTACGACACCGACGGGTGGTCGCCGACCAACGCCACCACGGAGATGACGCAGGCGATCGCGAAGATCGGTGCGCACGACATCGTCGGCGTCTACGCGGCGAACGACACACTGGCCGGCGCGGCGGTCACCGCGATGCGGCAGGCGAACATCTCGCCGATCCCACCGGTGACGGGTCTCGACGCGACCGACGAGGGTCTGCAGCGCATCGTGCTCGGTACCCAGTACATGACCACGTACAAGAATCTCAAGGCCGAGACGGACGCTGCGGCCAAGATCGCGATCCTTCTCGCCCACGGCAAGCCGCTGCCGCCCGCGCCGATGGTGAAGAACGTGACCGGCGACGAAGTGCCGACGCAGCTGCTGCCGCCGATCGCCGTCACCGTCGACAACATCAAGTCGACGGTGATCGCCGACGGGTTCGCGACGTCGGCCGAGGTGTGCGGGGGCGGCGCGGCCGACGCGTGTGCTCGGGCCGGTATCACAGGGTGAAGGAAGCAGCTGTGACAACGGAACACGAAAACGGGCAGGGCAGGGTCCTGCTTTCGCTGGCGCACGCCGAGAAGTCCTACGGTGCCGTGCACGCCCTGCAGGATGTCGCGTTCGAGGCGCGGGCGGGGGAGATCGTCGCGCTGGTCGGCGACAACGGGGCCGGCAAGAGCACGCTGATCAAAGCGATCGCCGGGGTGTCGCCCGCGGACTCCGGGCAGATCACCTTCGAAGGCAACCCCGTGACGGTGGCGACACCGCAGGACGCGGCCAAGCTCGGGATCGCGACCGTCTATCAGGATCTGGCTCTGTGCGACAACCTCGACGTCGTCGCCAACCTCTTTCTCGGCCGGGAGCAGATGTTGACGGGTCCGTACCGGAGCGTCAGGTTGCTCGACAAGATCGACATGGCAAAGCAGGCGCGAGCTCTGCTGGCCGGCCTCGGCGCTCGGATTCCGAACGTGCTGGCCCGGGTCGAGGACCTCTCGGGCGGGCAGCGGCAAGCCGTCGCCATCGCCCGAGCGATCCTCGGCGATCCGAAGGTCGTGCTCCTGGACGAACCGACGGCGGCCCTGGGAGTGGCCCAGACCGCGCAGGTGCTCCAGCTGCTCAGGCGGTTGAAGGCACGCGGCCTCGGCGTCGTCGTGATCAGTCACAACCTCGCCGACGTGTTCGCCGTGGCCGATCGCATCTGCGTGCTCCGGCTGGGCCGCAACGCGGGGGAGTTCTCCACCTCGGAGGCCACCCACGAGCAGGTGGTCTCCGCGATCACGGGCTTGACCTCGTCCGCGGATCTCGGCGCAGGCCGGGAGCTGCACGGCATCACCTCCGGAGGTGACCTCGCATGAGTCCGGAAAGGACAGTCGAAGACGTCCCGCAAGCCGAGACGACTGCCGCAACGTCAGAGCCGGCACCGCTCGATCAGGCCGCGCCGACGCTGGGGGAGCTCGTCCGCGCCAGGGCGAAGCAGATCCGCAAGGGCGACGTGGGAAGCCTGTCGGTCTACCTCGGCCTCGTCCTGATCTGGATCGTCTTCCAGCTCGTCAACAACCGGTTCCTCTCCGACGACAACGTGCACAACCTGGCGCGCCAGATCTCCTACGGTGGCGTGATTTCACTGGGCGTGGTCATGGTTCTGCTGATCGGCGAGGTCGACCTGTCCATCGGCTCGATCTGCGGCCTCGGCGCGGCCATCCTCGCCGTCCTCGTCCAGAACAACGGCTGGAACCCCATCCTGGGGATCGTGGCGACCGTCGCGGCCGGGGGAGTACTCGGCGCCCTCCAAGGGTTCATCCGAACACGGCTCAACGTCCCGTCGTTCATCGTGACACTCGGCGGTCTGCTGGTCTTCCTCGGTCTGCAACTGCGGTTCCTCGGTAAGACCGGCACGATCCTGTTCCCCTTCGGCGGCACCATCTCCCAGCTGGAGGGTCGCAGCCTCGCGCCGGTGGCCGGCTACGCGCTCGCCACGGTCGCGGTGGTGTGCTTCCTGGCTCTGGGGCTGGTCAGCAGGCGACGGCACGTGCGCGCCGGGGTGAGCGCACCGCCGCTGGGCTTGCTGGTGGTCCAGGTGGTCGGTCTCGCCGTCGCGCTGTTCGTCGTGGTGTGGGAGCTCAACCGAGCGGTCGGTGTTCCGTTGGCGCTGATCATCTTCCTGGTGCTCGCGGTCTTCTTCTGGGTTTTGATCACCCAGACCCGATACGGCCAGCGCGTGCGCGCCGTCGGCGGGAACGCTGAAGCGGCACGTCGCGCCGGCATCAACGTCGACCGGATCCGCGTGTCCGTCTTCGCCATTTCCGGCGCCATGGCCGCGGCGGGAGGTGTGCTGTCCGCGTCCTACGTCGGTGCTGCCTCTCAGGACCTCGGGGGAAGCACGCTGCTGCTGTACTCGATCGCCGCGGCGGTCATCGGCGGCACCAGCCTGTTCGGCGGCCGGGGCAGCGCGTGGTCCGCGGTCATCGGCTGGCTGGTGATCGGTTCGATCTACAACGGCATGTACCTGCTCAACCTCGTGTCCGATCTGCAGTACATGGTGATCGGTGCCGTTCTGGTCGCGGCAGTGATCGTCGACTCGATTTCCCGCCGGCGCGCGACCACCTGATCGCGGACCCGGCGAACTCCAGCAGCAAGTCCAGGGAGGACCACGTGAAGATCACCGACATCACCGGCACCGCCGTCCGCGCCGACTACCGGCCTGAGTACATGAAGGACAAGCGGTACTACGTCAAGGACGAGACCCAGGTCAACGTCATCGTGCAGATCCACACGGACGAAGGCGTCGTGGGCATCGGCGAAGCGGCCCACTGCCCCGGGCTCTACGGTGAAACTGCGCCGTCGACGCTGGGTGGCATCAACCTGCTCAAGCCGGGGCTTGTCGGCCTCGATCCGTTGCAGCTGACCAAAGCGAACACCCTCATGGACCGTTACTCGCCGGCAGGCAATGTCGCGGCGAAGGCCGGCATCGACATCGCGCTGCACGACCTGGCCGGCAAGATCCTCGGCATTCCGATGTACCAGCTCCTCGGCGGCCGGATGCACGACGGCGTGCCCACTCACATCACGCCGGCGACTTACGAGGACACCGCCAGCGACATGGGCCGGCTGATGTCGCAGGGCTACCGGTTCTTCAAGCAGAAGATGAGCGGCGACACCGAATACGACCTCGACATCGTCCGGTCCTTGCTGCCGGTGATCGGGGATCTCGCGACGCTGAGCCTGGACGCGAACCAGGCGTGGTCAGTGAACCAGACGCTCCTCATCGCCGAAGTCCTGGAGAGGGAGGTGCCGCTGCGCCAGAAGGTCATCCTCGAGCAGCCGGTGCTGGCCAACGACTTCAGCGGCCTGGCCAAGATCCGGCGCTCGACCCGGTTCCCCGTGATGGCCGACGACGGCATCCGCACCGTGGCCGACCTCAACCGCGTCATCGAGTCCGAAGCCGCCGACATCGTCAGCCTCAAGATCAGCCGCGTCGGCGGCGTTCAGAAGTGCCAGCAGATGATCCGGGTCGCCGAGGCGCACAACGTCGATTACATCGTCGACGAGATCAACGAGATGAAGGTGGCGAACACGGCCGTCGCCCACCTCGCGGTGGCTTCGCGCAACCCGCTCTACACGGGCGTCGCGTGCCACACGCTGTTCGAACAGGAAATCGTGAGCTCGGGCGGCGTGACGATCGTCGACGGTGTGGCGAACGTGAGCGACCTTCCGGGCCTGGGGATCGGATCGGAGTCGGCACTCGGTGTCGACGTGGAATCGACCGCGGTGCGCTATGAATACGCCTGACCGAGCCGGCGGGTGGAACCGCAGGCTGACGATCGCGGTGATCGAGAAGAACCGCGGACCATACTGGGACATGGTCAACGCCGGCTGGCGCGACGCCGCCGAACGCTGGGGACTCGATGTGGTCTTCGAGGCCCCAGCGTACGAATCGGTCGACGACCAGGTGGATGCGATGCGGCGCCACCTCGCGAAAGGCGTGGACGGGTTGGCTTTCGTCGCGACCCGCGAGTCGGCCTTCGACACCGTGGTCGCCGAGGCGACCGGTGCCGGGGTGCCGGTCGTGACGTTCGACCTCGACGCACCCGGCTGTGGGCGGGCGCTGTACGTCGGCATGCCGACGCCGGTCGAGCTGGGCCGTCAGGCCGGTCGCTTGCTCGCACAGCGGGTGCCGGCCGGCGCGCGTGTTCTCGCGCAGACCGGCTCTACCAACGCTCATGGTGCGGCGGGGAAACTGCGCGGGTTCCGCGAGGCGATGGCCGAAGCCGGCATCGAGGTGGTCGGCGGTGACGACGACGGCGAACACATCGACGTCGCTGCCGCGAACGTCCGCAGGCTGCTGGCGGAGTACCCGGATGTCGCCGGTTGCTACGGCGTCTACGGCTACCACGCCGCGGTCCAGGCCGCGGCCGTCGAAGACGCGGGCCGGGCCGGCGAGGTCGCGATCGTCGGCAACGACATGCTGCCCGAGACCGCTGCCGCGATCCGGCGCGGATCCGTTTTCGCGAGCATCTGGATCCGTGAGTACTACTTCGGCTACTACGCGGCCGCCGCGATCGCGCTCGCCGCTCGTCTCGGGACCACGGATGCACTGACGCTGCTGGGCTTCGCCCCGATGGGCCTCGAGGGAAACCAGAGGCGACTTCAGCCGCAGGTGATCACCGTGGACAACCTCGCGGAGTTCGAGCAGTGGGCGCGAGCGCGAGGGGTCTTCGAACGGACGGCCGCCACGGCGAACACGTGACCAATCGATCCGCGTCGCGGATACGCTGGAAGATCGGGGAAGCCAATGGGGGTGGAGAGGTGACCAACGGACCGTCCCGGGCATCCGGCCCGGCACCGAGCCCGTCGCAGAGGGACCACGTCCTCTACGCGCTGAGCCGCTACGGTCCGATGAGCCGAGCCCGGTTGCGCGAGGTCACCGGGCGATCGCGGACGTCGGTGTGGGCGGTCGTGAGCGATCTCGTCGCCGACGGCACCGTGGTCGAGGACGTGCCCGATCCGGACGCCCGTGGTTCGCACAGCGGCAGGCCGCCCGGACTCCTGCGGCTCGCCAAGACTGCCGATGCGGTGGTCGGCGTCGATTTCGGCCGGACCCACATCCGAGCCGCGCTGGCCGACCTGTCGGGCCGGATCCTCGCCGAGCAGCAAGTGCTCATGCAGGTCGACGACTTCGCCGCCGAGTCGTTGTCCGCGGCCGCCAAGCTGGTCACCGAGCTGACCGCCGAGGCGGGGATCGATCGGGAGGTGGTCCGGCAGGTGGTCGTCGGGCTGCCCGCCCCGGTCAACCGCGCGACCGGGAGCATCACCCTCGGCCGCGTCCTCAACAACTGGGCGGGCGTGGTCCCGGCGACTGAACTCGAAGAACGCATCGGCATGCCGGTCTGGCTCGAGAACAACGCCAACCTCGGCGCGCTCGCCGAAGCGTGGGAAGGCGTCGCGAGCGGAATCGACGACGTCCTCTACGTGAAGGTGTCCAGCGGCATCGGCGCAGGGCTCGTTCTGAACGGGAAGCTCTACAAAGGCGCCGCCGGGATCGCCGGCGAGATCGGCCACGTCCTGGTCGACGAGGACGGTGCCCTGTGCTGGTGCGGCAGCCGTGGTTGCCTCGACACGCTCGCCTCGGGCCGGCGCATCATCGAGCTGCTGCAGCCGACCCGCAGCGAACACCTGACTCTCGACGGGGTCGTTCAGCTCGTGCGCGACGGGGAACCGCTGGCCTGCCGGATCGTGTCCGACGCCGGGCGGACACTCGGCCGGGCGATCGCCGACCTGTGCGCGAGCCTCAATCCCGGGGCGGTCGTCCTCGGTGGCCTGGTCAGCGCCGCCGGTGACGTGCTCGTCAACGCCGTCGGGGAAAGCGTGCGGCGGTACGCACAGCCGGCGATCACCGATGGCCTGCAGCTGTTGCGCTCGTCTTTGGGGACGCGCGCCGAGGTCGTCGGAGCGGTCACGTTCGCGCTGGACTCGACCAGGCGGCGGCTTGCCGACGACCGCGGTTTGTCGGGATTCGACTAGATTGTGCGATGTCTGCCGGGCGGTCGATCGCCGGTCATGTGCCGGTGGTATTGAAACGTCATAAGTCGCATCTGCTTCGGCGGTGCGGCCTTGCGCGCGTGATCTTGGCACTCGTTGACGGGGCTCGCGGGCCCATAGTAGCGTCACACCGCCAGGATTGGTGAAACCTTTCAATCCGGAGGTCGCGATGACGCGCCAGGATCCGAGCGGAACGCCTCAGTCGGCGGGCTCAGGCGGACGGGGACCTCGCACGTTGTCGTCGCGGAGTGGCAGAGGGCGGTGATCTGGTGAACGCCACGCTCGAGCGCGAGGAGCTCGACTTGCTTGCGCTCTTTGCCGAAGGGCTGCCACTGGACATCATCGCACGCCGGCTGGAGTTGTCCGATCGCACCGTTCGCCGGCGGATGCGCTCGATCTGTGATCGCCTCGGTTTCGCCACTCCCATCCAGGCTGTGGTGTGGGCCGCTCGGCGTGGCCTCGTCTGAACGTGGTCGACACTGCGGCTGACCGAATCCGGACAAGCTCTTGTCCCCCAAGGGAAACCCTCGTAACGTTCCCGTGAGGTAAAACGATTCATAGACGAACTCAGGCTGTACCCCGCCGGCCTCCGAGGAGCTGCTGTGCGTCATAGATCCGACCTCCACCGGTCGCCTCCCCGTCCCGCGGGTTGCTGGGACTGGTCGGCGCCCCCTCGTGTGCGGTACGCCGCACCGCGGCCGGGTTTGTAGGCGCGGCAGCACCATCGCGACACCCCGATACCGCTTTGCTCAGGCAGGCGGCGGGGTGATGTTTTCGTGCGCCCAGCGCACGGTTTTCGACGCGTACTTGTTGGCGTACAAGCGAAAATCGGAACTTTCGCAGGATTGTCGGCGGCGCTCAGTCAGGTCTAGATTCGCATGAATCGTTTCAGCTCGAGGAAACGAGGACAGTGATGTCAACGAGCAGGCGAGGGTTTCTGCGTGGCGCTGCCGTGGTCGCGCTCGGCGCGGCGGGCGCCGCGGCGTTGCCAGGCACCGCGGCGGAAGCGGCCGGAGAGCTGGAAGCCGCGACCGGACTGGGCGCCGCTGAGGCGGGCGGAGCGGAGCCGGCGCGTCTCGCCGGCCCCCGGCTCGCTTCGGCACTGGACGGTTCGGACGTGCTCGGCGGGTTCAGAACGCCGCCCGCGGAAGTCCTGCCCCGGGTGTGGTGGCACTGGATGAACCAGAACATCACCCAGGAGGGCATCAAGGCCGACCTGGAGTGGTTCAAACGCGCCGGGATCGGCGGGATGGTGAACTTCGACGGCGCGGGCCGGGTGCCCGTGGTCGTGCCGAATCCGTTGCCGTACATGTCCGACGGCTGGAAGTCGGCTTTCCGCTACGCGATGCAGCAGGCGGACCGGCTGGGCCTGGAGGCCGACGTCGCTTGTTCACCGGGGTGGTCGGAGACCGGCGGACCCTGGGTGACGGCCGAAGACGCGATGAAGAAGTACGTGTGGACCGAGACGTGGGTCTCGGGCGGGCAGGGCCAGGTGAAGCTGCCACAACCGCCCGCGGTTGCCGGCCAGTTCGGGGATTCCGCGGCGGCCTCGTCCACCCCTGCTCCGCTGCCTGCCTTCTACCGGGACGCGCGCGTGTTCGCCTACCGCGTCCCGAACGGAACCCAGAACCAAGCGGCTCTCGCGCCCAAGGTCTACGCCAGCGGGCTCCAGGCCGACCCGAAGGCGACCCCGACGTCGAACGGCGACCAGGGTGTCCCGCTGGACGTCGCCAAGCTGTCGAACGCTTCGGTCGCCGACGCCCAGTACCTCCCCGCGCCGGGAGCGGCCGGAACCTGGGTTCGCTTCGAATACGAGCGTCCGGCCACGGTCACCGGGGTCACGATCGCCGCGGGTGCCGCGTTCAGCGGGTGGAACGACGTCGTGGAATACGGGCCGTCGGCGCAGGTCTACAGCAGCCGCGACGGCCGGCAGTGGACGCTGCTGGCGCAGGGCGTCTACAGCGGCGTGCAGCGCACGCTGTTCGTTCCGCAGACCACGGCGAAGTACTTCAAGGTCGTGTTCGGGCAGAGTTCCACCGCACCGTCGTCGGCTGCGATCGCTCTGTCGAGCTTGATCCTTCGCACGGTCGCGACCGTGCACGAGTTCGAGGTGAAGGCGGGGTTCGGGCAGACCGCGAACTATTACCACGTCGCCACTCCTTCCCAGGGCGGCGCAGTGGCGGTCCGGCGATCCGACGTCGTCGACCTCACTGGCCGGATGGCCCCGGACGGGACGCTGAACTGGCGGGCGCCGGCGGGTACATGGGTGGCGGTCCGGCTCGGATACAGCCTCACCGGTCACCAGAACGGCCCGGCGTCGACCGCGGCCACCGGTCTGGAGGTCGACAAGCTCGACGCCGGCCGCGTCCGCAAGTACCTCAACACCTACCTCGACATGCTCACCGACGCCGCCGGCAAGGACCTCTTCGGCCGCCGGGGCCTTACCGGCCTGCTCAACGACAGCTACGAAGCGGGTTACCAGAACTGGACCGAATCGCTGCTGGACGAGTTCCGCAAGCGCCGCGGCTACGACCCCGCTCCGCACCTGCCGGTGCTCACCGGCGTGCCGGTCGACAGCGCTGCGGATGCGGACAAGTTCCTGTGGGACTGGCGGCGGACGCTGAACGAGTTGCTGGCCCAGAACCACTATCAGGTCATCCCGGCCGAAGCCCACAAACGCGGCATCCAGCGCACCTACGCCGAGGCGCAGGAGGACAAACGCGGCTGGTTCGGCGACGACTTGGAGATACGGCAGTACGCGGACTTCCCGATGGGCGCGTCGGGGGAGGCGTTCGCGCCGGGGGACCAGTCGTTCGAGACCTATCGGGTCGACACCCGGGGCGCCGCGTCGGTCGCGCACATCTACGGCCGGCCGCAGGCCGCGGTCGAGGCGTTCACGTTCACGCCGCAGGGCTTCACCCCGAAGGATCTCAAGCCGCTGGCCGACGAAATGCTCGCCCAGGGCGCTACCCGGTTCATGATCCACACCTCGGTGCACCAGCCGCTCGACCGCGGTCCCGGTGTGACGCTGAACGGCATCGGGTCGTTCTTCACCCGGCTGGAGACCTGGGCCGAGGTGGCGAAGCCGTGGACGACCTACCTATCGCGGTGCAGCTGGCTGCTGTCGCGGGGCACGCACGTCGCCGACGTCGCGTACTTCTATGGGCAGGAAGCCCCCGCGACCGGCGTGTGGGGCCGCACCTTCCGGCAGACCGACCAGCCGATCGGGTACGACTACGACCTTGTCAACGGCACGGTCATCCTGAACGAGATGTCGATGCGCGGCGGCCGGATCGTCACCCGCTCCGGTCAGGCGTACGCGCTGCTGCAGCTCGGCGGCGATGCCCAGCGGATCACGCTGGCGGTGCTGCGCAAGCTCGCCGGGTTCGTGGACGCCGGCGCGGCGATCGCCGGACCGAAACCGCTCGGGTCGCCGAGCCTGGCGGACAACGACGCGGAGTTCCAGAAGCTGGCCACGCGTTTGTGGGGGGACGGAGAGCAGCGTGACCGCGTTGTCGGCGCTGGTCGTGTTTTCAGCGGCGTGACCGCGGCCGAGGCGCTCGCCGAGCTCGGGGTCACGCCCGACTGGACGTACCGGCTCGACGCCATGGATCCCTTGACCGCCAACGAACCTCTGTGGCTGACGCACCGTCGCACGGACTCGGCGGACATCTACTTCGTCGTCAACCGCCGCAACGTGCGCACCACGATTCCGCTGACGCTGCGTTCGGCGGGCAGTGAGGTGGAAACCTGGGATCCGGTATCGGGCCAGACAGCGCCCATCACGTTCGACGCCACCAGCGGCGCCACGCAGCTGACCGTCGACCTCGGACCCGCCGACTCGATCTTCCTTGTCGTCTCGCACGGCAAGCCCGGGTCGAAGACCGTGGCGGTGGCGGCGGATCGGCAGATCGGCGCGGTCGCCGGCGCGTGGCAGGTCGACTTCCCCGCCGATCGCGGCGCGCCCGCCAAGGCGAACTTTGCGTTCCTCCGCTCCTTCGCGCAGGAGAGCGACCCGGGGATCAAGTACTTCTCCGGCACTGCCACGTATTCGACGACGTTCGACGCGCCCGCGGACTGGGCCAAGGTCGGTGGTCGCGTGATCCTCGATCTGGGGGAGGTGCACGACATCGCCCAGGTCACGATCAACGGTGCGGACGCGGGCATCGCGTGGCGGGCCCCGTACCGGCTCGACATCACCGGTGCGCTTCGCGGCGGCGGGAACACCCTGCAGGTGAAGGTCACCAACAGCTGGTTCAACCGGCTGGTCGGCGACCAGCAGCCCGGAGCCACGCCGGTCGCGTACGTGCAACCGCCGCTGAAGAACATCGCCGCCGGCACCGAGCTCAAGCCGGCGGGCCTGCTGGGGCCGGTCCGGATCGTGAACCGTGCGTAGCGCCGCAGGACAAGAACCCGCCCGTCCCCGCTTCCGGCTGAAAGGACTTCCGATGAACCGCCGGCACCCTGTCCTCACACTCCTCGCCGTCGCGCTGCTGGCCGTGTCCGGATCGGCAACCGCTGCCGCCGCACCGAGCAGCTCGGCCAAGCCGACCTCACTCGAGACCGAGAACCTCTCCGACCCGATCGGGATCGACGCAGGCAAGCCGCTGCTCAGTTGGCTGCCCGGGAAAGGCTCGGCGGGCCAGGCGGCCTACGAGATCCGCGCGACCCTCGAATCACCGTCCCGACACGGGAAACTCGACCTGTGGGACAGCGGCAAAGTTCGTTCCGCGAGCACCTCGAACATCTCGTACTCTGGCCCGGCTCTGCACTCGCGCGACCACGTGAGCTGGCAGGTTCGCACGTGGGACACCACTGGACGGGTCTCGACCTGGAGTGATCCGGCGAGCTGGGAGATGGGGCTGCTGTCCGCCTCCGACTGGTCGGCGCGCTGGATCGAGAACCCCTCGTACGACTACACCCAGCCGGATGGCAAGGAAACTCCGCTGCCCGTCTTCGGTAAGTCGTTCGCGGTGCACGGTGCGGTCAAGCAGGCCCGCCTCTACACGACCGGGCTCGGTATGTACGCCGCGACCATCAACGGCCGGCCGGTCGGCGACGCCGTGCTCGAACCGGGCCAGACCACCTACTCCGCCGAAGTCGACTACCGGACCTACGACCTCACCAGCGCACTCCGGTCGGGCACGAACACCATCGGCATGCAGACCGGCAGCGGCACCTACCAGCGCGTCAAGACGCCCGGACGGTACTTCTTCGGCGGCACCCTCGAGCAGTACACCGTCTACGGCGAGCCCAAGATCATCGCCCAGCTCGAGATCACCTACCAGGACGGGCACCGGGAGATCGTCTCCAGCGACGGCACGTGGCGGACGGCGCTCGGGGCTACCACCTTCTCCTCGTGGTGGAGCGGCGAAGAGTACGACGCCCGCCGAGCGAGCCAGTCACCGACCTCGGCCGCCGCGCTGACGAACCCGGGCTGGCAGCAGGCGAGCCCGGTCACGCTCACCCAAGCCACGACACCGCGCGACACCACACCGTTGCGAGCCAACCCGCGCCCGCCGGTCACCGTCGCACAGACCGTGCGGCCGACCAGCATCCGCAAGCTCGCCGACGGCTCGTACATCCTCGACTTCGGGGCCAACCGTTCCGGCTGGCCCAGCGCGTCGGTTTCCGGACGAGCGGGTGACACCGTAACGATGATCCCGGCGGAGAACCTCGCCGCCGACGGCACCTTGGACATCGCCAGCACCGGCGCGAAACCGGGCAGCCAGATCGCCTACCGGTACACGCTGTCCGGACAGGGCAAGGAAACGTGGCACCCGCAGTTCACCTACAGCGGCTTCCGCTACCTGCAGGTGAGCGGTCTGCGCACGGCGCCGGCCAAGGACACCGTGACCGTGGACGTCATTCACGCGGCGAACCCGAGCGCGAGTGACTTCACCTCGTCCAGCGACCTGCTCAACCAGATCCACACGATCACCGAGCGCGCGATCCAGAGCAACATGATGTCGGTCATGACCGACTGCCCGGACCGCGAGAAGGGCCCGTACACCGGCGACAACCTCCAGAACCTCGACGCCCTGCTCACCGACTACGACATGTCGGCCTACGAGCCCCAGCTCGTGCGCAACATGGCCACCGCGCAGCGGCAGCCGGGCGACGTGTCGCCGGGTTTGATCGCCAACATCGCCCCGGAGTTCCACCGCGTCGCACCCACCACGCAGACGAAGCCCCAGGGCACCATCGAGTTCCTCGACGAAGTCAACTGGGGCGGTGCCGTCATCCGCATCCCGTGGCAGCTCTACCTCACCTACGGCGACACCCGGACGATGGCGACCTTCTACGACAACATGGTGGCCTGGCTCGACTACGAGGCGAAGAACAAGGCCGTCAACAACGGTGACATCCCCGGGCTCGGGGACTGGTCCGCGACGGACAACACCACGCCGATGCAGCTGGCCATCCTCGCCGGCCACTACACAGCGGCGAGCAACATGGCCGGTGTCGCACAGGTCCTGGGCAAGACCGCCGACCACACCAAGTACACCGCGTTGGCCGCCCAGCTCGCCACGGAGTTCACCACGCGCTTCCGCCACGTCGACGCGACCGGCGTCTACTACGGCAGCGACAGCGAAGCCTCCAACGCCATGGCCCTCGACGCCGGGTTGGTCGCCGCGGCCGACCGCACCGCGGTGCTCGATCGCCTCGTCGCGTCGGTGCGCAAGGCCGGCAACCACATCACGACCGGCTCGGTCGCCCTCGGGCCGCTCTTCCGGGCGCTCGAGGCGGGGAACCGTGACGACGTCATCTACGACATGGTCGTGAACCCGACCTCGCCGGGTTACGGCTACCTGATCGCCAGCGGTCACACCACGCTGTCGGAGAGCCTGGACGGTGGCGGCTCGCAGAACCACCACTTCCTCGGCGCCGTCGACGCGTGGTTCATCCGCGGGCTCGCCGGCATCCAGCAGACGGACGGCTCGGTCGGCTACCGCGACCTCACCATCGCGCCCGCGATCGTCGGTGGCCTGACTCACGCAGAGGGCAGCTACCGGACGCCGTACGGCACGGTCAGCAGCACCTGGACGAACTCCGCACACGGATTCCGGCTCCAGGTGACCGTTCCGCCGGGCGCGACCGCCACCGTGCACGTCCCGGCCGCGGCCGGCAAGAACGTCCAGGCCTCCGGACCGGGTGCCCGCCGCATCGCCGAAGCCGTCTACACCGTCGACGCCGGTCAGTACACCTTCACCGCCACGAGCTGATCGGCTGTGTCCGATGTGGCCGACCGGCCACATCGGACACAGCTCTCCCTGGAAACCCCACCCCGAAGGAGACAATCGATGGACGTCACCCGTCGTTCGATGTTGAAGTGGTCCGGAGCGGGGGTCGCCGCCGCCGGAGTCGTGGCGGTGACCCCCGCCGGCCTGGCGGCGGCCGATCCCGCGGCCACGCCGCCGGCCGGCTCGCTCGCCGCGCCACCGCCCGCGTCGCCTCAGGCTCAGGCGGCTGTGAAGAAGGCCCGGCAGCTCGTGGCGAAGATGACCCTCGACGAGAAGATCGCCTACTGCCACGGAATTCCGGCCACGAAGGGCTTCACCGGGCACATCCCCGCCAACGACCGGCTCGGCATCCCGGCCCTGCGGCTGGCCGACGGGCCCAGCGGGGTCGGCAACGGATCCACCGGCGTCACGCAGTGGCCCGACTCCAAAGCCTTGGCCGCCACCTGGAGCCCCGCCACCGCGACCGACTACGGAAAGGCCTACGGCGCCGAGCAGGCGGCCAAGGGACACAACATCGCGCTGGCGCCGTGCATCAACATCCTCCGCCTCCCGCACTGGGGGCGCTCGTTCGAGACCTACACCGAAGACCCGTTCCTGAACGGACAGCTCGCGGCCGCCACGATCCGCGGCATCCAGACCAACCACGTCATCTCGACGGTCAAGCACTTCGCCGCCAACAACCAGGAGATCCTGCGCAACTCGATCGACGTCGTCGTCTCCGCTCGCGCGCTGCAGGAGATCTACTACCCGGGGTTCCGGGCCGCCGTGCAGCAGGGCCAGGTCGGCGCCGTCATGACCTCGTACAACAAAGTCAACGGCACCTGGGCCCACGAGAATCGCGTCAACGTGCAGGACACGTTGCGCGACGCGTGGGGCTTCGACGGCATGGTCATGTCGGACTGGGGCGGCACGCACAGCACGCTCCAGACCGCCAAGGCCGGCTCCGACACGGAAATGCCCGGCGGCACCTACCTCGGCGACGCGCTCAAGACCGCGGTGCAGAATGGCAGCGTCAGCGAGGCGCAGCTCGACACCATGGTGACCCAGGTGCTCACCGCGATGATCCGCGTCGGGCTGTTCGACCACCCGTTGCCGGACCCGGCCACCGTCGTCGACACCGTGGTCTCCACGCCGGCGCACCTGACGCTGGCGCGGCGCATCGGCGTCGAAGGCAGCGTGCTGCTGAAGAACACCGGTGTGCTGCCACTGGCCCGGCCACGCAGCATCGCGGTCATCGGCAACGCCGCCGACGCCGGCGCGCAGACCCACGGCGGCGGCTCGGGCAGCGTCAACCCCACCGGCACGGTCGTGACGCCGCTGGCCGGGATCCGCGCGCGGGCCGGGTCCATCCCGGTCACCTACGCGCAGGGCACCCTCGGCATCGCCGCGCTGCCCACCGTGCCCGCGGCGGCGTTCGGCTCCGGTCTCAAGGCCACCTACTACGCGTCGACCGACCTGACCGGTGACGCGCTGGGAACCGAGACCGTCGCCGCCCTGAACATCACCGCGACTCCAGCGGCCGTCGCGGCCCAGACGGACGGCTGGTCCGCGCGGTACACCGGCACCTTCAACGCCGCCGAAGCCGGCGGTTACCGCTTCAGCCTCAGCGTCGGCGGGGTGACCACCCTGAGCATCGACGGCGAGAACGTCCTCACCGCTCTGCCCGGTCGCGAGGCCGTCCAGAACGGCCTGGTCACCCTGGCCGCGGGGAGCCACAGTCTCGAGGTCACCTACGTGTCGGCCGCTCCCGCCGGAGGGCGCGCGCCGCGCACGTCTCTGGTGCTCGGCTCCCAGGCCGGCTACGACAAGCTCCACCAGGCGGCGGCCGACGCCGCCCGCGCTGCCGACGTGGCGGTGGTGGTCCTCGCCGACCTGACCAGCGAGGGCATGGACCGCTCGACACTCGCTCTACCCGCCGACCAGAACGAGCTGGTGGCCGCGGTCTCCAAGGCCAACCCGAACACCGTGGTCGTGCTCAACACCTCCGGCGCGGTCCTGATGCCGTGGCTGGGCGGCGTCAAGGGGGTCATCGCCAACTGGTACGCCGGCCAGGAGCAGGGCAACGCGCTGGCCGCCATGCTGTTCGGCGACGAAGAGCCAGGTGGCCGCCTGCCCGAGACGTTCCCCGCCTCCGATCAGCAAGGTCCTGCCAAAACCACTGTCGAGTTCCCCGGCGACGGTGTCCAGGTGTACTACGACGAAGGCCTGGCGATCGGCTATCGCTGGTACCAGCACTCCGGCGAGCAGCCCCTGTTCCCCTTCGGCTTCGGCCTGTCGTACACCACCTTCCGGCTGGGCAATCTGCGTCTTTCCCACAGTGGCGGTGGACTCCGGGCTCAGGCCACAGTCACCAACACCGGTCGGCGGGCCGGTTCGGAGGTCGTCCAGCTCTACGTCGCGGCACCCGACGCGGCGCAGGAGCCCTCGCAGCAGCTCAAGGCGTTCAGCAAGGTGACCCTGAAACCGGGCCAGAGCACGACCGTGACGCTCGACGTCCCGCGTGAAGAACTCGCGGTCTGGCTCAGCCCGAGCACCGGGTGGACCGTGGTTCCGGGCAATTACACCGTCGGCGTGGGCACCTCGTCGGCGGACCTCCCGCTCCGCGGCCGCATCACGGTGTCCTGACCGTCCGAGCAAACAGAAGCGGCGCCGAGGAACTTCCTCGGCGCCGCTTCTGTTTCGTGGACTACTTGCCGTTGTACACGACGTAATCCTGGTAGGGCGTGAGCGTCACCGGCCCGCGAAGCCCATAGGGCTGGCTGGCTGTCGACTTCTTGTTGTACTTCGACACTGCGTTGCGCAGCGTCGTGTGCACCGCGATCTGGACGGTGTTGGTGCCGGGGTGCAGCCAGCGGGTGATGTCCCACTGCCGGCCGTCGGTGATCTGCGTGCCGACGAGCCGGCCGTTGACCGTGATGTCGGCGGTTCCGTCGACGTGGCCGAGGTTCAGCTGCACGCCTTCGGCGGCGTTGGCGTGCCAACCGTCGGGCAGGATGGTGTTGGCGGTGTAGGTGCCCACGCCGGACTCGCCGTTCAGCTGGGTGATGTCGCGCCAGTCCTTCATCTTGAACTGCTGGAACTGCGAATCACCGAGCCCGCTGGGAATCGACACCGTCGCGCTGCCCGTCGGCGTCACCGTCTTCACGGTCAGCCCCCACGGGCTCCACTGGTCGATGGTGGAGGGCCGGCTGGACGGGATGCCAGACAGCGGCTTGTCGTCGTCCGTGCGCACCACGGCGTTGACGTCGGTCTTGTGGCCGTTGGACAGCTGGAACGTCTGCCCGCCGGATTCGGTCGCCCGGAACACGATCTTCCCGTTGCTCACGAGGAAGTTCCCGTCCTCGGGCAGGCTTCCGGTGACGTGGACGGCCGGCTTGGCGTTCGTGTTGATCGCTACGACCTCGGCTTGACCGCCCTGCAGGGTCACCGGAACGCTGGTGCGTCCGTTGCCGGTGGCGTACTGGGCGATCGGCGAGATCGAGCCGTCCCAGAGGTTCATCTCCGCCGGCACACCCTGGACGCCGAACGACGGGGTGAAGGTGACCGGGTGGTCGGACGGGTTGTAGAGGTAGACGTACGCGCCGCCCTTGACGTCGCGCCACTGGGAGAGGATCTGGGTGCCGTCCGACGCGACCCGCGGAACGAGGGTGAGCCGCTTCAGCGCGCCGGCGACGTCGTTCTGGGTCGCCACCTTCGTCGCCGACGGCAGCTTCAGCGTCGCGGCGACGTTGTTCTTGACGTCCGCATCACCCTTGGCGCCGCTGGCGTACGTGGTGTCGTGGTCGGGGAGCGTGCCCACGAACACGACGCGGACGCCCGCCTTCGCGGCCCGCAGCACGGCGGCCGAGGCGTCGTGCGTGATCGACCGCTGATCGATCACCAGCGCGCGGTAGCCGCTGGTGCCGGCGAACAGTTCACCGTGGTCCGGCCGGGCGTCCTGGGCCAGGCCCTGGGGGTCGAGGTACTCGACGGAGTAGCCCTGCTCTTCCAGCCGCTGGGCGTCGAACGGCGACTGGTGTCCGCGCGGCGACAGGAAGGAATCGCTGTAGACCGCGACGTCGGTCTTCGCGGTGCCCGTCTCGAGAACGCTGGTGCCGCGCGCGAAGTAGCTGTTCAGCGCCGACCAGCTCGACCACTGCGGGAAGCTCTTGTCGTTCCAGCTATCAGTGACCGACTCGTTGAACCGCGTCGTACCAGGCCACGCGGCGTCGGGAGCCTGGAGGGCGAAGCCGTGGATGAACGGCTGCGACACACCCGCGGCCCACTCCTTGCCCATCAGGTCGCGGTAGTCGTCGAGGTTCATGCTGTACGCCGGCTTGAAGAACGCGCCGAGCTCCACGCTCAGCAGGTCACCGCCCCCTTGGTGCACGCCGGACGCGATCGTCTGCTGGAACGCGAGGGAGTTGCGCCAGGCAGGATCGTCGGGCGAGATCGGCAGGTTCTCACCGGCGTCGAGGGATTCGGTCTCCGACCTCCCCCCGAAGCTCTGCAACGAGCGGAAGCTGCGGATCGGTTCGAGGTCCTGCAGATACGCAGCCTGGGCCTTGTACTGCATGCCGTACTGCTTCGCCCAGTCCTGGAATACCTTGAGGTGATCGGCGACGTACAGATCGGTGAGCGTCTCGTAGTAGTCGTGGCGGACCTTGCTCGCCGAGCCGTCGGTGAGGGAGAAGTCCGGCGTCGGCTCCTTGGGCGGGACCGGGAAGTCCGACTCGCCCTGCACGAACATCAGCGGCAGGTACTTGGCCATGTCGTAGCCGCGGCGGCCGCGGAACTCGCTTTCCATCTTCGGGGTCCAGAAGATGGAGGTCGCGTGCAGTTCGAGCGAGTCCTCGAACAGGTCGGCGCCGGACGTCTTCAGCTTCTGCGCGTTGTCCTTGCCGATCTGGATCTGATCGAGGTCCTGCGTGGCCTTGCGTGAGGCGTCGGCGTCGAAGGGGTTGGTGTAGTTGCCCTTGTTCTCACGCGACCAGAACGCGAACAGCTCCCAGTCGCCCGCGGCGGGGGCTTTCCACGTGAGGGCGCCGTTTTTCACCTGGGCGGTGAGGTCGGTCAGGGACTGGGGATCCAACACCGTCGACTTCGCCGGTGGCTGGCCGGGTGTCGTGACGTCGGGTCCGGC
Organism: Amycolatopsis sp. NPDC005232; assembly: GCF_040607795.1. NCBI lineage: Bacteria > Bacillati > Actinomycetota > Actinomycetes > Pseudonocardiales > Pseudonocardiaceae > Amycolatopsis > Amycolatopsis sp. NPDC005232. Next base: position 124,564 of record NZ_JBEXHL010000003.1, on the reverse strand, counting down.
GGTCACAACGCGAGCCGCGGTGACCGCGACCAGCTGCGCGGGCTGGGTTTGCTGGGCGGCGTCGATCGCGGGAGGCACCGGTCCGGAGAAGGTCTGTCCGGCGGTGACGTGCGCCCGGCCGTACTGCAGTTCCTGCGACGCGAACCCACTGCCCGCGCCGGTGCCGGGGGTCTGCACCGGCCATGCGGCGCCCATTGTCATCGACACCTTGATGCCGAGCTGCGCAGCCTTGTCCAGCACGTGGCCGAGGATCGTGCGCTGCTCGTCAGTGGCCCACGCGCCGGAGGAGAACGCGATCTCGACCTCGCCGAAGCCGGCGTCGGCGATCACTTGCAGCTCGCGCAGGGCTTCGGTGTCGTCGAGCGGCTTCTGCCACCACCAGCGCATCGCCGGCTTGAACCGCGTGTCGGGGTGAGCGAACTGGGCAGGGGAGAGGCCGCCCGCCAGAGGTTGCAGGGCGTCGGTTGCTTGCGTCAGCTCAGTGGCCACCTGTGCGGCACTGCGCAGGTCCGACTGGGCGGTTCCGGTGGGCGCGAGAGCGACCAGCGCCGCAGCGGTCACCGCCGACACGCAGATGGTCAGCAACGACGACGTTCTTTTCGGTGGTTTTGCGAACACTTCACACCTCCATTGGTGCAGTGGTTTCGGCGTGGAGCGGGCCGTTGCGGAGATCGCACTCCACAACGGCCCGTCCGGAATCGAAACTTTTGATCAGCGCTGAGTCACTGTGATCTGGTATGTGCCACCAGGAACGGTCAGGACCACGGAGCCGCCGGACGTCTTCGCCCGGGAGTCGAGTTCCTTGGCAGCGCGGCCGTTGACGGTGATCACCGAATTACGGCCGACCGGAACCGTGATGGTGCCGGTGGTGTGCGCGGGGGTCTGCGCGGTGAGCGTGAACCGGCCGGACTTCGGATCGGAGGTCCACTCGGTCTCGATGGTCCCGTAGGCGGTGGGCACCGCGCCGCTCGCCCAGCGAACCGTCCCGGGGCGCGGGGAGATGCTCCAGGACTGGTAGCCGGCACTCACGGCGGTCACGCCAAGGAGCTGCTCGGTGAGCTGCACCGACGGCGACGCGGCCCATCCGTGCGCGAGGCTGGCCGTCGCGCGGTTGACGCCACCGGTGCTGTTCTTGAACTCCCAGAACGCGCCGGTGTAGAGGGGGTTGTTCTTGTCGATCATCGGCCCCCACGTGCGCCGCATGAGGTCCAGCGCGCCGGCGGTGTCACCGGCGGCGAACCGACCGGCCGTCTCCATGCCGTTGGCGAACGGCTCGATGGTGTGCCCGGTCGGGTCCTGAAGCCCCGGGCCCATGACGGCGCCGTACGGCGTCCACAGTGTCTTCATGGCCGCGAGGACACCGGCTTCCTTGCCCGCGGGAACGAATCCGTACTGCAGCGCCAGCGCGTTGGCGTCCTCGACGAGAACGTCGGGCTTGCTGTTGCTCTGGCCATACGCGCCCAGCGCGGGGTTCCACAGCTTGCCCATGACCGCGGTCTTGATGGCGTCCGCCGTCGCGTCATCAGCGTCGGCGAGGGCGGCGGATCCGACAGAGCGCTCGAGCCACGCCATCTCCTTCAGGAGGATGTAGTAGTCGATGCTGTACTTGGTGACCTCGCCGGTCTGGCTCGCCTGCCAGTAGTCGCGGTCGTTGGAGACCACGAGGTTGTCGGCCGTGAGGAACGTGTTGTTGTAGGCGAGTTCCTTGCGCAGCGCGGGAAGCGCGGCGGTGATGTAGGCCTTGTCTCCGGTGTAGCGGAAGTAGTCGATGAACGCGCGAGCCCCGTACCCCGAGTAGTTGTTCGAGTAGAACAGGGGCGAACCCGCGGGCGAGGTGCGCTTCGAGAAGTCCGGTGACCCGGGGAACGCACCGTCCGCGCGCTGGGTGGCCACCAACGTGTCGAGCGACGATTTCACGTACGGTGCCCCGGCGTTGCCGAGACTCGTCAGGAGCGTGGGGATCTGGACGAGCAGGTCACCGGTCCAGACGCTGCGGTCGCGCTTGGCACCGTCGTAGATGCGGGCGTCGGGAAGGCTGTTTAGCCCGGGCGCCTTCATGTTCATCTGCAGCGTGTACGCGCCGGAGTACCACATGCGGTTCAGCTGGTCGTCGCTGGAGAGGAACCAACCCTGGTAATCCGCCGGCGTCGCGCGGAACGCCTGGAAGTTCACGCCGAGGGAGGAGAGGCTGACGCTGCCGGGGGAGGAGACGGTGAGCAGGGCGAACCTGAAGCCGCCGTGGAAACCGCCCGTGAGCCGTCCCGCTCCAGTGGGCTGGAAGGTGTCCGGACCGCCGACGCCGGCGAGGCCGCGAGACTCGTCGGAGCTCGGCGCCCCCGGTGAGGTGGAGACGGTGGTACCAGTGGCGAGATCCGACGGCAGTGCGGGTTTGACGGTCACGGTCCGGGCCGTGCTGTCGAAGGCCGTGATCGTGCGGGTGACGGGCTTGCCGCCGGCCGCGGTGAAGGTGATCGTGTTGCCGACCTCGAGGTTCGCCGCCGAGGCCAGGGTGACCTGGGTGGCCCCGCCGGCCGCAACGGCGGACACGGTTGTCGCCGTGGGCGTGCGGATGTACTGCTTCGCCTCGGAGGTGACCAGGGTCAGGGTGGGGGAGCCGGTGACCTTCGTGAGATCGAGATAGGGCGTCCCGCCGACCTCCTTGCCGAAGTCGAGCAGGATCGACGCGGGCGTGCCGCCTGCCTTGGTGGTGAGGGTCGTCGCCGGGCCGTGCGCCTTCAGCAGGGACTGCGGGTGGGTGACGTCGCCGCGGCCTTCGGCCTGGACCGGGTGCACGTCAGGCGTCGATGGGCCGAGAACGTAGGACTTCCAAGCGGTGGTGTTCAGGCCCGGTACGTCGTCGGTGCGGAAGCCGGTCGCGAACGCCTGACCAGGGGTGGTGACGAGCGCGGGGGCGACGGCGGCGATGACTCCGACAATGGTCCATCGGCAAAGCGACGACGTTCTCAATCTAGTGAATCGTTTCAATTCGACTGCCTCTTTCTCCCCGTTGAGTGGAGGGATCGGTGGGGACGGTACGAACGAGCCGCGCCCTGGTGAGGGCGGACAGGAGAAATCTTGAGGACTGTCCGGATGAGGAGCAAGGATTTGTCCGGATCCGGACGCAAGCTCGGTCCGGCCGACCTCGTGTGGGGCGAGCCGGCATCACCCGCACCTGCACTAACATGGACTTGAAGGTCGTGCGGGGAGAGGAACAGTCGGCTGAACAGGATCACCATTCGGGACGTCGCGGAGCTGGCGAGGGTGTCCCCGGCCTCGGTCTCGAACTACTTCCACCGGCCGCGGAAGCTCTCCGAGGGCACGCGGCAGCGGATCCGACAGGCCGTCGACACGCTCGGCTTCGTACCCAACGACGCCGCGCGTACGCTGCGGACCGGCGTCAGCCCGGTCATCGGTTACATCGCGTTCGAGCTCGCCGGCGCCACCACCCCGGAGATCGCCGCCGCCATCGAGCAGCGGGTGTCGGCCGAGGGCATGTACATGCTGATGGCCAACGACACCGGGTCCGAGCAGCGCGAACGCAGCTACCTGCAACTGTTCGCGAAGCAGCAGGTGAGCGGCGTGATCATCGCCCCCGTGGGCAACGTGGAGGCCGAGCTGTCCCGCATGCGCGCCATCGGCATCGCGAGCGTGCTCAGTGCGCGCCGTGCCGAAACGCCGGCTCAGGCGTCGGTTTCGATCGACCACGTCGCCGGCGGCCGGCTGGCCGCCGCGCACCTGATCGAGCAGGGACGCAAGCGCATCGGCTTCGTCTCCTCGTCACTCGAGCTCAAGCAGGTGGCCGACCGGCTCAATGGCGCGCTGTCCGCCGTCCATGCGGCGCCCGGCGTCACGCTCGAGGTGATTCCGGTGCCGGAGCGCTCGGTCGAAGCCGGGATCGCCTGTGCGGAGGCGCTCGTGAGACGCCCGGCCACGGAACGCCCCGACGCGTTGTTCTGCGCCAATGATCTGCTGGCCATCGGCGTCGTGCAGGCCTTCGTCGCGGCGAACGTCGTCCGTGTGCCGGCCGACATCGCGGTGGTCGGGTACGACGACATCGAGTTCGCTCGGTCCACGATCGTGCCGCTGACCACGATCAGCACTCCGCAAGCGGAGCTGGGGACCGCCGCGGCGGACTTGCTCTTCTCTGAGATCGACGCGCTGAACTCGGCCGGCAACGCGTCCGGCGGTCTACCCCGGCCGCAGATCGAGTTCTCCCCTGAGCTGGTCGTGCGGGCGTCCACCGTCCCGCAGTGATGTCCGCCTTCGGGCAGTCCAGCCCTCGCGTTATTGAATCGTTTTACCTCATCGTGCTCTTCAGTCTTGACGGTACCCAGAGGTCATGTGGTGTGATGCCTCCCGCGCCGAGGTAAAACGTATTACCAACGGCGTGCTGCTTCGACGAAGAAGGAGACCTCATGGCCGAGAACACCGCCGCAGGAACCGCCGTGCTGCAAAGCAGACACTGGATGCTCGCGGTCGCCGCGGGAATGGCGTCGCTCCTGGACTCCGGGGCGATCATCTCGGTGGGTTTGGGCCTGGCGCTGTGGAAGAAGGCGTTCGATCTCGACGTGTGGACGGTCGGGGTGCTCGGGTCCGCGTTGACGCTGTTCATCGCCGTCGGCTCGCTGACCGGTGGGCGCCTGGCCGACCTCGTGGGTCGTGGCCGGATGTTCTCGCTGACGATCCTGCTGTACGCGGCCGCGGCGGTGACCGTGGCGCTGGCGCCCAGCGCGCCTGTGCTCGTGACAGGCGTGATCGTGCTGGGCATGGCCGCCGGTGCCGATCTGCCGACCTCGCTCGCCGTGCTCTCCGAGCGGGCTCCCGAAGGAACGCAGGGCCGTCTCGTCGCTTTCACCCACGTCATGTGGACGATCGGCGTCGTGATCGCGACGCTGCTGGGCTTTGCCGTGTCCGGCCTGGGTGTGCCCGGCATCAGCCTGATCTTCGGCATCCTCGCCGTGCTGGCAGTGGCCACGTTCGTGTTCCGCTCGTTCTACCCGCCCTTCCGCCGGCTCGAGCAGGAGGCGCAGGTCCGGTACACCACCGCAGGCGTGGACCCCGACAAGGCCTTGCCGCTCGGAGCCTTGCTGCGCAACCGGACTTCGCTCCTGCTGATCGCGCTGACCGCACTGTTCTACCTGTTCTTCACGTTGGTGGCCAACACCTTCGGGTCGTTCAAGACCTACTTCCTCGTCACCGTCGGCGGTACGACCCAGACTGTCGCGACGGGACTGTCGTTCGGCACCACCCTGGTCGGCCTCGTCGGCACGATCGTGTTCACCCGCATCGCGGACACGAAGTGGCGCAGCCGGTTCTTCGCCACGGGCGTGGTGGTCTTCATCGCCTGCCAGCTATTGATCGCCGTCACCGGCGGCGTCGTGCTGCCGGCGATGATCGCTGCGTTGGTGCTGTACAACGTCTCCTTCCCCTTTGTGGGGGAGGCGCTCTACAAGATCTGGACCCAGGAGTCGTTCCCGGTCAACGCCCGCGCGACGGTGCAGGGCTTCACGATCGCGATCGCCCGATTCATCGCCGCGGCGTTCGCGCTCGTCACGCCCGCGCTGATCGCGTGGAGCCCGGCCGGCCTGTACTACCTGCTCGCTGTCTTCGCGCTGGTGTCCGGCCTCGTCGGAATGCTCATCATCCGCCGCCTGCGCACCGGTTCCGGCCCAGCGCCGGCTTCGCCGTCCAAGACCAGTGCCCTCACCGCCAAGGAGGCTCTTTGATGACGAGTGACGCTCCCGTCACTGTCAACGCTCCCCGCATCGGCTCGTCCGCCGAACCGTTCGTGGCGACCGCCTCCCCGCGGCTGTCGTGGACGACGGTGGCCGGTACGGACAACTGGGTCCAGGCGAGCGCCGAGGTCGAGCTCGCTCTCGGCGGCGCCCGCACCACGGCGACGATCGAGGGCGACGAATCGGTCTTCGTCGCGTGGCCGTTCGAGCCGTTGCACCCGCGCGAGACCGCCGGTGTCCGAGTGCGGGTGCGGGGAACCGACGGGTCGGTGTCGCCGTGGAGCGCACCGACCGAGGTGACAGCGGGGTTTCTCGGCTCCTCCGAGTGGCGTGCCCGGTTCGTCGGGTCCGGTTCGGACGAACCACACCTGCTGCGAACGAGGTTCGAGGTGCGTGGCCCGGTCCGGCGGGCCTTCCTCTACGCAACCGCCTTCGGCGCCTACGACGTCCGCCTCAACGGCACCGCCGTGGACGAGGCGGTGTTGAAGCCGGGGTGGACGAGCTACCAATCGCGGCTGCTGTTCGACGTCACCGACGTGACCGCCCACCTACGGCAGGGGAGCAACACCGTCGGAATCGAACTGGCCGGTGGCTGGTACACCGAGGCGTTCGGGTTCCGCGATCGTGCCCGGCGGTTCTACGAAGGCAACCCTGCGGCAGCGGCTCAGCTGGTGATCGAGTACGAAGACGGCACTACCGACACGGTGATCACCGACGAGAACTGGCGATGGTCGTTCGGCCCCGTTGTTTCGGCGAGCATCTATCAGGGCGAAACCTACGATGCGCGGCTGCGCGAGCCGGATTGGGCGAGCTCCGCAGCGGAAGGCGACGCGTGGAGCCCGGTGGCTCTCGTCGCGGTCCCGGATGTGCGGCCGAAACCCCGGACGAGCCCGCCGGTGCGCGTGATCGAGCGCAAGGAGGTGGTGCAGGTCATCACCACACCTGCCGGTCACAGGGTGCTCGACTTCGGGCAGAACCTCGTTGGCTGGGTTCGTCTCACTGTCTCCGGCCCACGGGGGCACACCATCACCCTTCGCCACGCCGAGGTACTGGAGCACGGCGAACTGGGAACCCGGCCGCTCCGCAACGCCGCCGCCACCGACCGGTACACCCTCCGGGGCGACGGCGAGGAGACATGGGAGCCGAAGTGGACGTTCCACGGGTTCCGGTACGTCGAGATCCACGACTGGCCGGGCGAGTTCTCGCCGTCCGCGATCTCAGCCGCAGTCGTTCACACAGACATGCGGCGCACCGGCGGCTTCTCGACCTCGCACCGCCTGCTGAACCGGCTCCACGAGAATGTCGTGTGGGGGATGCGCGGCAACTTCCTCTCGATCCCGACCGACTGCCCCCAGCGCGACGAGCGGCTCGGGTGGACCGGAGACATCCAGGTCTTCGCACCGACAGCGTCGTTCCTCTTCGACTGCAACGCGTTCCTGCAGTCCTGGCTGGAGGACGTGCGCCTGGAGCAGAAGGCCGCCGACGGCGTGGTCCCGATGGTTGTTCCCGCTGTGATCCCCCAGGTGCCGGGCCAGCTGGAGCCGGTCGCCGCGTGGGGTGACGCGATCACCGTGGTGCCGACCGTCCTCAGTGAACGTTTCGGCGACCACGGTGCGCTGTCCGATTCCTTCGACGCCATGAAGTCCTGGATGGACACGGTCACCGCGCGCACCGGAGGAAGTCCCTTGTGGGAGAGCGGAGTCCAGTTCGGCGACTGGCTCGACCCGGACGCCCCACCGGACCAGCCTGGCCGCGCCAAGACGGACCCCGGAGTGGTCGCCACGGCCTACTACTTCCGGTCCGCCGATCTCACCGCGAAGGCCGCCGCGGTGCTGGGCCGGGCCGAGGACGCAGGCCGCTACGGCGAACTGGCCTCGCGCATCGGCGAGGCGTTCCGGGCCACGTACACCACGGCCGCGGGGCGCATGATGTCCGACGCGCCGACCGCCTACGCCGTCGCAATCGCCTTCGGTCTCGTCGAGGGCGAGCAGAAAGCCGCGATGGGAGCGCGACTGCGCCACCTCGTGCGGGCGTACGGCTACCACATCGCGACCGGGTTCGTGGGCACCCCGATCATCTGCGACGCGCTGACCGCGACCGGCCACGTGGACACCGCGGCACGCCTGCTCGCCCAGACGGAGAGCCCGTCCTGGCTCTACCCCGTCACGATGGGCGCCACCACCATCTGGGAGCGATGGGACTCGATGCTGGAGGACGGCTCGATCAACCCGGGCCAGATGACGTCCTTCAACCACTACGCGCTCGGCGCCGTCGCGGATTGGCTGCACCGCGTTGTCGCCGGCTTGGCATCGCTGGAGCCCGGATACCGGCGGATCCGCATTGCGCCAACGCTGCTCGATTTCCTGGACGACGCCTCGGCCTGGCACGAGACGCCATACGGGCGCGCGTCTTCGGCCTGGCGACGGGACGGCGAGCTGGTGCGGTTCGACATCGAGGTGCCCGCCAACGCCCGCGCGGTCGTCCGGCTGCCCTCCGGTGCCGAACACGAGGTCGGCAGCGGCACCTACACCTGGACGGAGCGCCACCCCCGGCCTCGCCGAACCCGCCCCGAACTCGGGCTCGACAGCGACCTGGCCACCATCGTCGACGACGCCGAGGCCTATCGCGCCGTTCTGGGGGCGATCAGCGCGATCGATCCCGGCCGAGCCGCCGCGTTCCGGCGCGCGACGCGGTGGACACCGGGGCGTTCGCTGCGCGATCCGCTCAGCCACACCCCACTCGACGTGGTGGACGCCATCGAGAAGGCGCTTGTGGCGCTCCCGGGCGGCGAGCTGACGTGACATCGGGGTTCGGTGGCTGGTCCGTGTCCTGGATCAGCAGGCGGACCGACCCGACCCTGCCCGGCCAGACATCCTCCGGCGAGGGCGAGATCACTGAGGTTTCTCTGTAGTGCTGGGTGGGGTGCGTGGTGTCCGGAGGTGAGGCGTGGGGCCCTTGGTAGGACTGGATTTGCGAAGATCGAATCCTAAAATTCCAGAGGCCCCACGTGATCACCCATGGTGCCACGCTAGATGTGGCACGCGAACTGACCCTGTTCGTCGCCGGTGTTCTGCAGTCCGAACGCAGCCTCGCGGCACCCGTCACGGTCGGCGGGCACTGACCCCCCACCAGCAGGCAGTGCTGGTCCCGCGCTGGTTCCGTGACGCCACCCCTGTGCATCGACTGGCCCGCGACCACGGCATCAGCATCGCCACCACCTACCGCTACCTGCACGAAGCCATCACCGCTCTCGCCGGCCAGGCTCCGGACCTGCACCAGGTCCTGCAGCAACGCCAGGCCACCGGGGACGCTCACATCATCCTCGACGGCACCCTCATCCCACCACCCGCGGCACCACCGTCCACCTGTGGTACTCCGGCAAACACCGCAGCTTCGGCGGGCAGCATCCAATTCCAGGCCAACGCCAACGGATTCCCACTCTGGGTATCCGCGGTCCTGCCCGGATCCTGCAACGACCTCTCCGCCGCCCGCGACCTCGGCATCGTCGGCGCGTTGACCGCCGCCGCGGGCCAGGGCCTGCCGACACTGGCCGACCGGGCCTATCACGCAGCCGGGATCGGGATCTGGACACCGTTCAAGAAACCCGCAGGCCAACCACCCCTCGCCGCCGACCAGCAGACGTTCAGCCTGACCCACAGCCGACTGCGCCGCCTCGGCGAACGCACCGCCGCCATCCTCACAACCCGCTGGGCAGCCCTACACCGAGTCACCCTCTGCCCAAAACGAGTCGGCACCATCGCCCAAGCAGCCCTCGTCCTCACCCACCACCAACTCGTATCACGAGCAGACCCACGCCGGGATACGAGACATCCCTTAAGGGTTCACCGCAACCCAGACGGCGGTGGCCGTGCCGAGCACCGTTCCCACGTGGTCGTAGAGAGTCGAGGTGTTGGAGCTGGTGCGGCCGCTGCGGGAGTTCTGCCTGGCAACCACAAGGTATTCCGCGCCGACCACCGGGCGCGTGTACAACTCGGCCGACATCCTGGCTAGCACCATCGGCTCGGCCACGGGGTCGGCCGTCCAGCCGCCAGGGCAATCGAGCACGCTCCAGACGATTTCGTCCGGGACGTGTCCCCGGGTGTCGGTCACGGCGGGGGATGGCCGCCAGACGCAGGCCGTCGTCCGGATGAGGCCCGGAACCGGCGCGGGAGTCAGCAGCAGCCCGTCGCCGTCCGCACGGTCCATCCCGCAGACGAAGCAGGTCGGGAACGGATGGCCGACTTGACCCCCGAAACGCTCCCGGCTGGTCCGGGCCACTGCGATGTCGACGGGGTCGACCCGGCCGATCTGTCCCTTTTCAGAGGAAGCCGAGGCGATCAACTCTTCACCCGCCCAGAGGTGTGTCCGGCGCCCCGCTTTCCGTAGGAGGAGCGGTGTTTCCACCGGCACAGGGGCATGTAGCGTCACGGCGCGTCGCCCCTCTCCCAGATCCTCGGTGTGCGCGGCAAGAAGACCGCAGGCATAGCCGCCGTTGGCCGCCTTGGGTGGCCCGTTGAAACGCGCGGAAACGGTGAGGACGGTGTCTGAAGAAGGCAATGTCGGCTTCTTTCTCGCATCGGCGAAGAGCGAACTCTCGTCTGAACGCCGGCCACCTGCGACTTTACGGACCGGGAGAGGATGCAAGTTGTCAGGGATAGTCCTGACTGCTGCCGGCCGGGAAAGCGCCGCATGCTTTGCGGAGGCGGCTCGTGAAGCCCGCTCTCGTGGGCCGGTGTGGCACCGCCTGGTGCGACTTCTGTGCCGTGTGAGGTAGGGAGGATTTGCCGTGGCGTCACCGCTGCAACGACCGGCCGACTGGAGCGCGGTGTTGTCGGGCCTCGCCGCGGAAGGCCCGGACGCCCCGGCTTTCACCCAGCTGGCCGACAACGATGGCGATCCGGAGGTGCTCACCTACGCCGCGCTCGACCGGCGGGCGCGGGCGATCGCGGTGCACCTGACGTCGCATGGCCTCACGGGCCGGCCGGTCCTGCTCCTCTACCCGTCGGGCCTGGACTACGTCGCCGCCTTTTTCGGATGTCTTTACGCGGGTGTCATCGCGGTACCCGCCTACCCGCCGACCCGGGAGCCGCGTTCGATCGAGCGCGTCGAGACCATCATCGCCGACTCCGGGGCAATCGTGGCCATGACCACGGCGAGCCTCGCGAGCCGGCTGCGGGATCGCAGTGCGGTCATCGGGAGTTTGAGGATGATCGCCACCGACGCTGTCGATCCCACGCTCGCTGAGAGCTGGCAGGCGGCGCGGCCCGCCGATCCCGGCGCGGTCGCCTTCCTGCAGTACACCTCCGGCAGTACCGCCACGCCACGCGGCGTGATTCTGACTCAGGAGAACCTGCTTGCCAATTGCGAGCTGATCACCGAGCGGTTCGCCACCTCACGGGACAGCACGATCGTTTCGTGGCTGCCGATGTACCACGACATGGGCTTGATCGGCAGTGTGCTGGGCACGGTCCACAGCGGAGGGCATTGCGTGACGATGTCACCCCAGTCATTCGCGCGCGATCCGTTCCGCTGGCTCGACATCATCAGCCGGACCGGGGCCTACGCCAGCGGCGGTCCGAATTTCGGCTACGACCTGTGCGTCGAGCGAATCACGCCGGAGCAGCGGGCCGGCCTCGACCTCAGCGGCTGGAAGGTGGCCTTCAACGGCGCCGAACCCGTGCGAGACGGCACTTTGCGCCGGTTTGCAGAGACTTTCGCCGGGTCCGGGTTCGCCGCGGAGGCACTCACCCCGTGCTACGGGCTGGCCGAAGCCACGCTTATGGTCTCCGCCAAGCCGGGTGGGACCGGGCATGTCGTAGATGCCACCGGACTGGTCAGTTCCGGCGTCTCGGTTCCGGGACAACGACTGGAGATCGTCGACCCGGCGACCCGGCTCACCTGTCCGCAAGGGAGCATCGGGGAGATCTGGCTGAGCGGTGAGAGCGTCACCGGAGGCTACTGGCGGCGGCCCGAGTTGACCGTGGCGACGTTCCGCGCGACCCTCGAGGGCACGACCGAACCGCACTTCCTGCGCACCGGCGACCTCGGCTACCGCAGCGGCGACGAGCTGTTCGTCACCGGGCGGATCAAGGACCTCGTGATCATCCGCGGCCGCAACCACTATCCGCAGGACATCGAGCACAGCGCCGGATCCGCACACCCGGCGCTGTCGGCACGCGGCGGGGTGGCGTTCGCCGTCGAGTCCGAGGCCGGCGAAGAACTGGTGGTGGTGAACGAAGTGCACCGTGACCACCGGAACGCGGACCTTGCCGATGTCGCCGCCCGGGTCCGCCTGGCGATCGCCCGCGATCACGAACTCCGCGTCGCCTCGGTGGTCTTGATCAAGGCAGGAACCCTGCCGCGCACCTCCAGCGGAAAGATCCGGCGTGGCGCCTGCCGGGACGCGTTCACCGCGAATAAACTCAAGATCCTGCACCGCAGCGACGACGGCGTGGCCAAAGCCGAGACCGGCCTGGAAGCGCCCATTCAGGATTATGCGGAAACCGCGGGTGTCACCTCGTTGCGCAACGAGATCGCAGCGTTGCTGGCCGTCGATCCCTCCTCTTTGGACACTGGGGCGCCGCTGATCGAACTCGGCGTCGATTCGATCACCGCGGTCCGGCTGACGCACCGCCTCGGCGAGGTGCTGGGAGCCGATCTCGCGGCCGACGAGGTGCTGGCGATGACTATGCCCGAACTGGCCGCGTCGCGCACCGGCCGTCCCGCACCGCCTCGCCGGGAATCCGGTGCCGAGCCCGGAGACCATCCGCTGTCGGCGGGGCAACGGGCGCTGTGGTTCGTCGATCGATTCGACCCGCACAGCGCGGCCCAGATCATCGCCGTCACCGCGCGGGTGGTCGGCGAACCGGACGTGTCGGCGCTCGCGGCCGCGGCGAGTGCGCTCGCCGCACGCCAGGCATCCCTGCGCACCACGTTCCCGGTGGTCGACGGCGAGGCCGTGCAACGGGTGCACGAACGGTTGGAACCGCGATTCGAGCGTTTCGACGTGTCCGAGGTGGACACTGTCGGCGAGCGCCTGCGTGCAGCCGCGGAAGAGCCGTTCGATCTGCTTGAAGGCCCGTTGTTCCGGATCACCGTGCTGAGCCGATCGGCGGACGAGCACTGGATCGTACTCGCGATCCATCACATCGTCTCGGATCTGTGGTCCATGCAGATCCTGCTCCGTGATCTGGAAAAACTCTACCTGGCGGCGAAACAGGGAGTGCTGGAAGATGTGCCGCGGGTCACCCGCGGCTGCGCCCGGCGGGCGGGCGCACAGGAGGCGATCCTTGCTGGCCCGGCCGGTGCCCGGCTGTTCGACTACTGGCGCGATCGCCTCGAAGGCGTCCCGGCCACGCTCGCGCTGCCGACCGACCGACCAAGAGTGGCCCTCCGGCGTCCACGCGGTGCGCGGCAGCGCTTGGCAATCGGCGAAGACCTCACCGCGAGCCTGAAACGGCTCGCGAAAAGCAAGCAGGTGACCCTGCACGACGTCCTGCTCAGTGCTTACCAGTTGCTGCTGAGCCAGGCCAGCGGCTCACCGGACGTGCTCGTCGGCACCCCGGCGCACGGCCGTGAAGCGGTGAGCGACGCCGATACCATCGGCTACTTCGTCAACATGCTGCCGATGCGCGGGACTTTCCGCGCCACACAGACGTTCACCGACGTGCTGCGCCGGACCCGGGACACGACCACGGAGGCACTCCGGCACGCCGCGCTCCCGTTCGCGACCCTGGTCGAGCAGCTGCGCCCGGCCCGCGAGGCTGGGGTGCCGCGGCTCGTCCAGGCGGTCTTCGCCTGGCAGCAGTTCGGACGGGACGAGGGCGGGCGGCTCGCACCGTTCGCACTCGGTGAGGCCGGCGGCGAGGTGGCCTTCGCCGACCTGCGGCTGCGCGTGGTGGAGCGGACCGACGTCACCCCGCAATTCGATCTCGCCCTGACCATGGCCGAGATCGGTGGCGGGCTCGGCGGCACGCTGGACTACAACGCCGACCTGTTCGACGCCACCACAATCGCCCGGCTCGCCGGGCACCTCACAGACCTGCTCGCGGCGGCCGCCAACCGGCCGGGCGCGACCCTCGCGGAACTGCCGGTCCTGCACCGGGATTCGGTGCTCACCGGCGCGGCCGTGACGGTCACGCCGCGGACCGCACACGCCCAGTTCGCCGACCGCGTCGCGGCCGCGCCCGAGTCGATCGCGCTGGCCTGGGAAGGCGGAAGTCTCAGCTACCGCGAGCTCGACACCCGCGCCACCGCGCTCGCGGCACGGCTGGTCGCGGCCGGCGTCGGCGCCGAACACCTCGTCGGCCTCTGCCTGGACCGCTCCCCGGAGTGGGTCGTCTCGGTGCTCGCGGTGTTCAAGGCGGGCGGTGCCTACGTCCCGCTCGACCCGGCGTATCCGGCCGACCGACTCGGCTACATCCTCTCCGACAGCGCCGCCCGGGTGATCGTCACGCGTGGCGAACTGCGTGACCGGCTGCCGTCGCACGGCGCACTGGTGGTCGACCTCGCCGAGCCCGCCCCCGAGGCACTCCCGGTGACGTTGCCGGCACCCGATCTCGACCGCCTCGCCTACGTTATCTACACCTCAGGCTCGACCGGCCGTCCCAAGGGGACGCTGTTGGACCACCGCGGGCTGGCGAACCTGCTGGCTGCGATGACGCTGTTCGACTTCGATGAGCGGGACGCCTGGGCGCTGTTCCATTCCGTCGCGTTCGACTACTCGGTTTGGGAGATGTGGGGGCCACTGACCTCCGGCGGCACAGCGGTCGTCGTCGCCGTGGAGACCGCGCACCACCCCGAGGCGCTCTGGGACCTGGTGCGGCGCCACCGGATCACAGTGCTCAACCAGACCCCCGCGGTGTTCTCCTACATGGCCGCGGGCGGCGCCGGGCGGCTCGCCGACATCGGGCTGCGCCACATCCTGCTGTCCGGGGAACGTCTCGAGCCCGCGCACCTGACCGACTGGGCGGCCGCGGGTGACCCCCGGACACGGATCGCGAACCTCTACGGCATCACCGAGACGTCGGTGCTGACCACCTACCGTGAGATCACCGATCCCTCCGGGCGTCAGCCGCTGGGCGATCCGTTGCCTGGCACCGAGATCCGGCTCCTGGACTTCGACGGGCTCCCGGTACCGGTGGGCAGTCCCGGCGAGATCTGCGTCGGCGGCCCGAGTGTGGCCCGCGGCTACCTCAACCGGCCCTCGCTCACCGCGCGGCGGTTCGTCCCGCACCCGGAACGGTCTGGCGAGCGGCTGTACCGCTCGGGCGACCTCGCGCGCTACACCTCGGACGGCGAACTGGAGTACATCGGGCGCAGCGACCACCAGGTCAAGATTCGCGGCTACCGGATCGAGACCGGCGAGATCGAAGCAGTGCTCGAGGACCATCCAGCGGTGCGCAAGGCCGTCGTGCTGGCCCGCCCGGACCGGACCGGCCAGCACGTCCTGGTCGCCTACGTCGTCGGCGAACCGGCCGCCGTGGACGCGGTGACCATGCGGGCGCACCTGCGCGAGCGGCTGCCCGACTACATGGTGCCGCCGCTGTTCCTCACACTGCCCGAGCTGCCGTTGACTCCCAACGGCAAGGTGGACCGGGCCGCGCTGCCCGATCCCGACGCCGAGCCGGACGCCGAGTACTTGGCGCCGGTGACCGACACCGAGCGCTGGCTTGCCACGCTGATAGCCGGGCTGCTGGAACTGCCGCGGCTGGGCCGGCACGACGACGTGCTCGCCTTGGGCGGGCACTCGCTGCTGGTGGCGCGGGTGGCCTTGCGGGTGAGGGACGGCTTCGGCGTCGAAATCCCGCTACGGGAGCTGTTCACCGACGACATCACGGTCGCCCGGATCGCCGAGCTGATCGATGGCGCCACCTCGGCCCCGGTCGCCGCCGCGCCCCGGCTCAGGCGGGTGGACCGCACGCGGTACGAGGTGGCGCGATCCGCCGATGGGCGGCTGCGCCTGCCGGACGCCATGAAGAAGCGTTGAAGCGCCCCGCCCCAGGCCGGCACGCGCCGCCAGAACCTGAACGGAGAGCCATGACCGCCGGAACGACCGCAGTCTTCCCGACCAGTTACGCTCAGCAGTCCCTTTGGATCCTCGGCCAGTTGGTCCCGGGCACCGCGGCCTACAACGTGCCGCTCGCGCTGCGGTTGCGCGGCCGGCTCGACATGGACGCGCTCACCCGGTCGCTGGAAACGGTGGTGGGCCGGCACGACACACTGCGGACCACCTTCGACCAGATCGACGGCCAGACGGTGCAGGTCATCACGGACGAGGTCGCCGTCACGATCGAAACCAAGGACCTCCGCGGCCGTGAGGTCTCCGCCGCCGAGGTCACGGCGCTTCTTTCCCGGGACGCGGCCCGCCCGTTCGACCTGGCGGTGGGTCCTCTGCTGCGGGTGTCGCTGGTCCGGGTCGCCGACGACGATCAGACACTGCTGCTCACGGTGAGCCACCTCGTGTCGGACATGTGGTCGCTCGGCATCCTGGTCACCGAGCTATCGGCCGTCTACGCCGCCGAGCTCGCCGGCGTCCCGGCCGGGCTGCCGGCACTCCCGCTGCAGTACGGCGACCTCGCCGTGTGGGAGGCGGAACGAGTCACCGAGGAGTTCGTCGAAGACCGGCTGGGCTACTGGCGCGGGCAGCTCGAAGGAGCCCCGAAACTGCTCGATCTGCCGACGGACCGGGCTCGCCCGGCGAACCAGAGTTTCCGGGGCGACCTGGAGCCGGTCTCGTTCTCGCCCGGGCTTTCCCAGCTGGCCTCGGACTTCGCCAAGAGCAGCGGCGCGACGCCGTTCATGGTGCTGCTGGCGGGATTCAAGGCGGTACTCAGCCGCTATACCGGCAGCGACGACGTCGTCGTGGGCATGCCCGCGTCCACCCGCGAGGTGGAGGCCGAATCGCTGATCGGCTGCTTCATCAACGCCGTCCCGCTGCGGACCTCCCTGGCCGGTGATCCGACGTTCGCCGAGCTGGTCGACCGGGTGCGCACAGTGACCGCCGAGGGCATCCAGCACCGTGACCTGCCGTTCGGACGGCTGGTCGAGGAGCTGCGCGTGCCGCGTGATCTCAGCTACAACCCGTTGGTGCAGGCCATGTTCGTACTGCAGAACGCGCCGGTGGCCGCGCCGGAGTTCGCCGGGCTCGAGGTCGTGCCGGTGCACGTCGGGCGCGGCGCGGCGCAGCTCGACCTCGAACTGCACCTTTGGAGCGGGAACGACGCCTTCGAAGGATTCATCGAGTACAACACCGATCTGTTCGACGCCGCGACCATGCGGAGGCTGTGGGGGCATTTGGAAGTGCTGCTGGAGGCGGCTCTTCGACGGCCGTCTTCGCGGCTCTCGGAGCTGCCGATGCTCACCGGGGACGAAATCCGGCGCCAGGTGCTGGCCTGGAACGCCACCGCACGCCAGGTCGACGACGTCTGCCTGCACGAGCTGTTCACCCGGCAAGCCCGGCGCACCCCGGCGGAGTTCGCGCTGCGCTGGGAGGGTGGCGGCCTGACTTATCAAGAGCTCGACGGCCGGTCGAACGCTGTGGCACAGCGGATGCGGACGCTCGGCGTCGGCCGGGACACGGTGGTCGGCATCTGCGCGCGCCGGTCGGCGGAGCTCGTTACCGGCATCCTCGGTGTGCTCAAGGCCGGCGGCACCTATGTGGCGCTGGACTCCGGCTATCCGGACGAGCGGCTGGCGTTCATGCTCACCGACTCCAGCCCGGCCGTGGTGCTGGCGCAGCGGGACCTGCTCACCCGGCTGCCGATCGACCCGGCGACGGGCGAGGTGTTCGGGGGTGACGGATTCGCCACGACCCTCCTTTGCTTGGAGGACTTTGAAAACACCGCCGAGCCTGTCCCGTCGTCGGCGCGCGTGGGCGACCTGGCGAACATCATCTACACGTCGGGGTCGACCGGCCGGCCTAAGGGCGTGGCGGTGCCGCACCGCGGCCTGGTCAACACCGTCGTCACCGTCAGCCGCGCGTACGGGATGACCGGCACCGACCGGGTCCTTAACATGTCCTCGGTCAGCTTCGACGTCTCTGTCTTCGAGATCTTCGGCACGCTGTCCGTCGGTGGGACGCTCGTCCTGCCCGACGAGGACGAAATGAAGGATGCCGCCTACCGTCTGAGGATGATCGACGAGTTCGGTGTGACCATCTGGGTTTCGGTGCCGCCGTTGCTGGACAGCCTCGTGACCGAACTGGAAAAGCGTGGCGAGCGCCGGGAGGCCATCCGCCTGGCGCTCAATGTCGGCGATGTGCTGCCGCTCGGCCTGCCCGGGCGGGCGCGGGCGGTGTTTCCGAACATCCGCCATCACAACATGGGCGGCCCGACCGAGGTGTCCATCTTCGCCACCGAATACGAGGTGGTCGCAGTCGATCCAGGCTGGAGCAGCGTGCCCTACGGCGTGCCGACCGGGAACATGCAGGTCCTGATCCTCGACGAATGGATGCGGCCGGTCCCAGTGGGTGTACCGGGGCAGCTTTACCACGGCGGGGCCGGGGTCACTCGCGGCTACCTGAACCGGCCGGGCCTGACCGCGCAGCGGTACGTGCCCAACCCGTTCGCCGGGGTGTTCACCGACGTGTCGCCCGGCGCGCGGCTTTACGCGTCGGGCGATCTCGCCCGGTACGGCGCCGAC
Source organism: Amycolatopsis sp. NPDC005232 (assembly GCF_040607795.1). Classification (NCBI taxonomy): domain Bacteria; kingdom Bacillati; phylum Actinomycetota; class Actinomycetes; order Pseudonocardiales; family Pseudonocardiaceae; genus Amycolatopsis; species Amycolatopsis sp. NPDC005232. The sequence goes on along the minus strand of NZ_JBEXHL010000003.1, from coordinate 106,187 downwards.
GGCGTCGTGGAACTGCTGGGCCGGATGGACAATCAGGTGAAGATTCGCGGGTTCCGGATCGAGCTCGGCGAGATTATTTCGACCCTGGACCGCATCCCGGCAGTCTCGGAGTCCATTGTGGTGGCTGCAGACGATGGCGGTGAGAAGCGGCTTGTCGCCTACTACGTGCCGGCCGCGAGCCACGATCCGAGCATTGCGGACCTGCGTGAGGACCTCAAGCGCACCCTGCCGTACTACATGGTGCCGTCGGCCTTCGTGCGGCTCGACGCGCTGCCGGTCTCGCCCAACGGGAAGGTCAACCGCAAGGCCCTGCCGGGCGTCGGCACCGAACGTCCGGAAATGGCCAGCGTCTACACCGAACCCCGGACCGACGTCGAGCGTGTTGTCCGCGACATCTGGCTTGAGGTGCTGCCGGTCGAGCAGGTCGGCGTGCACGACCACTTCTTCGAACTGGGCGGGCAATCCCTGCATGCCACTCAGGTCGTTTCCCTGCTGCGTGAGAACTTCCGCGTCGAGGTACCGCTGCGGGCGGTCTTCGACGGCCCGACCATCGCAGACCAGGCGGTGGTCGTGGAAGAGGCCGGACGGGCCGCCGCGGTCGATGTGTCGGCTGCTGCCGGGACCGCGCTGGCGGTCGCCGAACTGTCCGAAGAGGACGTTCTGAAAATGCTGAGCACCCGCGGCTCATGAACGGGAACGAGAATCCTGATTTGTTCCACGCACCGATGGACCGGCCCGAAGTGCCTGGCACCGGCGACGAGAGAACCGCGCTGGCCAGGTGGCTCGACTGGCACCGGGCAACCCTGCTGCGGAAGCTCGACGGCCTCAGTGAGGAACAGTTGCGCCGGGCCGTGCTTCCGACCGGACTGTCCTTGCTCGGCCTCGTCAAGCACCTGACCGACGTCGAACAGGGCTGGTTCGTGCTCGACTTCGCCGGCGGCGACGAGCCTCCGATCTATAGCGGCGGTGAGCCCGGCGCGGAGTTCCGGGTCTCCGAAAGCGCCGGGGAGATAGTCGGGCAGTACCTGAGAATGTGCAGTCGTGCCAGGGAAATTGTCGCGACTGAGTCCTCTTTGGATATAACTGTTCCGAATGTGCGGCGCGGTGCGGTCGACCTGCGCTGGATCCTGCTGCACATGATCGAGGAGACCGCGCGCCACAACGGGCACGCGGATGTGATCCGGGAACTGATCGACGGCCGGACCGGCTGGTGACGACCGGGCTGATGCGGCAGAGAGCAGGAGAGGCAGATGCGAGTATCCATCCAGCGCGAGCGCTGTGTCACTTCGGGTCGGTGCGTGGTGACCGCGCCCGAGGTGTTCGGGCATAACGACGACGGGATTGTCACCCTGCTCGACGAAGCGCCAGCTCCGGACCGGCATGCGGCCGTCCGCGAGGCGGCGTACCTGTGCCCCTCACTGGCCATCGAGTTGCACGGCGGTCAACGGTGAGCGGCGACGGCTGGCTGCGGATCGGTACCGGCACGGGGGAACACGTTGCGCTCGCGGTCGATTTCGAGAGCAGCGGACGGCCAGAGGCCGGGTTCGGCGACTTGGCCAAGTTGCTTCCGGACGTCGAGCTGTGGCTCACCGTTTCCCCTCCCGGGCAACCGGGCCGCGCACTATCCGCGGAGGACTACTTCACCTGGTGGGCGGATTGGCCCATGAACTCGGCGCCGATCGCCAGTGTGTTCGGGTTTTGCGCTGGCAGCGTGTTCGCCCCGGAGCTGGCGGCACGGATCGAGCGTGTGCAGGGCAGGTGCCCGGCGGTCGTGCTGTTCGATCCGGAGCGGCCAGGACTGCCGAACCTCCACCGGGACTTCGACCGGGCCGTGGCAATGGCCTCGCTCCTCACCGCGGAGGAGGCCGACGAGCTACGGGCCGGCGCTCAGCGCGTACGCGAGGAACGGTGGGACGACTTCACCGCGGCGAGCGCAGAGCTGGTCGAGCTATACGAACAGGCGGGCTCGACAGCCTTCGCCAGGAGCGGAATCGACAAGGATCTCGCCGGGGAACTGCTCGGCATGTTCCGCTCTTACGTCTCCTACCTGGTCGCGGGGTACGAGCTGACCTCCGACATCGCCTGGGCGAACGCGGTCGCGGTGACTTCTACCGGGTCGAGAAGCGGGGCGCGGCACGCGGCCAGGGAGCTGTCATTCCCGGTCCCGCACGACGACCTCCTGCGGTACCCGGGCGTGGCCGGTGCCGTCCGCGAGATCCTCGGCGCCCGGAGAGTCGCCCGATGACTGTGGAATCCCCGCCTGGCACCGAAACGGCGGCATTGCCGGCGGGGTTCGACACCCAGGTCGCGCGGACGCCGGACGCCGTCGCCGTCCGGCATGAGGACACCGGGCTGACTTACCGCGCACTCGACGCGCGGGCCAACCGGCTCGCCCGCCTGCTGATGGCCGCAGGTGCCGGCCGCGGCACCGTTGTCGCGGTCGTTCTGCCACGGTCGCCGGACCTGGTCGCGGCGCTGCTGGCGGTTCTGAAGGCGGGTGCGGCCTACGCGCCGATCGACACGTTGGACCCGACGGATCGGATGAACTACATCGTCGGCGATTCGGCGGCGGCACTCGTGCTCACCGTGGCCGCGCTCGCGAACCGCCTGGACGGGGTCGGCGGGACTCAGGTCCTCGCGCTGGACGAGCTCGACCTGGAGGAGTATCCGGCGGATCCGGTGACCGATCTCGACCGCGGCGCGGCCATCGCCGAGCTGGACGCTGCTTACGTCATCTACACCTCGGGTTCGACTGGACGGCCCAAGGGCGTGGTCGTCGAACACCGCGCGATGGCAGCTTATCTGCGCTACGCCCGTGACAACTACCCCGGTACGGGCGCGGTGAGCCTGCTGCATTCGTCAGTGTCGTTCGATATGGCCGTGACGACGCTGTACGCCCCGTTGCTGGCCGGCGGCACCGTCGCATTGACCGACCTCAAGGACGTGCTCCCCTCGGCTGCCCGGCCGGGTTTCCTCAAGGTCACGCCATCACACCTGGGGCTGCTGCACACCCTGCCGGCCTCCTGCGCGCCGACCGGGCAGCTCGTCGTCGGTGGTGAACTGCTGACCGGCGCGGCCACCGACGCCTGGCGCGCCCGGTACCCCGGCGTCACGGTGATCAACGAGTATGGTCCCACCGAGGCCACTGTCGGCTGCTCCGTGCGAGTCATCAGGCCGGAAGACCGGATCGACCCCGGACCGGTCCCGATCGGCACCGCCATGCCGGGCACGCGGATGTTCGTCTTGGACGCGGCGCAGCGGCCTGTGGCAGGCGATGGCGTCGGCGAGCTCTACATCGCCGGTGCACAGTTGGCCCGCGGCTATCTCGGCCGCCCGGGGCTGACCGCTTCGCGGTTCGTGCCGGATCCTTCCGGCGAGCCCGGCGGCCGGATGTACCGGACTGGTGATCTTGCCCGGCGCCGGGCGGACGGGCTGTTCGAGTACTGTGGGCGCACCGACGACCAGGTCAAGATCCGCGGGTTCCGGATCGAGCTCGGCGAGGTCGAGGCGGCCGTTTCTCAAGACGAAGCCGTGCTTTCCGCGGCCGTGATCGCGCGCGGGACAGGCGCGGGAATCAAGCAGCTGGTCGCCTACGTGGTCCCGGTGGCCGCCGTCGCGCCGGACATGGCGGACCTGCGCGCCCGGCTGGCCCGCACACTGCCGGAATACCTGATCCCCACTGCGTTCGTGCTGATGTCCGCGCTCCCGTTGACCACCAACGGAAAACTGGACGTTCGCGCCTTGCCAGCACCCGATCCGGAGGCCGTCGGCTACGCCCCGCCACGGACTCCGGCCGAATCGTCGCTGTGCGGACTGTTCGCGGAACTCACCGGCGCCCCACGGGTCGGCATCGACGACGATTTCGTGGCTCTCGGTGGGGACAGTGTCATCGCGGCTCGCCTGGTCAGTCTCGCCCGGCGGAAGGGGTTCGACCTGGTGCTGCGAGAGGTCCTGCGCCGCCGCACCGTCCGGCGGCTGCTCGCTGATGGCGGCTCATGAGCGGCGAGCGGTCGGCCTACTGCGATTTTCGCCGCCCCAGACGTGCTGCGGCTCTACCTGCTCAGCCTGTTCGGCCGGGCGCCGATGGGCATGATCGCCCTGCTGGTGGTCCCGATGCTGGAACACATGCGAGGTCGGTTCACCGTGGCCGTTCAGTTCGGGGGCGCACTGGCGATCGGGCTCGGCGCGATCAGCCCGTTGCGGTGGCGACTGCCGGCCCTGGTGGGAAGCCGGACGGCCGTGCCCGTCCGCGTTGAGGTGACTTGAAGGAGCAGGAGATGCACGAAAACGCGGTGGCGGTGATCGGTTTCGCCGGGCGGTTTCCCGGCGCAGCGGACGTCGGAACCTTCTGGGACAACCTTTGCGCGGGGCGGAACAGCGTGTCCCGGTTCAGTCCGGCGGAACTCGCCGCGGCCGGGGTAGGGCCGGAGGTGTACACCGATCTCGACTACGTCCCGGTCCGCGGCATTGTCGAGGGCATCGAGGACTTCGACGCGGAGTTGTTCGGGATGACCCCCCGGGAAGCGGAGCTCACTGATCCACAGCAGCGCGTCCTGCTCGAATGCGCCCGCACGGCACTGGAAACGGCGGGATACGCGCCTGGGAGCGCCGACGTCCGCGTCGGCGTCTTCGCGGGCGCAAGCCCTCCGACCTACCTGCGCGCCGCGGCTACCGTACCGGCCGCGCAGCTCGGGGACACGGCAGTCGCGATCGGCAACGACAGCACTTTCCTCGCCACCCGCCTCGCGTACAAGCTGGATCTGCGCGGGCCCGCCATCACCGTGCAAACCGCGTGCTCGACCTCGCTCGTCGCGGTGCACCTCGCCTGCCAGAGCCTGCTCTGTGGTGAGGCCGACCTCGCGCTGGCGAGCGGTGTTTCGATCACCGTGCCGCAGACCTCGGGGCAGCGCCACACCCCCAACGGGATCATCTCGCCGGACGGGCACTGCCGGAGTTTCGACGCGGACGCGCGGGGCACGGTGGCCGGCAACGGCGCGGCCGTGGTTGTGCTCAAGCGGGCCGAAGCCGCACTGGCCGACGGCGACACGATCTACGCGGTGATCCGCGGCTCGGCGGTGAACAACGACGGCGCGGCCAAGGTCGGCTTCACCGCGCCCGGCGTCGAAGGACAGGCCGAGGTCGTCGCGATGGCCCAGCACGTCGCTGGGGTGTCCCCGGACGAGATCTCCTACCTCGAGGCACACGGGACCGGGACCGAGCTCGGGGACCCGATCGAGGTCGCGGCGCTCACCGAGGCTTTCCGGCGGGGAACCGACCGGATCGGCTTTTGCGCACTCGGCTCGGTCAAGCCGAACATTGGGCACCTCGACGCCGCGGCGGGGGTGGCGGGCCTGCTCAAGTGCGTGCTGGCGCTGTACCACGAGCGAATCCCGCCGACCGCCGGCTTCGCTCGGCCGAATCCGTTGATCCCGTTCGAGGAGTCGCCGTTCTTCGTGACCACGGAGCCGCGGGACTGGCCACGGGTCGCCGGGGTACCGCGCCGATGCGGGGTCAGTTCGTTCGGCATCGGCGGGACCAACGCCCATCTCGTGCTGGAAGAAGCGCCGACGGCCGCCCGTGTGGCCGGCCCGGGCCGGGCGGTCGTGATCCCGCTGTCCGCGCGGACGCCGGTGGCGCTCGCCACGCTGATCGAGCGGACCAGCGAAGCGCTGGCCACGGCCGATGACCTGGCCGCCGCGGCGTACACCCTGCAGACCGGCCGGACCGGTTTCGCGCACCGGGCGGCCGTCGTCGCGGCACCTGGCGACGCGGCGGCCGACCTGAACAAGCGCTTCACCGCCGCGGCTCGCGTCGCCGGCGCCGCGCGGCACGTCATCTTCCTGTTCCCTGGTCAGGGCGCGCTGCGCCCCGGCATGCTCCGCGAGCTCTATGACCGGCACCCGGCCGTGCGCGCCGCCGTCGACCGCTGCGCCGACGTCGCGCGGCCGTTGCTCGACGACGATGTCCGGGATGTGCTGTGCGCCGGCGCCCGGGCCGGTGCGGCGGCACAGCCCGCGTTGTTCACTCTCGGGTACGCCCTTGCCGAGTTGCTTGGCGGCTGGGGGATCCGGCCGGACGTGGTCCTCGGGCACAGCCTCGGTGAGTACGTCGCCGCCTGCGTGGCCGGGGCCTTGCCCGTCGAGGACGCGCTGCGCCTGGTCGTCCGGCGCGGCCAGGCGATGACTCGGACGCCGCCGGGCGCGATGCTCGTGGTCGACGCCGACGAAGCCGAAGTCCGGTCGTACCTGCGCGGCGAGATCTGGATCTGCGGGGTGAACGCGCCCTCCTCGGTTACCGTGGCAGGTGCGCCGGCGGCGGTCCGGGAGCTGGTCGGCGTGCTCACCAGGGAAGGCATCGGGCACGTCTGGGTCGAGGTCGACCGGGCCTTCCACACCCCGCTGGTCGAGCCCGCACTGGCCAGCCTCCGAGCGGCGGCGGCGGAGGTGGACTGGCAGCCGCTGACAGTGCCGCTCGCCGCGAACCACACCGGGACGCTGCTTCCGACCGGAACGGTGCTTTCGCCGGAACATTGGGTCACGCACGCCCGGGAACCCGTTCGTCTGCGCGAGGCCGCCACCAGTGTGCTCGGCCTGCCGGACGCGATCTTCCTCGAGTTGGGCGGCGGCCACGCGCTCACCACCGCGGTGCGCGAGAACGCTGCCGGACGAAAGGTGCCCGCGTTCTCCCTCGCCGGGCGCGACGGCGTCCCGGACGAGCATGACGTGCTGACCGCGGTAGCCGGATTCTGGAGTGCGGGGGGAAGTCCACAGTGGACCGTGCTGTCGTCCGGTCCGCGGCGGCGGGTTCCGTTGCCGACCTACCCCTACGACAGGCGCAGGCACTGGTTCGAAACCGCGGCCGGACCACCGTCCGGATCGCCATCCGAGGTGGCAGCCGCCGAGGACGCGGGGACGGGGATCGTCGCGGAGGTCGAACGGATCTGGGTCGAGCTGCTGGGGCACGAGCGGTTCGACCCGGACGCGAGCTTCCTGGACCTTGGCGGCAATTCGCTGACCGCGGTCCAGCTGCTGACCCGGCTGCGGACCGCCTTCGGTGTCCGGCTCTCGCTGCGGCTCCTGTTCGACAGCCCGACAGTGGCCGGGATCGCCGAGCTTGTCCGGACCGCCGTGCCCACCGAAGGGCCTGTCCGATGATCGGGGGCACGGTCCACGCACTGGTAGCGGCACAAGCGGCCGCGGCACCGGACGCCGTGGCCCTCAGCTGTGCTGGACAGAGCCTGACTTACGGCGAGTTGGATGCGTCGGCCGACCGGCTCGCCCGTTCCCTGCTGGCGCGCGGGGCCGGGCCGGATCGGCTGGTCGGGGTCTGCCTCGACCGTACGATCGAGCTCCCCGTCGTATTGCTGGCGGTGCTGAAGACCGGCGCCGCGTACCTGCCGCTGGATCCGGCGTACCCGCCCGCCCGGACGCGGTTCATGGTCGCCGATGCGGGCCCGGCGCTGATCGTCGCGGACGCCGCGTCGGCCTTGTCCGGTCTGGCTCTGTCCGATCCGGGCACCCCCGTCGTGGCGCTCGATGACCTTCTGCGTGAGGACGGGCACGCGGACCCGCCGCCGATCGAGGCGAGCGCCGAGAGCCTGGCCTACGTCATGTACACCTCAGGGTCGACCGGAACGCCGAACGGTGTCGAGGTCCCGCACCGGGCGATTGTGAACCTGGTCCGGGCCGGGACGTACGTGCGGTTCGCGGCGGACGAGGTGTTCCTGCAGGCCGCGCCGCTCTCCTTCGACGCGTCCACCTTCGAGATCTGGGGCGCGCTGGCGAACGGCGCGCGGCTGGCGCTGTTCCCTGGCCGGTATCCGGAACCCGCCGAACTCGGCGAGGCCATCCGGGGCGAAGGTGTCACCACCTTGTGGCTGACTGCCGGCCTGTTCCACCGGATGGTCTCCGACCGGCTCGACGACCTGCGGCCCCTGCGTCAGCTCTTGGCGGGTGGCGATGTGCTGTCCGTGCCGCTCGTGCGCCGCGCGGTGGCCGCGCTGCCCGGCTGCCGGATCGTCAACGGCTACGGCCCGACCGAGGCGACCGCTTTCACCAGCTGTCACCGGATCGCGGCCGCGCCGCCCGGGCCGGTGCCGATCGGGAAGCCGATCGACCGCGTGACCGCCTACGTCCTCGACGCGCACCTGAACCCGTTGCCACACGGGGAACCCGGTGAGCTGTACGCGGGCGGCGCCGGCGTCGCCCGCGGGTACCGGCGGCGTGCTTCGCTGACCGCCGCGCGATTCCTGCCTGACCCGTTCGACGCCCGTCCCGGTGCGCGGATGTACCGCACCGGTGACCGGGCTCGATACGCCAGGGGCGTCCTCGAGTTCCTCGGCCGGCAGGACCGGTAGATCAAGTAGCGCGGATACCGAATCGAGCCCGGCGAGATCGAAGCCGCATTGGCCGAACATTCCCGGAGTGCGTGAGACGGTCGTAGTGGCCGCCGTCGACGGGACAGGGAAGAGCCGGCTGACCGGGTACGTCACCGGGTCGGTGACCTCCGGCACCGAACTGCGGAAGTATCTCGCCGCCCGGCTGCCCGTGTTCCTGGTGCCACCGGTGATCGCGGTGCTCGACCGGCTGCCACTGACTCCGAACGGCAAGATCGACCGGGCTGGTACACCCGCTGTCGCCCCGGCTGGCAGCGGCGAGGCGGCGGGCACGGTGACCGAAGAACTGCTGGCCGGACTGCGCGTGCCATCGGCCACCTCGACGGCGTGCCACGTTCTTCATGGCGCTGCTGGCCGCGTTCGCCTCGCCCGACCACCTGCCGACGTCGCCGTGGCCGCCCGGCTGCGCGAAGCCGGGCTCAGCCCGGAACTGGTCAGGCTCGGCCGGGACGGCCTCGCCGAGGCCCTGCACCGCCTGCTTTCGTTCCAGCGGGCCAAATCCTCCGACGACCCCGGCCGGACGGACTTCCCGCTGACCGTGTTCAGGGCGCCCGGCAGTGGCGCGGACGAGCGGGGGCACTTCGAACGTCGGCGGGACCTTGCCCCGAAGACTGAGCTAGTCGAGATCCCGGGTGACCACCTTTCGGTGATGACGCCGCCCAGCCTCGAGCCCGTGCTCGGCGACCTACACCGTCAGCTCCATCGGTGACCCGCCCGACGGCACCTGTCCGGCGAGACAGGGGTTTCCCTGACAGGAGACCCTCGCGGCGGGTGCCCGGGGACGGTGGTTCCGTGCGAACGTCGGTAAATGGCTGCCGGTGCGGCCGGAAACGAGAGCCGGAAATCCAGACTGGGGAAGGTACCGGGTGAACGCAGCCAATGTGCGCACGCGGACGGCTGTGCCGTTCCGGCGGTTCTGGTGGTCGGCCGTGGTGTCGGGCACCGGCGACGGGATCCGGCTCGTCGCGCTCCCGCTCTTCGCCGCGGCGCTGACCCGCCAACCCGCTGCGGTCGCCATCGTGACCTTCGCCGGTGGCCTGCCATGGCTGCTCGTCGGGCCGTTCACCGGGGCGCTGACCGATCGCTGGACCGATCACCGGCGGGTGCTCTGGGCCACCGACGTCACGAGTGCGATCGTGATCGGGGCGGCCGGGCTGCTGGCCGTCGCCGGGGCCGGGGCGATCCCGCTGCTCGCTGCGGTCAACTTCGCCCTCTGCGCGGTGCAGACCCTGCGGGACAACGCGGCCGTTGCGATCGTGCCACGGCTGGTCGCCAGGAACCGCCTGGAGACGGCCAACAGCAGAATGCAGGCCGCCCAGCTCCTTACCGTGCAACTGGCCGGCCCGCCGCTGGGTGCGGCGCTGTTCATCCTGCCCACGGGCGTGCCGTTCCTGCTCGACGCCGCTTCGTTCGTCGTGTCCGCCGTGCTCGTGCTCAGCATCACCAGTACGACGGTCGCGGTCGCCTCGCCTGTATCCGCCGCCGTGGCCCGGGCCGGGATCTTCGGCGAGATCCGGGAAGGGCTGCGGTGGCTGTGGCGGCACCGCCTGCTGAGGTCGGTCTGTCTGATGGTCGGCATGGTGAACATCGCGGTGACGGGTGCGCTGGCGATCGCCGTGCTCTACGCCTACGAAGTCCTGCACATCGGCCGGCTCGCCTACGGCGTCCTGCTCGCAGTGATCGCGCTCGGCGGGCTGGTCGGCACGCTCGCCGCCCCCGCCTTGACCACCCGGTTCAGCCGCGGCCGCGTGCTGCGGACCGTCTTCGCCGCCGCGCCGGTCGCGTTCACGGTGGCCGGGCTGACCACCGACTACCTGGTGGCGACGCTCTCACTGGCGATGGTCGGCGCGGCGATCGGCGTCACCAACGTGGTGAGCATTTCACTGCGCCAGCTGCTGGTGCCCGCGGGCTTGCTGGGCCGGGTCAACGCCGCGTACCGGTTCTTCGCGTTCGGCATGGCCCCGCTCGGCGCCGCGCTGAGCGCGGTGGCCGCCGAAGCCTGGGGGCTCTCGGCACCGTTCCTGCTGGGCGCGGTGGTGCTCGCCGGGGCCTGGCTGCTGTCCGTGCGGGGGCTGCGGACCGCGGTGGTGGACCACTATCTGCCCGCCGAAAACTCCGTGCAAGGGGAGGAAGCCTGATGGAGGAAAAAACCGAGCCCGAAGCACACGTCGCGGCGCTGGAGAAGCCGCGCCGGCGCCGGGCCCGAAAGGTCCTCCTGGGACTGGGGGCCGTCGTGCTGGTGCTGGTCCTCGCCGCTAGCGTGGCCGCGGTCGTGGTGGTCCGGAAGTCGTTCCCGGAGACCGACGGCGAGCTGACTGTGGCCGGGCTGCACGGCCCGGTCGAGGTGCTGCGTGACGACCTCGGCGTGCCGCAGGTCTACGCCGATGACGCCCGCGACCTGTTCCTCGCGCAAGGCTATCTCCACGCCCAGGACCGGTTCTGGGAGATGGACGTCCGGCGGCACATCACGGCGGGGCGCCTCGCCGAACTGTTCGGTCCCAGCCAGCTGGCCACCGACTCGGTCGTGCGGACCATGGGCTGGTACGACGTCGCCACCCGGGAGCTCTCGCTGCTCTCTCCGTCCACAAGGGACTATCTGGACGCCTACAGCCAGGGCGTCAACGCCTACCTGAGCGACCACGAGGGCGCCGCGCTGAGCGCCGAATACGCCGTGCTCGGGCTCAGCACGTCCGGCTACCGGCCGCAACAATGGACCCCGGCGGACTCGGTGGCCTGGCTCAAGGCGGTGGCCTGGGACCTCAATTCGGGGATCGACACCGAGATCCAGCGTTCGCTGCTGGCGGCCACGCTCCCGCCCGAGCGGGTCGAGGCGCTCTACCCGCCATATGACTACTCCCGCTTCCCGTCGATCGTGCGGAGCACCGTTCCGGGTGCCAAGTCTTCCACCGGGATCGTCTCGGTGACCGGCGGCGGTAGTGCGCTGGGCGGCGTGTCCTCACTGCGCGAGACGCTGACCGGCGTGCTGGGCCAGACCGGGCCGGGCATTGGGTCGAACTCGTGGGTGGTGGCCGGCAGCCGGACCACGACCGGGGCGCCGATGCTCGCCAACGACCCGCATCTGGCGCCGTCGATGCCGGGCATCTGGAACCAGATCGGTCTGCACTGCACCACCGTGAACGCCACTTGCCCGTTCGACGTCACCGGGTTCGGCTTCTCCGGGATGCCCGGCGTCATCGTCGGCCACACCGGCGAAATCGCCTGGGGGCTGACCAACGTCGGCGCCGACGACTCGGACCTGTTCCTGGAGAAGGTGACCGGGAACAGCTACGAGTACCGGGGCGAGCAGGTGCCACTGACCGTCCGGCAGGAGACGATCGCGGTCGCAGGTGAGCCTTCGCGGACCATCATCGTCCGCTCCACCAGGCACGGCCCGCTGCTGTCCGACGTACTGCCCAAGACCGCCACGATGGCCGCGCAGGGGCGCAGCCCCGGTGTCTCGGCCGCTGCGGGGTACTCCGTCGCGTTGCAGTGGACCGCGCTCGAACCCTCTCGGACGATGGACGCCGTCCTCGCCCTCGATGTGGCCAAGGACTGGACCGCCTTCCGTCAAGCTGTGTCGCTGTTCAGCGCTCCGGCCCAGAACATGATCTACGCTGACCGCGCGGGCAACATCGGCTACCAGATGTCGGGTGCTCTGCCCGTACGCGGGCAGGGCGACGGAAGCTACCCCGCGGCCGGGTGGACCGGCGACCAGGACTGGACCGGGACGGTCGGGTTCGACCGGCTGCCCACGGTATTCAACCCGCCGGAGGGTTACATCGTCACGGCCAACAACGCCGCCGCGCCCCCGGCCACCGGCCCGCTCGTCACCGGCTACTGGGTGCCCGGCTACCGGGCCGCGCGGATCAGCGACCTGATCGAGCACGCGCCCGGCAAACTCGACGCGGCCGCGATGGCCCGGATGCAGTTGGACAGCTACAACCCCGGCGCGGCCGAGCTCGTGCCGCGGCTGCTCGCCGTCGATCCCGGCGAGGGGGTCCACGCGGCACAGAACCTGTTGCGGGGCTGGGACTTCCAGCAGCCAGTGGATTCGGCGGCCGCCGCGTACTTCAATGCGGTGTGGCGCAACCTGGTCCGGTTGACCTTCGGCGACGACCTGGCCGCGACCTCAGCCACTGCAAAGCCCAGCGGCAGCGGTCGCTGGTTCGACCTGGTGCACCGGATCCTGGACCGGCCGGACGATCCGTGGTGGCGCAACGCCACCGATCCGCGCAACCTGCGCACGCGCGACGACGTGCTGCGGGCGGCGTTGCAGGACGCGGAGGCCGAACTGCGCACGAGCCTCGGCGGCGACCCCGCCGGCTGGCGGTGGGGTGAGCTGCACACACTGACGCTGAGGAACCAGACCCTCGGCACGGGTGGGCCCGCCCCGGTCAAGTGGCTGCTCAACGCCGGGCCGTTCCCGGTGCCCGGCGGCTCGGACGCCGTCGACGCGACCAGTTGGGATGCGAGCCGCGGCTACGAGGTCACTACCGGGCCGTCCATGCGGATGGTCGTTGACCTCGCCGATCTCGACAAATCACGCTGGGTCAACCTGACCGGCGAGTCCGGGCACGCCTTCGACGCCAACTACCAGGACCAGACCGAGCTTTATCTGCGCGGGGAAACGGAGGAGTGGGCGTTCCGCAGAGCCGCCGTGCGATCGGCGGCGAAGCACACCTTGCTCCTGCGCCCGGCGTGACGGCGGATGGGGTGTCGGTTCCGGCTCGGTGGTATTGGCGTGTAGAGGAGTCCACTGACTTGTCGCCCCCGCCGGGGATGGAGGAGGCTCGAAGACGCGGTGGGACAAAGAATTCCTGGCCGGCCAGGCAAGAACCGCTTTCAGCACTGGGGAGAATCGCATGGAATGGCTTCGTGATTTGTCCGGTGCGCACGAACCGGTGACGACGCTGCTGTGTTTCCCGCCGGCCGGCGGCGGGGCGTACGGCTACCGGAATTGGGCCCGCCGGCTGCCCGCCCACTTCGGGGTCGTCGCGGTCGAATTGCCGGGCCACGGCTCGCGGCTCGGCGAACCGCTGGTGTCCACTCTGCCCGGCCTGCTCGGCGGCGGCCTGCTGGGGGAGGTCCGCACGCTACTCGACCGGCCGGTGGTGGTGCTGGGGCACAGCATGGGGGCCATCGTGGCCGCCGCGTTGTGCCGGGCGCTGCTGGCCGAGGACGGCTGGCGGCCGCTGCTGTTCGTCGCGGCGGGATGCGCGGCGCCGGACCTCCCATCGGTTCCGGACTATGACATGCGGATGACCGACCAGGGCATCCTCGACTTCCTGCGCGACGCCGGTGGTACGCCTTCGGGCATCCTCGGCAACGAGGAGTACCTGGCGATGATCCGGCCGGTCGTCCGGGCGGATCTCGACGCGATCGCGCACCGCGACCTCGGCGCACGGCCGAGGCTCGGTTGTCCGGTCCGGTCCTATGTCGGCGGCGAAGATCCGCGGGTTTCCGCCGATCGCGCGGCCGGCTGGGTGGCCGAAAGCGACGGCGACTTCGAGCAGTGCACTTTCCCCGGCGGGCACTTCTTCCTCCATGACAACGCGGAAATGGTGCTCAGCAGGCTTCAGCGTGACATCGGCGACGTCCGGCACCGGGCGCGCGGCACCCGGCAGGCCGGGTCGCGGAACCCAGTCGCGGGCTGACCCGCGACCCGCACGGACGCCACTACCCACCCACCCGGACGGAGACGACGTGCCACCGACGAAGATGTCGCCGGAGCGGCGGCGGCTGCTCGACCTCCTGCTCACCGAGCAGGGCGTCGAGCCGGCCCGGCCGCGGATCGAGCGGTTCCCCGGCGACCGCACCGCGATGCCGCTTTCACTGATGCAGCAACGCATCTGGTTCTTCGACCGGCTGCAGCCGATGTCGACGATCTACAACGTCGCGGGCGCGGTGCGCATGCGCGGCCAGGTGGACGTCGCGGCGTTGCACGCGGCGCTCGGCGAGGTTGTCCGGCGGCATGAGGTGCTGCGGACCACCTTCCGCCAGTCCGCGGGCCGTGCGGTGCAGCAGGTGAACCCGCCGGGCGAGTTCGAGCTGCCGCTGGAGGATCTCCGGCACCTCCCGCCGCAGGAGCGCGCGACCGCCGCCGAGGAGTACTGCCGTACCGAGGTGAGCCGCCCCTTCGACCTCGAAAACGACCTGATGCTGCGGCCGCGCCTGCTGCGCACCGGCGACGAGGACCACCTGCTCGTCCTGATCCAGCACCACATCGCCACCGACGGCTGGTCGGTCAACCTGCTGCTCAAGGAGGTCGGCGAGCTCTACCGCGCGTTCAGCCGCGGCGCGGCCACGCCGCTGCCAGAGCTCGAAGTGCAGTACGGCGACTTCGCCGCTTGGCAGCGAGATCGGCTCAGCGGCGACGTGCTGACCGGGAAGGTGGCCTACTGGAAGGAAAACCTGGCCGGCGCGGGCCTGCTCGACCTGCCGTGGATCGGCCGGGCGCGGCCCGCGGCCCTGTCGTGGGACGGCGACGCGCTGTCCTTCCGGCTGACACCCGAGCTGTGCACCCGTATCCGGGCGCTCGCGGACTCCGAACGCGCGACGCCCTACATGGTGCTGCTGGCCGCGTTGTCGGTCGTGCTCACTCGCTGGAGCGGCGGCGACGAAGCGATTGTCGGCTGCCCGATCGCCAACCGTGCGCACAGCGACCTCGAACGCGTGATGGGCTGCTTCGTCAACACCTTGCCGCTGCGCGTGGACACCTCGGGCGATCCCTCCTTCCGTGAGTTGCTGCGGACCGCCCGCGAGGTCTGTCACGGCGGCTACGAGCATCAGGAGGTGCCGTTCGAGCTGATGGTGGAGGCGGTCAACCCCGAGCGCGACGCGAGTTCGCACGTCCCGCTCATCCGCCACCAGCTTGGCTTGCACAACGAGCCGCACTGGAGCGTCGACCTCGACGGGGTCGTCTTCGAGATCGAGACGCTCAGCACCGGCACGGTCCGCTTCGACATGGAGATCGACCTCGCGGTCGACCCCGACGGCGGGATCAGCGGGCCGGTCTACTTCTCCACGGACCTGTTCACCCGCGAAGTCGTCGAGCGCGTGCTGGCCAGCTTCACCCTGGTGCTGAACGCGGCGGTGGCCGGGCCGGACACCCGGATCGCAGTGCTGCCGCTGGCCGAAGAGGCGCCGGCCGGTCACACCGGCGCCAGCCAGGCCACCCCGGCCGGGTCCGTGCCGGAGGTGTTCGAGCGGGTGGCGACCGCCCGGCCGGACGCCGAAGCCCTTGTCTGCGGCGAAACCCGCTGGACCTATCGTGAACTCGACGAGCGGGCCGGCCGGCTCGCCGCGCACTTGCGCGGTCTCGGCGCCGGGCCCGGCAGCCGGGTCGCGGTGCTCCTGCCGCCCTCACCCGAGCTGGCCGCGGCCGTGCTCGCCGCGCTGAAGGCGGGCGCCGAAGCCGTGCCACTCGATCCCGGGCACGCCCGTCCGCTCGTGCGGGCCGCCCTGCGCGACTTGGCGGCGTCGGTCGTGCTGACCGCATCCGGCAGCTGGCATCCCGGCCTGCTCGGCGCGAGCAGCGACGTCCAAGTGCTGTTCCTGGACCGGATCGCCGACGATCTCGCCACACAGCCCGCGAGCCCGCCGGGGCCGGGCGGATCCGATCGGAACATCGCCCTGGTGCTCTGCGCCGAAGACGGGACCGCTACCCCGAACAGCCACACCGCCGTGCTGGACCGGGCGCGCTGGGGCCGGGACCTGGTCGCGGGCGGCACCTTCGGCCTGTGCGGTCCGGTCACCCTCGACACGGCGCCGTGGCGCTGGCTCCCGGCGCTGCTGACCGGCGCCCGCCTGGTGCTCGACCCGGCGCAGGAAACGGGACAGGCCACCGCGGAGCTGTTAGTTCGCGAACGGGTGGACGTGGTGCACCTGGTGCCGGCCGCGCTCGCCGGCCTGGCCGCCGCACCCGCGTTCGCCACGGGGCCCGCGCCGCGCGAAATCGTCGTGGTGGCGGAGGAACCGTGGCCCGCGCTGGTCGCCGAGATCCGGCGAATCGCCCCGGAAACCAAGCTGGTCGAGCTGCGCGGCTCGGCGTTCACCGCGGCGGACCGTGTCGTCGTCGAGCGGCCGGGCGGGGGCGAGCCAGTGTGCACCGATCCCGCGGTCGTGGTCCTGGACGGCAACGCCCAGGCGGTCCCGCTCGGCGTGCCGGGTGAGCTCTACGTCTTCGACCTCACCGGGGAAAGCGGCCCGCGCCGCACCGGCGAGCGTGGCCGGCGGCTGCCGGACGGCATGATCGCCCCGCTCGGGCGAGTACTGCGGATGCGGCGCAAGGGTGTCGAGTCGGCCGAGGTCGAGGCCTCGTTGATGCTGCACGAGGACGTCGACCGGGCGGTGGTCGTCGCGGACGATGAAGCTCCCGGTGGTACCGAGCTCCTGGGCTATCTGACGCTGCGAGACCGCGGCGGTGTGGTGCGCGACGACGCGCCCGAGGTGGTGAAGCGGGCCCGCTGGCGGAAGGTCTTCGAAGAGACCTACTTCGGCCGCGGCGCCGAGGACGACCCGACGGTCAACACGGCGGGCTGGAAGAGCCGCTCCACTGGCGAATACCTGGCGCCGGAGGAAATGCGGGAATGGGCCGACCTCACCATGCGCCGGATTACCGCGACGCGCCCCTCCCGGGTGCTGGAGGTCGGGTGCCGCAACGGCCAGTTGCTGTTCCGACTGGCGATGCGGTGCGACTCCTACGTTGCGACGGACCTGTCCTCGCGCGCGCTGGCCCACATCAAGGAACACGAGCAGTGGCTGGCGACCAAAGCGGAGACGGTGCGGCTGCTGGAGCGTCCTACGGACGACTTCGGCGGGTTCGCCGACGGCGAGTTCGACACGGTCGTGATCAACTCTCTGGCGCAGTACTTCGCCGAGCCGGACTACCTGGCGCGGGTGCTCACCGATGCGGTCCGCGTGGTCCGGCCGGGCGGCACCGTCTACGTCGGTGACGTGCGCAGCCTGGCCCTCCTGGAAGCGTTGCACCTGTTCGTCCACATGCGACGGTTGCCGCCCGGCACGCCGGTTGCGCTGCTGAGGCAGCTGGTCGCCCAGCGCGTTGAACGGGAGGAGGACCTGGTCCTCGAGCCGGCTTCGTTCCGGGCGATCACCGCGAAGATCGCCGGGGTGGCCGGGGTGGACCTGCTGCCGCGGCTGGGCAGGCACCGCAACGAGCTGACCGCGTTCCGATACGACGTGCTGATCCACGTCGGTGAGCCCGGGCAGGCGCCGCCGCAGGTCCCGGCCCGAGACTGGGTCACCGACGGCGGCACGCTGGCCGATCTGCGTGCCGAGCTCACCGCGGGGCCGGTGCCTGCGCTCGTGCTACAGGGTGTGCCGGACGCGCGGACGGCCACCGAGGTCGCCGCCGCGCAGCTGCTGGACAGCGGCCTGGTCGACACCGCCGGGGACCTCGCCGAGGCCGCGCGGCCGATGCTCGGTGAACCCGGCGCCCCGGTCGACCACGCCGAGATCCTCGCGCTGGCCGCGGAACTGGGCTACCGGGCGCTGATCGGCTGCTCGGCCGATGGGGTCCCGGGCAATCTCGACGTCGTACTCCGCCGCGAGGGCGAAGCGGAATCTCTTACACCGCAGCAGGTTTCCGCGGTGCTGGCGGCACAATGGCCGGCGGTCCCGGAGGAGACCCGGACCAACGATCCCTTACGCGCCATGCGGATCAAAGCCGTCGTGCCGGAGGTCCGGGCCGCCGTACAGGGCCGCCATCCCGGGCACGCGGTGCCCGCCGAGCTGGTCGTGCTACGTGAATGGCCGTTGGGGGCAGATGGCACCGTCGACCTCACCCGGCTGCCGCCGCCCGACCGCAGTGCGCGGGAGGCGGCGAAGGTGTCACGTGAACCCGGCACCGAGACCGAGCGGGTGATCGCGGAGATCTGGGCGGACGCGCTGGGGCTGGACCGGATCGGGGTGTCGGAGGACTTCTTCGCGCTCGGCGGGCATTCGTTGATGGGCGCCGAAGTCGTCGAACGAGTCCGCACGGTCTACGACGTCGAACTCCCGTTGGGCACGCTCTTTGAATCGCCGACGGTCGCCTCGGTGGCTGAGTACATCGACGAACGGTTGGCCGGCAGCGGGAAGTCTTCGGCCGCCGCGGTGCCGATCCTGCGGGTGGACCGCGACAGCTACCGGCGCAAGCGGGAACTGGCCGCGGCCGGTCGCGGCCACCGGCCGGCCGGGGCGTGACATGACTACCGACCTGGTGACCATGGAGACTTCGCTGTCACAGCAGAGCCTGTGGCTGCTCGACCAGGCCGACCCCGGGCGGCCGACCTACAACGTGCTGGCCGCGGTCCGAATGCGAGGCGGGCTCGACCCGGCGGCGCTGGAACGCGCTCTCAACGTCGTCGTCCAGCGGCACGAAGCACTCCGCACGGTGTTCGGCTTCGATGGAATCGAGCCCGTGCAACGAATCCTGCCCGAGGTGAAGGTGTCGATCCCGGTCCGCGACGTCGAACGGGAGGCGCTGTCCGCGGTGATCCAGGCCGAGATCGAGCAGCCCTTCGACCTCGCGTCCGGCCCGCTGCTGCGGATGACGCTCCTGCGGCTTTCGGCGGCCGAACACGTCTGCGTGCTGGTGATGCATCACATCGTGACCGACGGCTGGTCTTCGGCGATCCTGTTTCAGGAGCTGTCCGCGGGTTACGAGGCCTTCCTCTCCGGCCGTGAGCCCGAGCTGCCGGACCTGCCGGTCCAGTACGCCGACTACGCGGTCTGGCAACGGGAAACGCTGCAGGGCGAAGACCTCTGCCGGCTGGTCCGGTACTGGGCGACAAAGCTGGCGGGCAGTACGCCGCTACTCCTGCCGACCGACCGTCCCCGGGCCGGGGTGGCATCATCGGCGGGGGCGACCCACCTGTTCTGGATCCCGGCCACGCTGATGGCGCGGCTGGACCGGCTGGCACGGGAGCACGGGGCGAGCCCGTTCATGGTGTTGCTGGCGGCTTTCCACGTGCTGCTGTCCCGCTACGCCGGAGTCGGGGACATCTCGGTCGCGACGCCGGTCGCGGGCCGGAACCGGCCCGAGGTGGCCGGGCTGATCGGGTTCTTCGTCAACACCGTGGTGCTGCGGACCGACTCCTCCGACGACCCGGCGTTCACGACATTGCTGGAGCGGGTCAAGCAGACCAGCCTGGATGCCTTCGCCCACCAGGACCTGCCCTACGACAAGCTGGTGGAACTGCTGCAGCCGGCGCGCCACGGCGGTCTCGGCGGGCCACTGGCGCAAGTGATGCTGTCGTTCCAGAACATCCCGCAGGGCGAGTGGCAGGCCGGCGGGCTGGGCTTCGAGGCGATGCACGTCGCGACCAGCACCGCGAAGTTCGACCTGCTGCTGGACATCGCCCCCGACGGGCCGGATGCCTTCGTCGGACGGATGGAGTACAGCACCGAACTGTTCGCCCCGGAGACCGTCCGGCGACTGACCCTGCACTTCACCACCCTGCTCACCGCCGTCGCGACCAATCCCGGCCTGCGGGTTTCCCGGCTGCCGCTACTGCCGGAGCACGAGCGTGACCTCCAACTGCGCGAGTGGAACGAGCCGGAGATGCCGTCGGCAGAGCCCGTGCCCGCCGCGATCGCCCGGCTCGCCCGGGAAGTCCCGGACGCGGTCGCGGTGGCCCAGGACGAAGAGGAGCTCACCTATGCCGAACTGAACCTGCGGGCGGCCCGGCTCGCCCGGCGCTTGCGTGACCACGGTGCGGTCCCCGGTGCGGTCGTCGCGGTACTGCTCGAACGGTCGGTCGACCTGGTCGTCGCGGTCCTCGCCGTGCACCAGGCGGGCAACGTGGCGCTGGTACTGGACCCGGCCCATCCGGCGCAGCGCCGGGCCGGCCTGCTCGTCGAGGCCGGGCCGGCGCTGCTGGTGACCGCCGAATCCGTTTCCCTGCCCGAGAGCGGGCCGGTTCAGGTACTCGTCGGCGACGCCCTCCCGGACGAGCCGCTCCTGGCCGCAGCCAAGCCGGGGAGGTCCGCCGTCCTCGGATACGACTTCGGACCGTCCGGGACTTCACGACTCATGCTCAGCAGTCATCTCAGCGTGGCCACCTCGGCCGCCGCGCTGGCCGAAGCGGCTGGGCTCGGCCGAGGGGAGCGGGCGCTTTCCCTGGCACCGCCGGGATCCCGCCTGCTACAGGACCTCTTCGCCAGCCTGGCGAGCGGAGCGACGGCGGTGCTGCCGGACGGCCCGGTTCCGGAGGCCGCGCCGGAGCTGTGGCGGCTGGTCGAAGCAAGCGGAACCACCGCGCTCAGCGTTCCCTCCGGGCTGCTGCGGTCCTGGTCCGCCCACGACCGCGGCAACATCCCGAAGTGCCTGCGCACCTTGGTTTTCAGCGGCGAACCCGTTCCCTCGGCCGAGGATTTGGCGCCCTGGCAGGACTGGCCGGGGCAGCTGCTGCACGTCCACGTCGTCGCGGAGGCGGGCGTGGTGAGCACGCACGAGGTCGTCTTCGGCCGCCCGGACGGCAACCCTGCCATCCCGGTCCCGATCGGGCGGCCGCCGCGCGGAGTCCGGCTCTATGTCCTGGACGAATGGCTCGAACCGGTGCCGATCGGCGTGCCCGGCGAGCTCTACGTCGGCGGCAACGGGCTCGCGTCCGGCTATCCGGGCAAACCCGGTGAGACCGCGGCACAGTTCGTCCCCGATCCGTGCGGCGAGCGGCCCGGCCTGCGTCTACATCGCGTCGGGCGGCGGGCGCGATTCCTGCCCGACGGCCGGGTACACCTGGTCGAGCAGGCAGCGGGGGCCAGTTCGGGCGCCGAAGACGCGGCGCCATACCTGGCCCCGCGCACGCCGATCGAGGAGGAACTGGCCGGGAGCTGGGCCGGGCTCCTCGGGGTCGAGCGCGTTGGGGTGCGGGACGACTTCTTCAGCCTCGGTGGCAATTCGCTCGCCGCGGTGCGCATGGCGGCGGAGGTCCGCGACGTCTACGGGGTCCAGCTCTCACTGCGGAGCTTCCTGGCCATCGAGCCGACTGTCGAGGCACTCGCCGAGTGGTTGTTCGGACAGCTTTCCGGAATCGACGAATGAAGGAGGTGACCATGAGCGGCGATCAGACCGATCTGGCCGCCAGGGCTGAGAGGGAACGTGAACTGCTTGCCGTGCTCGGCAGGCGTATCGACCGCATACCGGTCCTGCGCAGGGAGAACGGCGGCCTGCGGGCACCGGCGTCACCGACCCAGCGGCATTTCCACGCCCTGCAGCAGCGCCATCCAGGTCAGGCCGGGTTCACCATGTCCGGCGGCCTGCGGCTGACCGGGCCATTGGACGTCATCGCGCTGGACCGGGCCGTCGCCGAAGTCGTCGCCCGGCACGAGGCCCTGCGCACGGTGTTCGAGACCCACGACGGCCGGCTCTTCCAGATCGTCCTGCCCGAAGCACGGCTTCCGGTGCCAGTGCGGGACGTCACCGAGCAGGACGCACTGGGCGTGGCGAAAACCTTTTCGGACACTCCGCCCGACCTCGGCCGCGAGGGGCCGTTGCGGATGTCCGTGCTGCGCTTGGCCGAGCTGGATCACATCGTCCTGTTCGCCCTGCACCACATCGTCGGCGACCTGCGCTCGGTGGAGGTTTTCTTCCAGGAGCTGTATGTGCTCTACCGCTCCGGGCTGACCGGCGCGGCGGCAGAGACCGCGGGCCTGCTCGCACCGCTGACCGCGCAGCTCGCAGACGTGACCGAATGGCAGCGCGGCGCGGTGAGCACCGCGCGGAAGGCCGAGCTCGAAACGTACTGGCGTACGCGGATGGCAGGTGTCGAGCCGCTCACCCTGCCCGCGGACGCCGTACGCGTGTCCCCGCCCAGCACCACCGGGGACACCTGCCGGCTGCCGATGGCCGACGAGCTCGTCGCGACCCTGAACCGGCTGGCCGCCGACCACGGCTGCACGATCTTCACGCTGTCACACGCCGTCTTCGCGCTGCTGCTGGCCCGGTACTCGGGACCGAATGTCGTGGTGTCGACTCCGGTGACCAGCCGCGATCGCCCGGAGGTCGACAAGCTGGTCGGCGCGAATCTGAACTACGTCCCGCTGCACACGCACGTCGACGACGGTCTCACGTTCGGCGCTTACCTTAACGCTTCCCGCGACCGGACCACGGCCGACCTAGCCCACGACGACCTGCCGTACCAGGACATCGCGGCGCTGGCGGGGTTGCCGCCGATCGAGCTCTACCGGGTGCTCTTCCAGAGTGGCGGCGGCGGCGATATCGAGTTTCCCGAGGGTGACCTGAGCGGCACGCCCTGGCCGGCGCCGTGGGACCACTCGATGAACGACCTCACCGCGCGGGTAACCAGCGCGGCGGCCGGTTGGTATCTCTACCTGAACTTCCGGTGCGACGTCTTCACCCGGGAGCGGATGACCGCACTCGGCGTCGAGTACCTCGACCTGCTCGCCGGGGCCGCCGCCGACCCGGATGTGCTGGTTGCCGACCTGATTACCCCGAAGAGGCGGTCATGACCACGACCGTGTACTCAGCCCCGTCGGACGAAGTACTGCTCGGCCGCGCCGAGCCGGTCGCGGCGCTCGCCGCGCTGGTCCTCGTGGTGCATCGGACCGCCTTCCGCGACGTCGTGCGGGTCGGCTACCGGGCGACCGGCGCGGTACCGCCTGCGGTCGGGGTACTCGTGGTGGACGTAGCGGACGACCCCTCGCTCGCCGAACTGACTGCCCGGCTGGAGACCGCGGTGGCGGATCTGCCCGAGCCGGACGACGACGTCCTGCTCGAGCTCGAGATCACCGAAACTGACTTCGCCTACCGGCTGGCCGAGTCGGCTGAGCCGGGCGCCGGGCTCACCTTGACGGTCCTGCCCGGCGGCGACGCGTGGCTGGTGCCCGGCCAGGTCGGTGTGGTCACCGCGGACCGGCTGCCCGCGCTCGTCCGTACCGCGCTCGCGGCGGATCCCGGCGAACGACTGTCCCTTGTGGACCTTGCTTCGGCCGAAGACCGGTCGCTGGTCGCCGAATGGGGCGGAGACGGCGCCGCGGCGGCGCCCGTACTGAGCGTACCCGAGCTCGTCGAGGCACAGCGCGCGCGCACGCCGGACGCGGTCGCCGTCAGCGCAGGGCCGGTTTCGCTGTCCTATCGCGAGCTGGACATGGCCGCGACGGCCGTCGCGGCCATGTTGGCGGCCGCCGGGGTCCAGCCCGGCCACGTCGTCGGCCTCTATGGCGAACGGGGCGCCGAACTAATCGTCGCGCTGCTGGGTGTGCTGAAGACCGGCGCGGCCTACCTTGCCCTCGACACCGAACTGCCCGACGCGCGGCTCGCCGTCCTGTTGGCGGACGCGGGCATCGACGTCGTGCTGGTGCAGGAAAGGTCCCGGGACTGGCTGCTCGCCGGGCACACGCTGCTGCCGATGAAGCTGCCGGACGGGCCGGTGCCTGCCTGGCAGCCAGTCCCGGTCGCGCCCGACGACATCGCCTACATCAGCTACACCTCCGGCTCGACCGGCGAGCCCAAGGGCGTGGCGGTCCCGCACCGCGCCATCGCGCGGCTGGTCGGGCGCAACGATTGGGCCGAGGTCGGCCCCGAAGACGTGGTCCTCCAGCTGGCCCCGGTGGCTTTCGACGCGTCCACCTTTGAGATCTGGGCCTGCCTGGCCGGCGGTGGGCGGCTCGCGGTGTTCCCGGCGGGCCCGGTGGCCACCGATCGGCTGGCCGGCTTCCTGCGCGACGAGCGCGTCACCGTGGCTTGGCTGACCGCGGGGCTCTTCCACCAGATGGCCGCCGCCCAGTTGCCCGCGTTCGCGGGGCTGCGGCACGTGCTGGCGGGCGGCGACGTCATCCAGCCGGACCGCGTGCGGCGGCTGCTCGCCAAGCACCCACGGCTGAGCTTCACCAACGGCTACGGGCCGACGGAGAACACGACGTTCACCGCATGCTGGACCTCGGATCAGGCCCCGGACGGACCTTCGATCCCCATCGGCAGGCCGATCGCCGGCACCAGGGTGTTGGTACTGGACCGCGCCGGACGACCCGTGCCGCCTGGCGTGCCCGGTGAGCTGCATGCGGCAGGGGAAGGCCTGGCCCGCGGCTACCACGACCGGCCCGCCGCGACCGCGCAAGCGTTCGTGCCCGATCCTGGTGGGCGCACCGGCGGCCGGCTCTATCGGACCGGCGACCTGGTCCGCTGGCTGCCGGACGGGACGCTGGACTTCCTCGGCCGGGTCGACCACCAGGTGAAGATCAACGGTTTCCGCGTCGAACCGGGCGCGATCGAGACCGCGATCGCCGAAGACCACCGGGTGCGCGAGACGGTCGTACTCGCCCAGCCCGACGGCTCTGGCGGCAAGCGGCTGCTGGCCTACGTCGTGCCGCGGGAAGCCTGTGATCCGTCTGCGCTGGTGTCCTCGCTGCAGAAAGACCTGCGCGAGCGTTTCCCCGCGTACATGGTGCCGTGGGCGCTTCTCACGCTGCCGCGGCTGCCGCTCAATCGCAACGGGAAGGTCGACCGGTCCGCGCTGCCCGCGGCGCGGCGGATCTCGCGTGATCTGCCGGGCGCCTACGTGCCACCGCGCAGTCCGCCGGAGAGCTATCTCGCACAGGTGTGGGGCGAGATGCTCCGCATCGAGCCGGTCGGTGTCGAGGACGACTTCTTCGAGCTCGGCGGCCATTCCCTGATGGCGGGCGAGCTCATCACGCGTCTGCAGGAAGAGCTGTCCGTCGAGCTCTCCGCGCAGACCCTCTACCTGCGCCCGACGATCGCTGAGCTGGCAGAAGCACTCGAGCAGGATTCCATCCCCTGACAACCGAAGGGCACCGCAGGCATGCGACTCAACCGACCGCTGGATCCCGCCACCGTCGACCTGGATTCGGTCGACCTCGTCGATTCCCGCCTCTACGGACACGGCGACCCGCACTCCGTCTGGCACGCCATGCGTGACCGCGACCCGGTCCGCTGGCACCCGGTCGGCGACGACCTCGGGTTCTGGTCGATCACCAAGATGGAGGACGCCGACCTGGTCCTGCGCGACCACACCAGGTTCACCTCTCAGCGCGGCACGATGCTGTTCCTGCTCGGCAAGGACGATCCCGCGCGGGGCAGGCAGATGGCGGCCACCGACCCGCCGCGGCACAACCGCATGCGGGTCCCCCTGCAGCGGGCGCTCGCACCGAAGAACATCGAGAAGTACCGCGAAGCCGTCCGGGAGGAGGTCCGCCGCGTCCTGGCGCCCGCGCTGGGCGGTGAGGTTTACGACTTCGCCGAGCACATGATGGCTATGCCGATGGCCACCGCCGGCCGGATCATGGATCTGCCGCGGACGGACTGGCCGCGGCTGACCGCGCTGACCGCGATGTCGATCGCGCCGGACGACCCGGAGTTCGCCGAGGAGGGTGGCGCGGACGCCACCCTGAAACTGGCGCACCGTGAGCTGTTCGCCTACTTCCACGACATCGTGCGCGAGCGCCGCCGCAATCCGGGCGACGACCTGATCAGCCTGCTCCTCGAAATGGATGTCGAGGGGGAGAAGATCGAGGTCGGGGCCGTGCTGGCCAACTGCTACAGCCTGCTGCTCGGGGCGAACATCACCACGCCGTTCGTGCCGATCGCCGCGGTGGAAGAGCTGATCGGAACCGCGGGGCTGCAGGAGTGGATGAACGACCCGGACGCGTTGACCACCGGGATCGACGAGGCAGTGCGATGGGCCTCGCCCGCGAACCATTTCATGCGTTACGCGATCGCCGACGTCGAGCTGCGGGGCCGCCGGATCTCGGCCGGGGACGCCGTGGTGGTGTGGCTGGGCGCGGCCAACCGGGACGACGAGTACTTCACCGACCCGTTCGCCTTCGACTTCCGCCGTAAGCCCAACAAGCACGTCGCCTTCGGCAGCGGGCCCCACTACTGCGTCGGACATTCGGTGGCACGGATGAGCCTGCGGGTGCTGTTCGAGGAGATGTTCGCAACCTTCTCCGACTTCGAGCTCGCTGGACAGGTGGAGCACCTGTGCTCCAACTTCGTCGCAGGCATCAAGCACATGCCGATCGTCGCGAAGGTGCGCAGCGGCGCCGGCGCGCTGACCGGCGTCGACCGCTGAGAACGGGAAGGAACCGACCGTGGGTGAACTCACCACCCGGCGGCAGCGGTGGCTGCTGCGGGAGCCATCGGACAACAGCGCCGTGCGGCTGTTCTGCATCCCGTACTCGGGCTGCGGCGCGAGCATGTACCGGAAGTGGCCGCGCTACCTCGGCGACATCGAGGTGTGCGCGGTGCAGCTGCCCGGCCGGGAGAACCGGCTGCGGGAGCAGCCCTACGGCACCTACGAGGAGCTGGCCGACGATTTCGCCGAGGCGCTGCTGCCCTACCTCGACCGGCCGTTCGCGTTCTTCGGTCATTGCGGATCCGCGTTGCCGGGATACGAGACGTCGGTGCGCCTGCTCGAGCGGGACTATCCACTGCCCGCACGGTTGTTTGTGTCCTCGCAGGTGGCTCCGCACCAGGGGCCGGCTGGCCGGTTCCTCCACATGGCGGACGAAGAGCTGGCTGTGGAGGTCACCGAGCTGATCAAGGAGCTCGGTGGGAAGCCGGTAGGGGACATGGTCGAGCTCAGCGTCCGCATCCTGCGCGCGGACGTCGACGCGAACAAGCGCTATCGGCCGCTCAAGCCGACCGCGCTGCCGTTGCCCATCACCGCGCTCGGCTGGGCGCAGGACACCGAGGTGGACTACCGGCTGATGGACGGCTGGTCGGACTGCGGATCGACCACGTTTCGCCTGCTAGAAGGCCCACACTACCGATTCATGGAGGCACCGGACGAACTGATGAAAGTGCTTGTCGAAGACCTGTCAAGCATTCCTGAGGGCCGAAATCATTCACGATGAGGAGCGGAAATGCCGGAAAACCTGGTCGACGAGTTTGACGTGGTCATCAATGTCGAAGGGCAATATTCGATCTGGCGGGTCGGTCGCGAAGTACCGGCCGGGTGGGGTGTCGCCGGAAAACGGGGAACCGAGGAAGACTGTCTCGCCTATATTGACGAGCACTGGACCGACATGCGGCCGCTGAGCCTGCGCAAAGACTGATTTTAGACCAGTTGCCCGAGGGGGTAGCAAGGTTCGGGTTGCCTGGACCAAGCTTTGGAATTCTGGCAACCCCAGTTTTGCCGTTTCAATGATCCGATCGTGTGGCGGATTACGCCGAATGGCGACATGATGGTCCGGATCATGCGACAGAGATCGTATGTGTCGCAATATTTTTGTGGTAGTGCTTCCGTAGTGGTGCCGCCTGGTGTAAGGTTGCGCAATTGATCTTGAATGGGCGAATGAATTTGTTCGCCCATTTGATCTGGGTGCCCGGCGTCCCGTTTGATTCGGCGGTGGTCAGTCGATTTTTGCTGCCATGCCGATGTCCAGCGTTGGGGACATGCCGTGCGTCGTAGGGAAGCGGGCCTGCCAGCTTGATTGGAGACGGAATAGTGGGGGACTTCGAGCGGGCGGTGCACGCCGAAGCACGAGAGGACGAGTTCACCGGCAGAAAGGACGAGTGGGAAGCGCTCACCGGAGCACTCGGCGAATGGCCGCTGCAGATGGGTTTGATCACGTTGAGCGGCCCGCCGGGAATCGGGAAGACCCGGCTTGCGGCAAGGCTCATGGCGCATGCCCGCATGTTGGGCCATACGGTGGCCACAGGCGTGGCGGACCGCCCGACGTCGATGACCCCGTCCGGAGTGTTCGCCAGTGCCCTCGACAAGTGCTTGCGTCATGCGCAGGAAGCGGTCTTCGACGGAATCGATGAGACCGACCTACCGATTCTTGCCAGGTTGTTCCCCATCCTGCGTTCGCGTTGGGTGCCGAATCAGCCGAGTGATCCGGCCGAGGAGGCACACGCGTTCGGCCTCGCACGGGCGGTACTGCTCCGGCTCGCGGCTGGGTGCGGGCTGGTTGTGTTCCTCGACGACATGCAATGGGCCGATCAGCCCTCGATAGACCTCTTGCGGTTTCTGTTGCTCGACCCCCCACCCGCGCGGATCGTCCTGGTGCTCAGCTACCGGCCTGCCCAGTCGAGTGACGCCCTGCTCGAGGTGATCGCTGGGGCCCGTCGCTGGGGAGTCCTCCATGAGGTCGCCCTCGGCCCTCTCGCCGCGGCGGAGGTTGATCGGCTGCTGCCCGCCGAACTCGACCGCGCCCGCCGCCGGTCGCTTCATCGTGACAGCTCCGGCAATCCGGCAGTCGCGCTCGAATTGGCGCGCGCGACCTCACCTACCACGCCGCATGGCGTGCCGCCCAGTGGGGAAGAGCTGAGCACTGGCACGCCGCCGCTGGTGCACGCCCAGGGTGACGACTTGCAGCAGTTGCGCGGCGGCGTCCGGCTGATCGCGCACGCCGCCGCGGTCTGCGGGAATCCATTCGACGTCTCTACCGTCGCCTTCGTCGCCGAGACGACGACCTCGATCGCCGCGACGGCGCTCGAGGAGCTCGTTACCGCGGCCGTCCTCGAATTGGCTGGCCACGGCTGGTTCCGGTTCCGCGATCCTGTCGTTCGTGCGATGGCTTATCACAGCGCGTCGGCGGGCTGGCGGCATGATGCGCACTCCAGAGCCGCGCTGATCCTGCGCTCGTCCAACGCGTCCGTGGAGCGACAGGCCTGTCATCTTGAGCATGTCGCGGTTCCCGGCGATATCGCGAGCGGACGAGTGCTGGTCTCGGCCGCGGCGGAGACAATGTACGCCCTGCCGGCCCGGGCCCAGCGCTGGCTGAATGTGGCCGCCAGGGTATTTCGGGGCGCGTTCGACAGCCGGGGGAGGGTGCTGCTGGCTCGGAGCATGGCACTGGCCGGGTGCCTCACCGAAAGTCTCGCGATCTACGAAGACGTCTGGCGCGAATGGGAACTTCTGGGGCAGCCGACCCGCCTGGACGCCGCGGAAGGGCTGGCCAGGGTTAATCGGCTGCTCGGCCGCTATGGCAAGGCCCGGGAGAACATCGAGAGCGGCTTGGTCCTGGCCAGCGGCCCGGGCGAGCGGTTCGGCCTGCTGATCGAGTGCTTGGCGACGGCGATCGGCTCGGGTGGCAGGCAAGGCTGGTCGAGGGTGACCGAATTGGTGCTGACAAACTGGTCGGAGACCAGCGACACCCACACCGCCACCGCATTCAGTCTACTGGCAGGGGCCAGCCTTGCCCGTGGCCGGCAGGAAGACGCCGTCGAGTGGGCGCGTGGATCCGCGGAACTCGTCGACCGGCTCGCCGACGAGGAAGTGCTGCGAAGCCTGGAAACCCTGTGGTGGCTCGGCGTCGCCGAGTGGCGGCTCGGTCAGTCCGACGATGCCACCCGGCATTTCGACCGCGGGCATCGGCTGGCCACCGAGCATGCCCACGGCTATCTGCACGCCAGATTTCCGATCGCCCTCGGCCGTTCCAGCCTCGGTCGCGGCGACTTCCTCCTGGCCGAGCAGTACGCCGAAGAGGCCGTGCAATCCGCCCTGGGCGCCCGGAACCCTGCGATGTTGATGGAGGCCACGGCGTTCTACCGTGAGCTGCCCGACCATGCCGGCCAAGCAGTCGGCAACGAGATGATTCCGCTGGGAGGCGAATCAGGCGGACTGCCGGGCGTGCCGGAGCCACGGCGATCCCTCCCCCTGATACCGGATGATCTCGGTACCATCGAGGAAACCTCGGCTCTGCTGATCGCGTCGCGGACGCTGAAGCTGCTCAGCGTGCGGGAGGAACAGGTCGCACAACTGGTGAGCCGTGGCTGCACCAATCAGCAGATCGCTCGCGAGATCGGGCTCAGCCACAAAACGGTGGAAACCTACCTCGGCCGGATCTTCAAGAAGCTTGGTGTCTCCGCACGGACCCAGATTGCGTACCTGATGGGCGCCGCCGCAAGCAGCGAAGGAGCTGCCCGCGTAACCGGTCACGGTGCGCCGCGAACATGATGCACGACATCAACGCGATTACGCCGCACAGGCCCGCGCCCACCCGTCGGCCGCCGAAGGGAAAAACATGATCAACGATCTCGAGTTCAGGTTGACCGATGGAGAACGAGCCCGTGTCGAAGCCGTGGCAAGTGAACTGGTCGGCACACCGCCGCGCATGATCGACGAGCCGCACTGGATCGGCGTCTGCCGCGCGGGCTCGGACCGGCTGCCGGTCCGGGTGCGCCAGCGCCTGCGAGAGTTCCGGTACGACCCCGGCGATTCGGGCGCGCTACTGATCCGGAACCTGCCCGGTGTCGCCGAGCGGCCGACGCCTGCCGAGCCGGGCTCGGTCGAGCGCGTCGCGACCGTTGGCGCCGCAGTGATCGGCTTGCTGTCCATGCAGCTCGGCGAGCTGATCGCGTACCGCAGCGAAAAGTCGGGCGCACTGGTGCAGAACGTCGTTCCGGTGCCGGGCATGGAAGAGCAGCAGAGCAACGCCGGCAGCACTCACCTCGCGATGCATGTGGAAAACGCTTTCCACCCACGCCGCCCCGACTACGTGGGGCTGCTGTGCGTCCGCGCGGACCATGATCGAGTGGCCGGGCTACAGCTGTCCTGCATCCGCAAGGCCGTCGACGCGCTGCCCGACGAGATAAGCGCTGTGCTCGCCGAACCCCGGTTCACCACGCAGGCCCCTCCCTCGTTCAACCGCGACGGCGACAGTGCGCAGCAGCATGCGGTGCTCACGGGCGAGCCGGCCGACCCCGATATCCAGGTCGACTTTCACGCCACCGCTGGCAATGACGAAGAGGCGAAGAACGCCCTCGAGGTGCTGCACGGCGCGGTAGCGGCGGCCGCGGAAACCCTGCCGCTGGAACCGGGTGACCTCGCTCTGGTCGACAACCGCGTGACCTTGCATGGGCGAACGTTGTTCACGCCACGCTACGACGGCAACGACCGATGGCTGCACCGCACGTTCGTCCACCTCGACCACAGGCGCTCACGCGCCCTGCGCACCCGGACCGGTCACGTCCTCGCTCACCTGCCGATCAGGTGAACGGGCCGGTCGCACTGACACCCGGCCGATGGAGCCGACGGCCTCCGCGATGCGGTTGGTGATGCCCGCAACATAGCTGAATCTGGAGGGCGTTCCGTGTCCGTCGGCGAAGCGTCCGGATCAGAATCGGCATCGGCTCGTGGACGGATGGCAGGGCAGCACGGTCCGGTCGATTCTGGAGAACCCTCGGTACACCGGCTACGCCTTCTCTGGCCGGTGGGCGAAACACGAGACCTTGTTGGACCAGGAGGACGTGGCGGCTGGTCATGTTGTTCGGTTCCGGCGCGCTACGCCGCACACGAAGAGGACTGTCGCGGCAACGAGAACGGTCAGTACACGGACCGTTGTCCCGGCCTTCGCGACGGCGGCAAGTACCAGCCTTCGATGTACTCGAAGATCGCCCTGTGCGCGGCGGTGCGGGTGGGCCAGGCTGGCGGTGTACGGCCGGTGTTCGACCGAGGACAACCAGGACCCGGAGACTTCGCGTGGTTGGCAGATCGGGAATGTGCGGAAGTTCGTCGAACCGCTCGGCGGTCAGGTTGTGGCCGAGTTCTTCGACATCGGGCAGTCGCGGTCCGTTCCGTGGGAGCGGCGGGTCGAAGGTGCGCGCCTGCTCGCCGAGCTGAAGAATCCGCGCCGCGGATGGGATGCGATCGTGGTCGGCGAGGGCACGCGGTGTTGGTTCGGCAACCAGTTCTCACTGATCGCGCCGAAGTTCGCTGCCTATGGGGTCGATCTGTGGGTGCCGGAGTTGGGCGGGAAGTACGACCCGCGGAACCCGTCGCACAAGATGCTGATGTGCGTGCTCGGCGGCATGAGCGAATCGGAGCGCCAACACGTCCAGGACGATCTTGCACGTTAACCACACGCCTGCAACTGCCAAGTTGACCACGGGATCGTCGCCGACACGGCACTGTGGCTGCACGGCCTCTGCAACTAGCGGGCCGGCGCCGCGACGGGCCTGGTGAGCGCTCGCAGGGCGGCGGAGAAGCGCGTGGCGATCGCGAACACTGCCATCACGCAGGCAAACACGATCGTGGCCGCTGTCGGGCCTAGCCCGGAAGCCAGCAACCCCGCGGTGATCGGCCGAGCCTGGTGCCGAGTCGTTCGCAACGGTGGGTCTGAGCGACCGCGAGCTGATCGCGCGAACCAGCGGGCGGCGGTTGAGTTTGGAGATTTTCCTCGCCGGTCCTGCCGGCGGCGACACCGGCGCGTATCCGGCATTGGTGGCTGGGGTGGCGAAAGCGATGATCGCCTCCGGAGAAGCGGTGCTGGCCCGCTGTCCACGGAAGCCGCATGGAAGCGTTGTACGCCGCCAACCCGGTCTATTACGACGACGGCTTCTTCGGTGTCGACTTGCCGGGGGGTAACCGAGCGGCCATCGTGTGGCTGGTGCCTGTGTCGGCGGCGGAGGCGGCGTACGTACGGTCGCGCGGGTGGCAAGCGTTCGAACAGGAGCTCATCAAGCACGATCCTGATCTCATGGACCCGGGTCGTCCCGAGCTGTTTCTCGCCTGAGTGCTTCAGGATTGGCCGTTGTGACGGGGGCACCGGTCGTGCCGCTCGGCAGTGAACCCCGCTATCGGCCAACGGCGTCACGATCATGCTTCGCCGACGCGGGTGAACATCGCCTCTTCGTTCGCCGGCTCGCGGACCTCACTTTCGCGGCAGCGCATCGACAACAGGTAACGCACCACGGTGACCTTCTCCTCACGACGGGGCGGGTTCCTCCCGCCTCGACCGCCTCGACCGGACAATCGTTGGCTGACAGTGTCCCGGCTACTTCCCGCAGCGACGCGCGGGAAGTAGCCGGGCGAGCCCGAATCGGCCCCGCGCCCGCCTGGCACGTGCGCACTGTCTTCGCTACCAAACCTGCACTGGTCAGGCGATCGACGTTGAGGGCGCAGGAGACGTCGCGGCGAAAACCTCCCGCGCGTAGGCATCCAGAGTGCGCGGAGCGTGGCCGGTCAGCCGCCGCACATCGTCGGTGACGCCGTCGAAGACGTCGGCGCGCACGAAGACGAACAGATCCATCATGTGGTCGACCCACGCGTTCGGACGACCCGAGCGGGCGAAATGCGCCCGGTGCGCCTCGAGGTCGGCGTCGACGTGACGGATGGCCCGCCCTGACGCGCTGGACAGCGTGTCGGCCACTTCCGCGAACGTCAGGGACTGAGGGCCGGTGAGGTCGTAGCCGTGGCCGTGATGGCCGTCGGTCGTCAGCACCGCGACGGCCGAGTCGGCGACGTCGCGGGTGTCGACGAAACCCGCACGATGGCCTCCGCTTCCCGCGTAGAGCTCGGCGTCGTCGCGGATCGCCCTGGCGTACACCGCGTCATCCTCGTCGAAGTTCTGCATCAGCCAGTTGGGACGCAGGATCGTCCAGTTCCGGCCCGACTCCCGCACCACCTGCTCGACTTGCGCACGGGGAGCAGCCTCCGGTGCCTTGTCGACACCGAAGGCGGACATGAGGACCACGTGATCCGCCTGCGGGGCGGCGGCGATGAGACGCGCGAACAACGAGGCCGCGTTGTCGAGGACGTCGAGACCCTTCAGGAACAGGGCGTCGGCGCCGGCAACGGAATCCGCCCACGTGGACTCGTCGGCCCAGTCGAACAGGACCGGGGTGACGTTCGCCGTGGGTGCGCCCGGATGCCGGGACGCCGCCCGCACCGAAACGTCCGCTGCGGCGAGCGCAGCCGCAACGCGCTTGCCCGCCTTACCCGTTGCGCCTTCGACCCATACCGTCTTCATCGTCATCTCCAGTTCGCGATCAATGAACACTGACGCCAGATTATGACGATCCCAAGAGACAGAAAATGATTGATGGTCGTGTTTCTTTGTCTCATCGTCTCGCAGTTGTAGACTTCCGGCATGGACGTGCTGGCCGACATCCTGACGGCGATGCGAGCGGGTCGGCCGGTCGCCGCTCTCACCGAGGTCCACGCACCGTGGGGTCTGCGCTTCGATCAGGTCCTGGGTGCCGCGTTCCACGTTGTACTGCAAGGCAGTTGTCGGCTGGCTCCCCTGGACGGGGCCGCGTTCGCGGAGGTTCAGCTGGGGCCTGGGGATGTGGTGCTGCTCGGCCGGGGTACTCCGCACGCGATCGTCTCCGCACCGGGTGCGGACCTCACTCCGTTCGCTCCCGTTCGTGACACGCCGGGCGGATCATTCGGGCGGTTCGCGCTGCCCGGGCCCGGGGCTCGGTCGACGATCGTGTGCGGCGCGTACAAGCTGGTCCGCCGCCGTCCTCATCCGCTGCTGCGGGATCTGCCGGAGGTTGTCCACCTGCCTGCCGCTCCCGGACGTGATCCGGGTCTGCGGGCAATGGTGGACCTGCTCGGCGCCGAGCTGTACGAGGCGCCGCCCGGGGCCGCCGCCGTGGCACCGTCGCTTGTGGACGCTCTGCTGGTGTATCTGCTCCGCGCGTGGATGGCCGGCTCCGAAAACACTGCAACGAGCTGGTCGGCCGCGTTGACCGACGCCGTGATGTCCCGGGTGCTGGCGGCCATGCACGCCGAGCCCAGCCGAGCGTGGACGGTGGAGCAGCTCGCCGCGGTCGCCGGGCTTTCGCGCGCGGCCTTCGCCCGCCGATTCGCCTCCGTGGTGGGCGAACCGCCGTTGACGTACCTCACGCGCTGGCGGATGACCACCGCTGCTCAGCTGTTGCGCACCACCGACAAGACGCTGGCGCAGGTCGCGTCCGCCATCGGGTACAGCTCTCCGTTCGCCTTCGCCAAAGCGTTCCGGCGGGAGTACGCGACCACCCCCGGCAGTTACCGGGCCGACGCCGCCGGATGACTGCTTTCCCGCGCGGCGCGACTGCCATCATGCGGGAACCGCACCCGGTCAGGGTCGTCGGGAAAGCCCGCCGCGCCGACCAGTTCCGGGTCGAGGAAGGTCGTGATCGACGCCAGGTGCGTGGTGTCCGCGGTCAGCACGGCCAACCCGAACGGCCGGAAGGGCGCGTCGGTCCGCTCCCGGTAGTAGGCCACGGCGGCCGGCTGGTCGTTCGCGACCGTGGGGTACATCCGGTACAGCCCGGGCGCGGTGAGCACGTGCTCGGCCAGGAACGGAACGCACGAGCGTTTCCCGGACAGGGACAACCCGGATGGAATCACCTCGAGGGTGGCGTCGTCGCGCAGCAGGCGGGTCAGGGCCGCGACGTCGGCGGTTTCGAAGGCACAGATGTAGGAGTTCAGGACGTCGCGCGCCGCGGGCGAGTCCGGCTCGGCGAAGTTCTCCGGCGCCGGCGTCAGTTCGTCGAGCCGGGCGCGTGCGCGCTGGAGGGCGCTTTTGACCGCGGGCACGCTCGTGTCGAGCACCTGGGCGATCTCGGTGGCCGGCATGGCCAGCACTTCGCGCAGCAGGAACGCCGCGCGTTGCCGCGGCGGCAGGTACTGCACGCTGGCGACCAGGGCGAGCCGCAGCATCCTGCGTTGTTCGGCCACCTGGGCCGGGTCACCGAGCCGCGGCGTGACCCAGAGGACCTCGGCCGCGGCCAACGGTACGTCCGGGTCCTCACCCGGGGCGCCGAGCCCGGCCGGCAGCACTCGGCGGCCCCGCCCTTGCAGCGCCGTGAGGCATACGTTCGTGGCGATCCGGTACAGCCAGGTACGTACCGACGCGCGTTCTTCGAAGGAGGCGCGGCTGCGCCACGCTCGCAGGTAGGTCTCCTGCACGAGGTCCTCGGCCTCGTGCGCCGAACCCGTCATCCGGTAGCACAAGGCGACCAGCTCCGGCCGGTACTCCTCGAGACCGTCCCATGTCTGCGGCATATCCGTCATCCTCGTCGTGGCCGGTAGCGCAAGGACACCAGCCCTGGATCGGCGCCCGGGCCCGCGCTGAGCATCTCCCAGGTGCTCGGCGCGTCGCCGGGGTCGGAAAAAGAGGCGCCGTCGGGGACGATCACGGGCACGACGGTCACGGCCAGCTCGTCGACCAGCCCGGCCGTGGTGAGCGTCCGCCCGAACCGGCCGTGCCCGTAGACGATCAAGTCCCCGCCCGGCTCCCGCTTCATCGCGGCGACGGTTTCGGTGATCTCGGTGTCGAGCACGGTGGTATTGGTCCAGTGCGGATCTCGCAGGGTCGAGGAGAACACGTACTTCGGCATGGCGTTGAGGTAGGCGGCGTATTCGCCGGGGGTGTCCGGCCACTGCCGGGAGAAGACTTCGTAGGTCCGCCGGCCCATCAGCATCGCCGAGCAGCCGCGCAACGCCGCCAGCGACGCCGTCGCGCTGCCCGGGCCGAAGTAGGGCCCGGCCCACGCCATCGGTTTGCTGATCACGCCATTGAGCGACACCAGGGTGCTGAGCACCAGGCGTCGCGAAGAGAGCGTCGTCATGGATGGTTGGACCCG
Organism: Amycolatopsis sp. NPDC005232; assembly: GCF_040607795.1. Taxonomy (NCBI): domain Bacteria; kingdom Bacillati; phylum Actinomycetota; class Actinomycetes; order Pseudonocardiales; family Pseudonocardiaceae; genus Amycolatopsis; species Amycolatopsis sp. NPDC005232. The sequence goes on along the minus strand of NZ_JBEXHL010000003.1, from coordinate 69,510 downwards.
GCCGGGCCTGAAAAGGAATCGGTCCGGCCCCGGTTCCTTCTCGGATCGAGTGGGTTACTCGACAAGAACACGCGAAGATCCGATCCCCGACGCTCTGAGGGCATGTCTCGGCCTCGACGCCGAACCGATGCGCCACCGCGCCGGCAGCACGCTCAGCGTGCTCGAGCTCGTCGCCGCGAGGGTCGGTGTCGCGCTGGTCCCGGATCGGGTCGACCGGATCGCGGTACCCAGCGTCGTCTACCGTCCACTCTCCGGACTGGGGGCGAAGGCCGAATTCTCCGTCGTCCAACGCGCAGACGAGACGAACCCGGCTGTCGTGCCTTCCTCGAGAACGCCCGCCGACGGTCCGGCGGCGCCCGGCCGCCGGGGAAAGTCTCGGCGGCGCTCGCCACCGGCCCACCGGAGGGCTCCAGTTGCCGCGCGCGGTCCACTCAGGCCGAGTGCGCCGTCCGCCTGGGCGGCCAGATCGGCAGCAGGCCCCGTCCGCTGACGTCGTTGAGGACGATGGCTGAGCACAGGTAGAACGCGACGAGGGAGTCGAGGAGGCCGACCCAGCCGCCGGCCTTGGTCAGCGCGATCGCGGTGGCTCCCGATCCGATGAGGTTGGCGAGGCCCAGCAGCACGTAAACCACGACCAGCAACACGAACGCGGTGAACGCGGGTGCGTTGACCACCCGCGCCCCGACGGCGAGCATCGCGGTAAACAACGCCCACACGATCAGGTAAGCGCCGAACATGCGGGCGAAATTCGCTGCTCCCGCCGTTTCGGTGATCATCGGGGCGTAGAACTGCACGATCAGCGCCGTGGTGAACAGGAAGCAGGCATACGCCGAACAGAACGTCGCACCGAACAGGTTGTTGCCGCGGAACTCCCAGATCCCGCCGACGAGCATGGCGAGCGCACCAGTGCCCATCGCGACGGGAACGAACAGCGTGGCCGTCCGCTGGTCCACGACACCTGTGTTGGCCAACGACAGAATCGTCAGCGAGAATCCGAACCCCGCCAGCGCCAGGGGCACCCCGCTGGCTGTGGGGGCGAAGGCGGTCGTGGCGGGCTCACCCGCACGCGGCGACGGCACTTGCGGGGCGGCTCCCGAAGGAGCGGTTCGTTGTGCATATTCTGCGCTGCTGGTCATGATGCTCCCTCCAGGCTGCGCAGGAATGCTCCGACACGGACCGGGTGGAGCCGCGTCGAGGCCAGGCGGATCAAACTTCCGTGGCGAGCAGTTCCTTGAGGCCGTTGTCGATGAACCGGGTGTCCTCCGGGTTGAGGCCGCCACCGGCGAAATGTCCCCACGCTCCCGGGATGACGCGCAGTTCCGCCCGGTGCATGTGCTTGACTTCCCACTCGTTGTCCTCGGGCGGGAAGTACAGGTCCTGCTGCGCAGGCATCACGATCGCGGGCGCCCGGATCGCGCCGAGCGCGTCCTCGACGCTGCGCATTCCCGGCGTGTTGCCGATGTCGGCGTGCTGCCAGGTCCACAGCATGGTCAGGAGGTTGTTCGCGTCGCGCTTGAGGAACAGGCCCTCCCAGAAGGCCACGAGGAAGTCTTCCAGGGACGCGTAGCCCAGTGGCTCGCGCTCGTAGATCGTCTCCCGGTAGAACTGCTGGCAGAAGCCCCAGCCGGCGTAGACCCGCGCCATGGCGCGGAGCCCGATGTCGGGTTGCTTGTCGTACCGGCCGCCGTTGTAGGCCGCGTCCGCGGTAAGCGCCGCCCTGACCCCTTCCAGGAACACGAAGTTGTGCAGGCTGGTCTTCGCCGATCCGCAGAACGGCAGGATCCGCTTGACCATGTCGGGGAAGCTGACCGCCCACTGGTAGGTCTGCCCGGCGCCCATCGACCAGCCGGTGACCAACTCCAGTGTCCCGATGCCGAAGCGCTCGGTCACCAGCCGGTGCTGGAACTGGACGTTGTCGTACATGGTCACCCGGGGAAACGACGCGCGGTCATGCGGCGCGGGCGTGTTGCTCGGCGACGAGGACAACCCGTTGCCCAGCATATTCGGAATGATGATGAAGTATCTCGCCGGATCGAGCGCCATCCCCTCGCCGATCAGCCATTCATTGTCGTAATGCTGCCCGGAGTACCACGTTGGGTAAACGATCGCATTGCTCTTGTCACCGTTGAGCTCGCCGTATGTCTTGTACGCGAGTTTGGCATCGCTGAGCGTGGCGCCTTCTTGTAACCGGACGGTACCAAGGTCGAAAATTTCGTAATCCACGAGAGCCTCCTTGCCGGTTTCTCCGGCTGCGCGCTCCTCGTGGTCCACGATACGCCGCCACCGGGTAGGCGGTGCGGGCCGGCTGAACTGTATCGCGCCAGTTCCCGCCCCGGTCGACCAGCGCTGGTACCGGTGGGATTCACGATGTTCAAGTTGTGCACGTCGAGCAGTTCGCGGTCCGTCCGCGATGGACTTCGACCGTCCCCTGGACCCAGAGTGACGACCTGTCGCTCTGGGTCTTGTTCGAGGGCACCGGGTGCCTCCACGCCGGTGCCGCTCGATGTCGGCAACACCAGAAAACTACAGCTCACAGGCCTTTTGGAGCCGTGCGTTCTGGGTTGAACCGCGCCAGTGGCTCGAACTGCACCGACGGCCGCACCGACGCAGCCATCGCAACCTCCTGGCTCACCCGCCAGCGGGACCGTTCCCACCCGGCGACACATGCCCGCGAACGTAACCCGGGCGGAGCAACCCACCTGGGAAAAGTGCTGGTTACCAGCCCGAAGGGTGAGTGGTCAGCCTCGACGTCCGGTGCGGGCGCAACCAGCGGTAGTGCCTCGTCCCGATGTCCAGCGACGGCGCGAAGAGTTCGGTCTTGACGTCGCGGCGCCAGCAGCCGCGTTAGCCTCTCGTCGGTCGAGTCCTCGGTGCCCACACGATCCGGTCGCCCTCGCCGCCGATGCCGTTACCGGCGGGCGAGGCGGGCGCTACAGCTAGGGCTTGACGAGGAAGACGTCGGCCGCCGATCGACGCTGCCCGTTCGATGCGAAGACCGCCACTCCGTTTCCGGTGTCGACCTCCAGGCGGTAGCCGTCGATCGTTCGCAGCACTTCGGAACCGTCGGGCCGCTGGTGCAGAACACCGCTGGGCAGGCCTGTGGGATCGAGGTTAAACAGCCCGAAGGTCAGCCCGCCTTCGCAGGGCGCATTCCAGTACACGATTCCGTCGGCATCGACATAGTAGGGATGACCGTGTCGAGCCGAACGGTGAGCTGCCGTGATCGTCGACGTAAGACCGCCGCCGCGGGTCCTCACTCTGCGGTGTGGGAGAGCTCCCATGAATCTGTGTCCGAGGGGCGAGTTGCACACTAACCACACGCCTGTCGCTCGGGTCGCGGACCGAACGTTTCTAAGGGAAGTCGGTGGCATGACGACGCCGACACGCGGGGGCCACTGATAGTTGGTCGAAGTCGCCAACGGCGATGATCAGCTCTCGCTTCCGCCGTTCGACACCATGTCCGGCCCGGCGGCGGTTGGTCGGCATCCAGCACTCAGCCCCGGCTGTTCTTCGTCCGGTTCTGCTGTGTCCGCGAGTCACCGTAAGATCCACTGGGCACGTTCCGTCACTTGATGGAACCTGGAGTAAGGGGAGTTGGATGCTCGACACCGTGCTGCGGTCATGACCGCGCCGCGCCCTGATCTGCGGCTGATGCAGCGGCAGGCCGGTGAGTTGGACGCCCAGCTCTCGGCCGTCAGGCACACCGCGAGGTCGGCCGATCAGCTGGTCAGCGCGATGGTGACGGGCCAGGGAAAGCTGGTCGACCTGCGGATCGATGACCGGGCGCTCCACGGTGCGCACGGGCAGAAGCTAGGGCTCGACATCGTCGACGCCATCCGCAACGCGCGCAACGAAGCGCTGGCGTCGTCGTTGCCGCAGCTGAACGCGCTGTTCGGCAAACAACCGCCGCCTCCGCCGGCCACGGGCCCCGCACCGCAGCGGCACGCGACCGCGCCGGAACCTGCCCACTACCAGCCCGAACCGGACGACGACCAGAGCTTCGAGGAGCTCGACTTCCTGACCGACGAGCCGGAGCCGGGAGGTGGACGCTGGTGATCAGCGAAGACCAGCTCTACAACCTCGCGAAGGAAATCGACGCGCGCGTGGCCGCAGTCGAGCAGGCCGCGAAGGCCGGGGAGAGCCTGCCGCTGGTGCTCGACATCGGCGCGGGTCTCGGCACGGTGACGGTGGACGGCTCGGGCGGACTGGTCTCAGTGGACCTCAACCGTGACGCGGTTGCCGCCCACACCGGAACAAGCCTGTCCGGGCACGTCCTGCGTGCGATCAACAACGCCGAGTCGGCGGCGTCGACCCGGCGCAAGACCATGGTCGAGGACGCGGCACGGGAGGTCCGATGAGCAACGGCAACTTCAACCCGTTGGGCAACGCGGCGGCCGGCTCGCGTTTCGAGGTCTACCCCGAGGCCTTGCGGGCAGCGACAGACGACATCTACGCCGCGCGCGACAAGGTCGTCAAGTTCGGCATCGAGGACTTGTCGCAGATGATCCTGCGCGACGACGACGTCGGGATGCTGGGTGCTAAGGCTGGCGTCGTCACAACCTTCAACGACGCCATCGAAGGGATCCGTGACAAGACCGGCAAGGGTGCGGTGCAGCTGGAACGGTTCGCGGAAGCGCTGGACAAGGCGGCTGACTACTACGAGACCCAGGACGAAGAGGACCTCAAGCAACTGCGCGCGAAGGAAGAGGGGATGAACTGATCATGCTACATCGGCAGCCGTCCCTCCAGGCCCGCCAGCACGACCGAAACCGTATCCGGAAGAAGCCGACGGGAAGATTCGCAAGATCGCCGAGCTTCTCGGTCGGGGCGACATCCTGCAACTGCTGGAAGACGTCCGCAACAACCTGTTGGGCAACGCAGTCCAGGTCCAGAACTTGGCCATGGAGTTCGCGAAGAACCACACCCTCGCGGATGCCGGCGACAACATCGACGAAGCCGTGCAGTCCGTGAGCGGTACGTGGAGCGGACGCGCCGCAGACCAGTTCACCACCTACGCAGGCAGGGTCGGAAAAGCTCTCGAAGGTCAGCAGAACGTCGTCGCCGGTATGTCCGGCATTCTCACCGAGATCGCCAACTGTGTGATCGAGACCTACAGCAAGGCCATCGAGTTCATCGGAACGTGCGCTGTCGAGCTGGGCAAACTGGGCTATAAGTCGATCATCGCAATCGTGACCTCGATTATTCCCATCGCGGACATCTTCACGTCGAAGGACCTGATCGACGCAGTGGTGGACGCGTTCGCCACCCTTGTCAGCTCCATCGTCGGCTTGTTCTCTGAGGCCCAAACCACGTTGAGCGGGTTCACCACGCAAGCGATCGCGCTGGTGCGGAGCGACACTGAATTCCCGGATATCCCCGACCTGCCCAGCAACTCCGGAATGGATAATGAGAAGCAGTGGCGCATCGAGCCCTCGGCAGCCCCGGCATGAGGGCATTGGTGGTCGCCGGGATCGTGGTCCTCGCAGCCAACCTGCTCAGCGGGTGCGGGCCGTCGACACCGAAACGCCTTCTCCCGCAGCCACCTGCTCCGGCACAAACCGGCGCGCCGCTGCCGCTCACCCAGGTTGACCGGCCCGTCGACCTGGCCAAGTTCGACGCAGACCCGTGCAGCCTGCTCACCAAAGACCAGGCCGCCGCCGTCGTGGCCGACCCGCCCAACGACATCCGCGCGAACGTACGAAACGGCCCTTCTGACTTCGGCTGCTCCTGGAACAACCACCTCGGTGCGCTGATCTCGGCCATGAAGCCGATCGACGGTCCCATGACTCTCACCGAACTGTCGGTGGACAGCCTGAAGAAGGACGGCGAACTCGATCCATGGACCGAAACGTCGATCGCAGGCCTCCCCGCAGTCGTCTACCACGTGTTCCGGCACATGGACGAATGCTCCGTCTCCGTCCAAGTCACCGAAGACCAGATGCTCACCTTCGACATCCAAGGCACAGACCTACCCGGCAGCTACTGGAACAACGACCGCTGCGGCGGACTCGCGAAAATGGCCGAATACGTGATCGGCAACCTTCGGCAAAGCTGAGACGCTCAACGACAAGCCTTCGGCCCCGTTGAGAAGGGCCTCGCTCTTCGCCACGCGTTCGGCCGTTCGAGAGCAGACTGCTGCTCCCGCGTCCTGAAGGGCAGGACGTTCGCATTACAGCCTTGCCTTGCGACGATCAACAGCGAGGAGCGGCATGGCTGGTGTTGCCAACTCGATTACGAACATCGCTGCGATTGCTCCGCGTCGCGCGGGCTCCAGACGCCGAACGCGAAGCGCCGTCGCGAGTGGGCTGCGCTTCGCGTTCTACGGTCGGATGTCGACGACCGAGTTCCAAGTCCGCGGCACGTCGCTGGGATGGCAGCGCGAGGTCGCCGAGGAGACGATCCGGGGCATGGTGTGATCGTGGCGCAAAACCTTGGCAGAGTGGGGTCTGCCGGCACAGACGGATCAGGCGCGGCCGGCGGCGCCATCGCCGAGGCCGAAGATGGCGCCGAGGAGTTCCTCAGGCGTCTCGACCTGGGGCAGGTGGCCGGAGCGGGGAAGCGGGGTGAACATCGACATCGGGATCGCGGCCGCGTACGCCTTGCCGTATTCCGGGCTGACGATCCCGTCGCTTTCGCCCCACACGATGTGGACGGGGAAGTCGCCGAGGGTGCGGAGCCGTTCCAGCAGGGTGGGGTCGGACATCGCCGGGCCGGTGTACGAGATCAAGGCCTGGATGTCCGGGCTGGGGCCGGTTCCGCTGGCCGCGGTAGGCGCGGGTGCCTTGCGGGGGTCGTGGAAGGACAGCTTCTGCAGGTCGGCGGGTGCGAGACCGGCGACGCTCGTCACGGGGTGTCCCTCGACTTCGATACCGATGCCGTCGACGATCACTGCGCTGCTGACCCGAGGGCTGCCCAGCAGTGCGATCTCGGCGGCCAGCCAGCCACCGAATGAGTTGCCGATCACGGTGACCTCGCTGAGCTCGAGCTCGTCGAGCATGCCGACGTAGGCCGCCGCGAGGGCGCGGGTGGAGTCCACGCCCGGCACCCGTGGGGTGCCCGCGAAGCCGGGGTGGGTCGGGGTCAGCACGCGGGAGTGCGTGCGCTGCGCAAGCAGTTCGGCGAACCCGGTCACCGTCGCCGGGCCACCGCCGCCGTGCAGGAGAAGGAAGGGGCGGGTGTGGTCACGGTCTTCGACGTTGACCGTGCCACCGGCGAGTGGTGCGCTGACGACGCGGGTGGGCCGGAGGCTGCCGGCGGGGGCGGATGTGCTCATGGGATTGGCTCCTCGGTCGATGTCTTCACGCGGCCGTGTAAGTAAGCTTATATAAAGATACTTAGTTTGCCAATCGTGAGGAGAGTCGCCGGTGGTGGGTTACTCTGCGTGGGTGGCACCGTCGCTTCAGGAGATCGGGCTCGCGGTGAAGCGGCTGCAATGGCGGCACCACCGTGAAGCCAACCGCCGGCTGTCCGCGCACGGGCTCTCGCTGGTGCAGTGGGACGTCCTGCGGCACCTGCACGAGCAGCCGGACGCCTCACTGCACACGCTGGCGGAACTGACCTTCCAGACCGACCAGTCCATGGGCGCGCTCGCCAAGCGGATGATCGACCGCGGCCTCCTGAAGCGGGTGGACGGTCCCGGGCGGGCCACCCGGCACGAACTGACCGACGAGGGCAAGCGCGCCCACGAGGCCGGATCGATCGTCCTCGGGGCGGTCCTGGCCGAGTCCGTCGGAACGCTGACCGAAGCCGAGCGGGTCGTCCTGCACGAACTCCTGATCAAGGCCGCCCACGCCGGATCACGCTGACCGCTTGCCTGCACCGGTGCGGTCGGATCGGTGATCGACGACGGAAGCCAGCCAGGCGAGGAAGGCGACCACCGCCGTCGACTGCGGCCGGTCCGCTCGCCACACGAAGTAACAAGTGAAACGCCCGCGATCGAGGCCGAAGTCGAAGGGGGCACGAGCGTGCCGTCGGCGAGCTCCTTCTCGACGAGGTCCTTCTGCGGGACGGCAGCGGACCAAAAGCTCTGGCTGCTGAGCCTGTTCGAAGAACTCGCCACCGCCGCGCGATGCGCGAACCCCGCCATCCTCGCCGTGCAGCTCCTCGTGCTGCACGAGGGCGCTCTCGCCACGCAACCGCTCCCGTTCGACTCTCTTTCACGCAGCATCGATCTGGCACGAAACTGCTTTCACGCCGACGTTGTCGAAGGTCGATCCAGAGAGCCCAGCGCACGCTGACCAAAGACTTCGGTCTTACGCTCGAGTCGCGGGCGCGCGGCGAGCACACAAGTCCAGCCAGCCCGCGCGCAGTGCGACGATCTCCCCGTCGAGCACGACGTCGCCCAGCCGGACGCCTGCATGATCTCGGGGAAGCGGTCGGCCAGGTTCCGGTCTTGGCGCAACAGCAGCAGGCCGAGCTCGGCGAAAAGGACCGTACGCCATGTTGACTGATTCAGCAGCAAGACAACTTTGCAGAGAGGTTCGAGACCAGGGGCCGCTGCTGGGACTGGTGCTAGACGCCAGTGACACGTTTGTCACCCGTGCGACGGCGGACGCGTTGCTCCGGCGTCAGGACTCGGCCGAGATGCGTAGGACTAGGGTCTGATCACGAAAGGGCCTGGTAATGGAGTCTTAGCCCGGGCGAAGCGGTGGTTCAGGTCGCAGAACGCAGCTGCGCCAGGACGAGCCAGTTCATCGGAGTCGTCGCGTAGCGTCGGCGTCGGGGCATCGTTCCACTCGACTGTCTGGGGTGCCGCGCGCACACCAGGGGTCGCATAGTGCGCACGTTTAGGCCCTCTTGTCCGGCCTCCGGCAACGGTCGTCGAAGCTGACGCTAGGGTATGGACCCCTTGTGGGACTGACGGTTTTCGTGACGCTTCGGTCCTCGTGCAGCACAGGTCGGCTGTTTCTGATCCTTCTCGCGCCAAACCCGCTCAGTCAGATCAGGAAACGACCAGAACCCTTGTAAAACATGCCAACAGTCGCATTTATTCGTGGCCCTGCAAGTAATTCGATATTTGTGTGATGATCACCACTATCCCTCCAGGTGAAGGTAATATCGGTCGGTACCGTTGATCTACGTGACCGATGCCGAACTGGCCGAGGGCGTGAGCACCACCGCCCTCATGATTGCCGCCATCCGGGCGATCGAAACCCGCCGCCCCGACGGACTCGTCCGGGACGAGTACGCCGAGCATTTCGTCCGGAAAGCGCGCTCCGGTGTCGAGATGCCCACCCGCATCGAGGACGTCGACGCCGGCGACGAGGACCCTGTGTGGGGCCGCCTGGGTGCCTACTGCGGCCTGCGCACCCGGGTCTTCGACGACGCGGTGCGAGCGGCCGCGACACCGCAGATCGTGCTGCTCGGGGCCGGTCTCGACACCCGTGCGCTGCGGCTCGATTTGCCTGCGGCGGTGCGGGTTTTCGAGATCGACCGTGCGGACGTGCTGACCTTCAAATCCACGATCCTTGACGCAGTCGGTGCGACGGCGCGGGTGCGCTGCGACCGGCTGAGCGTCGACCTCGCCGAGGACTGGGACGTCGCGCTTCTGGCCGCCGGCTTCTCGGTAGACCTGCCCACGACCTGGATCGCCGAGGGGGTGCTGCCATACCTCCCGCGTCCGGTCGAGGAGCGTGTGCTCGGGCTGGTCGACCGACTGTCCGCGCCCGGCAGCCACATTGGCTACGAGATCGTGCTCGGGCAGGAGTCCCCCGAGTTTCGCAATCATGACTTGTACGCGGGCACCGTCGAGGCCATCGGTTCGCACCTGCCGAGCCTGCTCGACGGCGGTGCCCGCCCTGACTCTGCGGGCGCCCTGCGGGCGGCGGGGTGGGAGATCACCGAACGACCGGTCGCCGACTACACCGTGCGCTACGGGCGTGGTCCAGACCCGTCGGTCGATGACCCGATCCGGCAGGCCCGCTGGGGGTTCGGGCACAAGAAGAGCCGCGTGTCCTGCCTTCGCTTGTGAGTTGGTCGCCGGTGGCGTCGGCGAAGGCGTTGATCTGCTGCTGGGTGACGGTGTGCCAGTCGGCGTACCCAAGGTGAGCGTCGACAGCCTGCCGGAGTTCTTCGATATCGCGGAAGATCTTCATACTGTCGGACCTCCGGCAACGTAGAGCACCTGGGCGGAGACGAGACCGGCCTCCTCGCTCGCTCGGAGATCGTCTTCAGGGGGGCCGGCTCCTGCAAGCCTGCCAGCGTTTCGAGGATCCGGAGGGCGCGGATGTGCCCGTCATCGTTCATGACTTGGGCCTATCTCTGATTGGTTGCATATTCTGCATCTTGCGTTGTCGAGGGTACGGTCACCACCCACGGTGGTCCGCACGGAGGCGACGTGAGGAGCGGTCCTGCGTGATTCGAGATCACGACCCCGGCGTGTGCACCGACGCATGGCCTGAGCCGGATGAAGACTGTCCAATGTCGACGAATCGTGGTGCAAACACAGGGATCGAAGCGATCAGGAGCGCTGCCCGCGTGGCGGTGGAATGGATCCCGGACAAGACGTTCACGCCGTAGAACGCGGTCGGTCGTCGGACTCCCTTTGCCGAACTGTCGTCGCAGGCCGGCAGACCGCGTTCAACCGACGGCAGGAGTCCTGGATGGTCGAAGTGGGTGGGCAGATCGACACCAAACTTTGTTCGGCGTGGCGGCCACCGTCCACGCGGTTCTGCCAGGTATGCGGAAGCACGTCGCCGTCGTAGCGGCCGCCGACCTCGCCCAAGGCCTGGCCGGCGAGCACGTGCGGCGCCCACATCTGCTCGCACACCAGGTGGTTGACCAGGTCCCGCGCGCTCCACTCAGCGCATGGCGCGGGCTCGTCCCCCTGGTCCTCACGGAACGGGTGCACCATCTCGTCGAACGCCCGGCGTCCCCTTCGTGGACTTCTGCCAGGTTCATGACTCCGGCCAAAGGTGTTGTGCCCTCTCACCGGAGGTCAGGATCCGGAGGTGTCCTTTCTGGACGAACCTTTCGGTTTCCGGGAGAGGTCAGGACAATGTTCCGGTCCCGACACTTGGTCATGTACCGGTGGCGCCGGTCGCGCACACGCCTGCAGCCGCAAGCGCCGCTGTCGCCCGCATCTTCGGGTGCCCTTGCTCCTGCCGTCGGCAACCGTCGAACAGCAGCCGGACGGTCAGCCGCGCGTTGTAGTCCGGATCGATTCGCTCCGTGCCCGCGCAGATGTCGGATCGCACGAAGCAGCTGATGGGCGTTGACGTCATCCGTGACCTCGCGGGCAGTGGCGGCAACGTGAAGCTGCGCTCGGCCAGTCCGCAGCGGTGAGCGGGATACGAGCCCGCACATGAGCTCCTTGTCGACGCTCGGTCGCCGACCGCAACCCCGACGCTGCTGGGGCCACATGCGCGCGCACCTCGCCGACGCGCGGACCACCTTGCTCGGGCTTTCTCAGGTGCCGCGACGGTGCTTGGTCATGACTCGATGATCGCCACGAGGGCCGCGGTGAAGGGGGCCGGGTCGAGGTCGCCGCGCACGGCGAGTTGCTGGCTGTAGCCGTCGCACAGGGCCACGAACGCCTCGGCGATCCGGTTCGCTTCCGCCGGCTTCCGGTCGGGCAGGAGCGCGGCGACCGCTGCGCGCAGGTCGTCGAGTTGCCGCCGGACGAGGGTGGCGAGCGGAGGGGAGACGGCGGCCTCGGCGTAGATCTGCGCGACCAGCCGGGCGTGGTCCTCCGTGCGCGCCATGGTGCGGATGTGGTGGAGGAAGTCGTGCGCGGACTCGGCCGTCAGCTCGGTGGGGAGCGCCTGGCTCGCCTGCTCGCATATGGCCGCGACGATCTGGTCCTTGCCCTTGAAGTACCGGTAGATCGCTCCGACGGACAGGCCGGAGGCTTCGACGAGGTCGGTCATGGACGTCCGGGCGAAACCGTGTGTGGCGAAGCGGGCACGGGCTGCCTCGATGATCTGCTGACGGCGTGCGTCGAGGTGAGCTTGGGTGACTCTCGGCATAAAGAACGACCATTCGTTTTCGATGGTAAGGTTCGAACCCTACCTCACAACTCGTGCCCTTAGGAGAATCTCGTGCGCTACCAGACCTTCGGACGACAGAGCGGGTTGCGGGTCTCGGAGTACGTGCTGGGCACGGCCAACTTCGGATCGGCGCCGGCCGCCGCGGGCCTGGCGGGTTCCAAGGCGATCTTCGAGGCGTTCGTTGCAGCCGGTGGCACCACGTTCGATGTCTCGAACATCTACCAGAACGGCGAGGCCGAGAACATCGTGGGTGATCTCCTCGGTCGTGAACGTGACGAGTTCGTGGTGATCACCAAGTACACCGGGAGCAGGCATACCCGGATCCGGCCGGGGACCACGGGCAACAGCCGCAAGACCATGATCCGTTCCCTGGAGGAGAGCTTGCGGCGGTTGAAGACCGAGTACGTGGACGTCTTGATGCCGCACTTCCCGGACGGTGTGACGCCGGTGCCGGAGATCTTGGCCGGCTTCGAGGACCTGATCCGAGCGGGCAAGATCCGCTATGGCGGACTGTCGAACTTCCCGGCCTGGCGGGTCGCGGGCGCCGCTGTCCGGTCGGAGTTGAGCGGGCGTGCGCCGTTGGCCGGCATCCAGACCGAGTACAGCCTGGCCGAACGCTCCGCGGAGCGGGAACTCATCCCGATGGCACAGGCCCACGGGCTGGGCGTCGTCCTGTACTCCCCGCTGGCAGGGGGTCTGCTCACCGGGAAATACCGCAGTGGCGGGCAGGGGCGGCTCAGCGCAAGGGCCGCGGCCACGGGGACTGCCGGCGAGGACACCGGGCAACGCACCGCTGTGCTCGACGCGGTCCTCGTTGTTGCAGAGGAGGCTGGGACGGGTCCCATCCAGGTCGCACTGGCCTGGCTGCGTCATCGCGCCGCACAGGTCCAGACCTCGCTGATCCCCATCGTGGGACCCCGCACCCCCGCTCACTTGAAGGGATACCTCGACGCCCTGGATGTCGAGCTCGGTCAAGAGCATTTCCGGCTGCTGGACGAGGTCAGCGCCGTCCGATTGGGCACGCCTCATGAGGATGTGGCGGCCGCGTTGACCCACGGCACCGACGGAGACCGGAGGCTTCTCGACGCCCCCCTCGTTCCCGTGCAGTGACCTCCGATCCGACCGGCCCTTCTCTCCCGATTCCTGGAGCACCCCATGCCTGTGGCCCACCTCGCTGCGATCCACCTCGAATGCACCGAACCCCTCACCCTGGCCCGCTTCTGGGCCGGCATGCTCGACGGCGAGACAGCGGTCGAGACACCGGGCTTCTGCGCGGTCAAGGCCGGCCCGATCCTCCTCGGTGCGATCCGGGTCGACGATCACCGTCCGACGACCTGGCCATCGAACGAGCGCTCGCAGCAGCTTCACCTCGACCTCGGTGGGGAGGATCCGTTGATCTCGGCCCGCCGGATCAAGCGCCGGTTCGCGACGTTCCGGGAGCAGGGCCGCCCGACCGGCAGGCCGTCGTGGTGGTTCCCTCCCCACCCCTACGGCGGCTGGCGCGGGCAGGGCCGCGCGGGTGACCGCGCGGCCCGGCCCGGCTTAGCCCGGCAACGCCAGGTTCAGTCCGTTGTGGATGGAAAGGCCGGTTCGCCTGGGCAGCTGCCTGTGGCGGCCCGTGCGGTGCTGACGACCTCCACGGTCTGAGTTCGTTCGAGCCCCGTCGTTCGGGCACGAATTGCCCCGACAAGGCTCCGGCCGATCATCCTCGCGATACTCCGTCGTGTGATGACTGATTCGAGCGCGTTCCTGACTATGCCGACACCAGGTCGACTGGCGAAGACCGTGCGTCGCCGGGTGTTCGATCGTGCGGTGGCTGAGTCGGCACCGCCGGCCTCGTGAGCCCGGTCACGCCGCGAGGAGCGCCTGGGCGACCTCGTCCGGATGGGTCAGCATCGACTGATGGCCGCCGGGCACCATGACCGGCGCCAGGCCCAGTCGAGCGGCGAACTCTGCGCCGGGCCGGGCCAGTGCGCGGTCGTCCTCGCTGAGCACGTAGGCCGCCGGGATATCGAGTGCGGTGATGTCGGGAACGTCGATCGCTTCGGTGAAGTACGCGCCGGGCTGCGGCACCAGCAGCTCGAAGAACAGTTGCTGAGCCTGTGCGGACTGGTCGGGCAGCAACGTCGGCACCTGCTCGATCACCACGGACACGGTATCGTCGGGCGACGCCGCGACCGCCGCCTCGATCATGTCCGAGTAGTCCTCGTTCTCGCCGGTCAACGGTACACCGCGCTTCGGAACGACCGCGTTGTAGTAGATCACCTTGGCGACACGGCCGATCAACTGGTGCGCGGCGGCGGTGACGGCGTACCCGCCCCAGCTGTGCGCCACCAAGGTGACCTGCTCCAAGCCGCGCTTGTCGATCTCGCTCACCACGTGGTCCACGGTGTCGGACAGGTGCAATCCCGTCGTCGAATCGCCGTCGGCAAGGCCTGGCAGGGTCAGGGTGATCGCCTGATGCCCCGCAGCACGCAGGCGGCGGGCTACCGGCTGCCAGGCCCAGCCGGCCTGCCACGCACCGGGAACCAAGACGAACGTTGACGAACTGCGTGTCATGAGATTGCCTTTCGGTACTGAGATCAATCCTCGCTGTTGAAGACCTCGATAACGCCGAACGCGAAGCGATCCGGCTCGGCGCGACCAAGGAAACACACCAACCCGGCCCAGAACGCTTTCGCGTACTTCGCGACCCGGCCGGCCACCCCTTCTGCCTGCGGGCTTGACGCAGGCAGAAGGGGAGGGTTCAGGAGACCCTGGTGGCGGCGAGGTCGAGCGCGATGTCGGTGATCATGTCTTCCTGACCGCCGACCATGCCACGCCGGCCTGCTTCGACGAGAATCGCCCGGGTGTCCAAGCCGTAGCGCGCCGCGGCGGCTTCGGCGTGGCGGAGGAAGCTCGAGTAGACGCCTGCGTAGCCCAGGCTCAGGGTTTCGCGGTCGACCCGGACCGCACGGTCCTGAAGGGGGCGCACCAGGTCGTCGGCGGCATCCATGAGCGGGAACAGCTCGCAGCCGTGGTCCCAGCCCATCAGGTCGGCCACGGCGATGAACGCTTCCAGGGGACAGTTGCCGGCTCCGGCGCCTTGGCCGGCGAGTGACGCATCGACCCGAAGGGCACCGTTCTCGACCGCGGCGACGCTGTTGGCGACGCCGAGTGCGAGGTTGTGGTGGGCGTGGATCCCGATCTGCGTCTCCGGCTCGAGGACGTCCCGGTAGGCGCGGATCCGGTCACGGACGCCGTCCATGGTCAGGCGCCCGCCGGAGTCGGTGACGTAGACGCAGTGGGCTCCGTAGGACTCCATGAGCTTGGCTTGCTTGGCGAGCTCGTCCGCGTCGGCCATGTGGGACATCATCAGGAATCCGGCGACGTCCATGCCCAGCTCTCGGGCGGCGGCGATGTGCTGGGCGGAGATGTCGGCTTCGGTGCAGTGGGTGGCGACGCGGACGGAGCGGATGCCGAGCCGGTGTGCCTCCCGCAGGTCTCCCACGGTGCCGATGCCGGGCAGCAGCAAGGTCGTGGGGATCGCGCAGCGGGTGACCTCGCAAACCGCTTCGATCCACTCCCAGTCGGTGTGTGCGCCGACGCCGTAGTTGATGCTGGAGCCGGACAGCCCGTCGCCGTGAGCGATCTCGATGGCAGCCACTCCCGCTTCGTCCAGTGCGCCGGCGATCGCCCGCGCTTGCTCGACTGTGTAGCGGTGCCGGATGGCGTGCATGCCGTCCCGCAGGGTGACGTCCTGGATGTAGAGATCGGTCATCGGACTGTCTCCTGGTGGTGGGCGGCGATGCGTTCGGCGGTCCGCAACGCGGTCGAGGTCATGATGTCGAGGTTTCCGGCGTAGGCGGGCAGGTAGTGCGCGGCGCCTTCGACTTCGAGGAACACCGAGACCTTGATCGCGTCGCCGGGCGCGTCCACCGGGACCAGACGGTGCAGCGGGTCGTCGGCGGTGACGGTGGTGAACTGGACTTTCTGCTTGAGGCGGTACCCGGGGACGTAGGCCTGCACCCGTCCGACCATCGCCTCGATCGACGCCGTGATGGCCTCGGTGTCCACATCGGACACGAGGCAGTGGACGGTGTCGCGCATGATCAGCGGGGGCTCGGCGGGGTTGAGGACGATGATCGCCTTGCCGCGTGCGGCGCCGCCGACCTGCTCGATCGCGGATGCGGTGGTTTCGGTGAACTCGTCGATGTTGGCCCGGGTGCCCGGGCCCGCCGAGCGCGAGGAGATGGACGCGATGATCTCGCCGTAGTGGACCGGCGCCACCGCGCCGACCGCCGCGACGACGGGGATGGTGGCCTGTCCGCCGCAGGTGACCATGTTGACGTTGGGGGCGTCGAGGTGTTCGCCGAGGTTGACAGGCGGGACGACGTAGGGCCCGAGTGCAGCGGGGGTGAGGTCGATGACGGTGCGGCCGAGGGCGCGCAGGACTTCGTCGTGGTGCCGGTGCGCGCCGGCCGAGGTGGCGTCGAAGACGTACTGGACGTCGGCGAACTCGTCGAGCCGGACGAGTCCGTCGACGCCTTCGTGCGTGGTGGCGACCTTGAGGCGACGGGCTCGGGCGAGTCCGTCGGAGTCGGGGTCGATGCCCGCCATGGCGGCGATGTCGAGGTGGTCGGACACGCGCAGGACCTTGATCATCAGGTCGGTGCCGATGTTGCCCGAACCGATGATCGCCACTTTCGTGCGGCTGCTCATGAGGCGTTCCCTTCCGTGGCGAAGCTGATCCGGACCGAGCCGAGGTCGGAGATCCGGGCGGTGAAGACGTCGCCGGGCGCGGCGGGCACCATCGGGCCCAGTGCGCCGGTCAGGACGACGTCGCCGGCGCGCAGGGGGTCGCCGCGCTGCGCCAGCGTGGTGGCGAGCCAGGCCGCGGCGTTGAGCGGGTCACCCAGGCAGTCGCGGCCGGTGCCCTGCGAGACGAGTTCGGCACCGCGGTGGAGCTGCATCTCGACTTCGGCCGGCTCGACGTCGAGAGCCTCGCGGGCATCGCCGAGGACGAACAGGCCGGAGGAGGCGTTGTCGGCGACCGTGTCGACGATGGTGATGTCCCAGCCCGCGATCCGGCTGTCGACGATCTCCAGTGCAGGGCAGAAGAATGCCGTGGCTGCGCGCACGTCGGCGATCGAGCAGTCGGGACCGGGCAGGTCGGCGCCGAGGATCAGCGCGATCTCCGCTTCGACCTTGGGCTGCAGCAGCCTGCCGGCCGGAACCGTCCCATCGTTGTCGAGAGCCATGTCGGAAAGCAGCGCTCCGAAGTCGGGCTGGTCGACGCCAAGCTGACGTTGCACTGCCGGCGAGGTCAGGCCGATCTTCCGCCCGGCCAGACGGTGTCCGGTCGCGAGCAGGCGCTCGGTGTTGAGGCGCTGGACGGCGTATGCGGCGTCGAGGTCGCCATCGGCGAAGAGGTCGCGGACCGGTGGGCACGGTGTGCCGGTGCCAGCCGCGGTCGCCAGCAGCTCCGCGGCCTTGTGGACGTCGGCGCTCATGGGGGTACCTCCGACGGTGGGATGGTGATGGCCCAGATATAGGCAGGAGGGCCGGACTGTGCCAAAGTTTGTTCCGTGACACGGAACAAACCGGCCGGGAACATGGTGGACAAGGCGGTGGCTATTCTGGACGTCTACCGTCCGGAAGGTGGATCGTTCCGTCTGACAGAACTGGCGGTCAGAGCGGGCATGAGCAAGACCACCACGTTCCGCCTGGTCGGCGATCTCGTCCGCCTCGGCCTGCTGGAACGCGAGGGGGAGCGGTATCGGCTGGGTGGCACGCTGTTCGAGCTGGGATCGCTCGTGCCGCGCCGGTACGACCTTCGCGAGACCGCGCTGCCCTTCTTGCAAGACTTGTTCGAGAGCACCCGCCAAACCATCCACTTAGGAGTCCGAGACGAGCGCGACATCGTGTACGTCGAACGCATCCACGGCCACGACGCGGTCCCGCTGCCATCCCGGATCGGCGGCCGGCTGCCCCTGACCTGCACGGCGATCGGCAAGGCGCTGCTGGCGTTCTCCAGGGCCGAGCTGGCGGACGCAATCCTTGCCGAACCGCTGCCGCGGCTGACTCCCTTCTCGATCACCGACCCTGTTCGCCTGCGCACGGCGCTGGAGAAGACCCAGGTGTCCGGTTTGGCGTACGAGGAACAGGAAGCGGCGCTCGGCGTCAGCTGCATCGCAGCCCCGGTCTTCTCGGGCGCGGTCGCCGTCGCGGCCCTGTCGGTGGCGGTCCCGCGCGAGCAGTTCCGACCGGCCCATCTGGCCCCGGCAGTGCGAACAGCGGCGTTGGGGTTGTCGCGGGCGCTGCGGCCGTCGACTACGACGGGGTGACGGTCTGGCTGGTGGACAAGGAGCGCAGTGTGGTGGCGAGCGCCCGGCGGTGCAGGGCGTCGAGCATCTGCACGATCACCGCCGAACCGGCAGCCAGAGTGAGCCGGACGGCGCACGAGGTCGGCTCTGTGTGCACGTCCACTGTGGCCGTGGGCTGCTGGAGCAACGCGGCGGTCAGCTGGTCCAGCTGCGCGCGGATCTGTCCGAGGTCCGGGCGTGTGATGGGAGCTTCTTCCGGGTGAGCCGTCCACCGAGCGAACAATCCCTTCTGCGCCACCTTGCTCGCGGCGATCTGGTCCCGGAAGAACGCCGTCGCGGCTGTCGGGTCCAGTCCAAGCGCCCCGTGGGCCGGGCGAGCCTGTTCGTCGGCGAGCTGCGGCAAAGCTGCTGCGACGTTCGTCTCGAACTATATATGTAGCGCTCACTCTACACGCATTTGTGTATGCCTGCATGGTGCACGGCGCCAAGTCCACCAGGCCAGCCGTGACCAGGACGTCGCCAAAACTGCGAAGGAGCCTCGGTGTTTCGCGGGTACCGAAGGCAACTTGGTCGACGTTGACCTCCATGAGGTGCCGGTACTGCCCATCACGAAGTGTTCAACCTTCGGCTCCGAGCTGCAGACTTGCGCGTTCGGTAGACGCGGTCCAAGCCGCCCATGGCCTCGCTCGCTCCGCGAAATCTGCACGGATCCCCGAGTGACGGGCACACGAACCGCACCGGCGAACGCCCTTTGTGCTCATCGCGATCGGCGATCGCCACCTGGGTGGCCTCGTCGACAAAGGCTCCGGCCACTGCCGGGCCGATGCCCGAAGCGCCGCCCGTCACGATTGCCCGCCTGGTCATTCACCCTGAACCATGGGCGTTCGATGCTCCACTCCACCTCGCTGAGATAGAACGTTCGGTCTTGACTCTCGTGAGCGGAGGTTGCACGATGAGGAGCGATAGAACGTTCGGTGTCGCGACTCTCCCGTGATCGTGAAAGGACTTTCCTCATGACCAAACCTATGTACCTCGGCATTGCCACCTCCACCGGCGATGGCAGGGCGGGAGGGCAGGCGAGGTCTGACGACGGCTTGCTGGACGTCACCTTGGCGATTCCCAAGGAGATGGGTGGTCCCGGCGGCGCGACCAATCCGGAGCAGCTGTTCGCGGCGGGCTGGGCCTCGTGCTTCCACTCAGCGCTCAAAGCCGTTGCGGCCCAGCAAAAGACTCAGGTCACCGACTCTGCGGTCGTCGCCGTGGTGCAGGTGGACCCGACGCCGGCAGGCGGGTTCGGCCTGAGTGCCGCGCTGCACGTCGAGTTGTCCGGTGTGGACCAGGCGGCAGCGGACAAGCTCGTCGAAGCCGCCCACGCGATCTGCCCTTACTCCAACGCGACGCGCGGCAACATCCCGGTGACCGTCGACGCGACCGTCGCCTGAAATCTCCGGCCGGACTGATGTGGACCGTCAGTCCGGCCGGACTTCACGATGAAGGCGACCGATGCCGTGATGTCCTTTCCGGCGCTCCGGGGCGGCACGGCCCTCGTCGAGTGCCGCTTGAGTGAGATCCACGTTTCGGGACGCAGCCGATTCCGTGGCCTTCGGTCAGGTCGTCCAGTGCCGCGGGTGCGGACGGTGGCGGTGATGCGGTTGCCGTGCCGCAACGCCAGCTCGGCGATGTGGCGGCCCAGCCCGGCTGAGGCTTCGGTACGCCGACCGGGTCGCCCGGTGCCCGGCCGCTGACGCCACCCGCAGTTGGACGGCCGTTTCCTCGACTGCGCCGCAGCCGCGAGCGGCATGTCCGCGGCACTCGCTGCCGCCATCGTCACGGATCCGATCCCTTCGCCGGCGGTCTCACTCGACTTGCCGGCGCCGTTGGGGTCCTCTTGGAAAGCCGGCGCTCGTGACGGCACTCTGCGTGCCGACCTCACCCCTGACGACGTCCTGCGGCTCAGGGGTGGCACCGCCAACTTCGTCCGGCGCGGCAGTCCCCCGGCGGGCCGGCCTGTCGACCTGCTCGTGGACGCGTTGACGGAGGACGCGCCCGTGCGCCCGGTGGGGGAGTGGCATCGAGGCGGACCTATTATGGCGACATGGTGAGGGATTCGGGCTCCGCGTCGGCTGCTGCCGGCTCGAGCAGCCGAGAGGTCATCTTGAACGCGGCTCGCGCCCTCGTCGGTGAAAAAGGTTACGACGGCATGGCCATCTCGGATCTCAGTGCGCAATCCGGCCTGCCGCCCAGCTCGATCTACTACCACTTCGGCAACAAGCTCGGCGTCCTGGCGGCGCTTCTCGCGCGCACTTTCGAAGAGCTGCACGCCTTGTTCCCGAACCCGTCCTCGTTCGACGACCTGGCGCCGCTCGAGCGGCTCGAAGCGTGGCTCTCGGCGGCCTGCAGCTCCCTCGACCGGCGGCCGGACTACCTTCAGCTCCTGGTCGCGATCAGTGTCGGTGCGCAGAAGGACGCCGAGTCGGTCCAGACGACCGTGCGTCGCATCCGCGACTACGCCCACGCGTCCTGGGTGGAAGCGCTCACTCCGATCTTCGCGCCGAACGGCGGCAAGAACAACGAAGCTCTCGTTCAGCAGCTCGCAGTGCTGGGCCGTGCCTTGACGGACGGGCTTTCGGTGGCCAACAGCTTCGACGGTATGAGCTACAGCTCGCAGGTCGCCCCGTTCGTCTCCTTGATCCGCGGTTTGGCGGAGCAACGGCGCGGCGCGGCGAAGCGGAAGCGTTGACGGCGGCCCCCCTGCTCTGATCATTGTTCTGCCGCGAGCCGACGGTGAAAACCCGTATCCCATTGTATAGTGAGCGTTACGTATACGCGAATGGGTGCGGCACAGTGACGGGCACCTTGGATGCCGGAGACTGATCGAACCCGACGAGGTCGCCGGCGCGGCGGCGTACCTGTGCTCTCCCGAGGCCGGCGCCGGACTGGCCCTCGACGGAGGCCGGAGCGCCTCCTGGCGGGATCTCGTGGCCGGCCGGCGCCTCGTCAGGCCGGTGCGCTGTGACGCGATCGTCGTGGCCGTGTGCCGCCGCAGGCCAGGGCAGTCCGCGGCGTCGTGCGATCAGGCGGGTTCAGCCATGGGTAAAGGCGTTGCCGAGAAGACGCCCTCCGGATCCACTGCCGCCTTGATTCGCTGCAGGCGGGGCAGGTTGTCTCCGTAGATGTCGGGGATCTGGTCGGTCGCTTCCGGTCCGAGGAGGTTGGCGTATCCGCCCGGGAAGGCTTGACCGGCCAGCGCCACGGATGCCGCATCAGCCCAGCTGTGGACGTGCTCGCCGGTCTCCTCCGCCGGCCAGATGCCGATGATCTCGGTCATGAGGTGCGGCCTGCGCAGCACGAACGCGGTGTCGCCGGGCGCGATCCTGGCCGCGGAGCCGTGGAAGTGGTGCAGGGTGATCCCGGACATCGGCGTCGGCAGCTGACCGCCGAACCGGTCGATGACGTCGATGACGTCCTCGCTGAGTTCGGGCACCGAGCGGGTCCGGATGGTGACGTGCCTGCCATCGGGGAACATCGCATCCCGCCCGGCGATCGTGGCCGCGTACGGCGCGGCATCCAGCTGGGCGATCAGGGGATCGCCCAGCCGAGCCAGCGTCATCACGGGTCCTGACGGGTTCCTGCCGGTCGCGACATCGCCGGACCAAGTCGGAAGCACCAGCAAAGCGGGTGAGCCGTGCGGTGCGGCGATCGCACCGACTTGGATCGTCAAGTCGTCGGGGGAGTCCTGCTGTGCCTCGTGAACTCGGGCGAGTACCTGCCTGGCCTGCTCCCATGGGTAGAGCACCATGCCGGTCACCACCGTCGGCACGGCGTGCAGCCGCACTGTCATCGACGTGACGACCCCGAAATTGCCGCCACCGCCGCGCAGCGCCCACAGCAGGTCCGGATCGTGGTGGCCGTCCGTGCGTACTACCGTCCCGTCGGCTGTGACCACCTCGGCGGCCAGAAGGTTGTCCGCGGCGAGGCCAACCCGACCGGAGAGGGGCCCGTAGCCGCCGCCGAGGGTGAGTCCGGCCACCCCGACCGTTCCGATCGTGCCGGTCGCGGCCACCATGCCGTGCTCGGCGGCCGCGGCCAAGAGGTCGTTGGCGGACGCGCCACCACCGACCTCAGCGGCCCGGGCTGCGGGGACGACCAGAACACCGTGCATCGGCCTCAGATCCAGGGTCAGACCTCCGTCGGCCAGTGCGCGGCCGGCGTAGTCGTGGCCCCGGCCGCGGACCGAGAGCGGAAGACCGAACTCGCGTGCGGTGCGTACACCGAGCACCACGTCATCGGTGGAGGTACAGCTCAGCAAGAGGGCGGGGCGGTGCTTCACGGCGCCGTTCCACAAGGTGACACCGTCGGCGTAGCTCGGGCCGGAAACGTGTACCTGCTGGGCGGGCAGGTGGAGGCGCAGCGCGCGGTGGGCCGCGACGATTGACTGGGCGTCTTCGAGACTGTGGGGCATGAACTTCCTTCGGCAGGAGCGAGTCGGATGTCCGGAACAGAACGTTCTATCCACTTGTATGTAGTGCTCACTCTAGCAAGTTCGGCGATCAAGTGAGAGCCCGCTGGAAAGGTCGGTGTCATCACGCGACTTGCTGGCGCAGGTCGGCGAGACGTCACCGGAGCTCGCAGGCCGGCACTTCGTGATGCCGCGAGACGGGGTGATGGCGTCGGGCTGCTTGTCTGACCCGGCTGAGGTCTGTTGCACGTTCCTCCGGGGAGTCGACGGGATCCTGCAGTTCCGCATCGATTCCGCAGCGAAGTAAGAGCTACCACTCGTCGGCACCCCGGCAAGTCGCTTCGTGGTGCCTCGATCGTGAAGCGCAGGCGTGAGTCGCGATCCAACTAAGATAGAACGTTCGGTATTGACGGGTCGACGACGACTCGCTACTGTGAGTTGTGTACGGATTGCTCCATACACGAACGGCGCTCGGGGGTCATCTCAGTGAGCCCGTCGGATCGCATCGATCTGAAGGAGGCTCGGTGAGCGCCGCACGACCGCTTGCCGCACCCTCAGTGGCTGCTCAACGAAACCCGCGGCCGCCGCAAGCCGCTGTGCGGCGGCCGCGGGTTTCGTCAGTCCACCTCGGCCGGCGCGACGTGTGCCTGCGGGAGGCCCTCCGCCCCGCGGGGGAAGGTGTTGCAGACCAGTGCCGGATCGCCGAGGTGACCCGCGGTCACAGCTCCTTCGCGCAGTATCACGAAGTGCCGGGAAGCCGGTTTGCCGGCTGCTTCGGCGATGCTGCGGTCGATGCCGAGAGCGTGAATCCCTTCTGCGCACAAGGTCCTGGCTGCTGTGGTGGGCAGACGCGACCGTGCTTCGGACGGGCGCCCCTCGGACTCACTGCGTTCCGTGGTGGGCAACCTGCCAGATAGAACGGTCTGTCTTGACAGCGTTCGGTGGCGCCGCCATGCTGAGTCGAGATAGAACGTTCGGTTTTACTGTCGTGCCGCGCACTCTCGTTCTTGAACTTCGAAAGGATCATCGTGACCACCGTTGACTCACCCGCTGCCGGAGGAATCGCGTCGGTGTTGCGCCGGCTGTACTTCGTGCGGTTCGCCTTCGCCATCATCTGGGCAGCCCTGCTGTTCCTCACCAAGGCGCAGCTCGGGCCCCTCGGCATTACCCTGGTGATCATCTACCCGCTGTTCGACGTCGCAGCGGCCATTGTGGACTCTCGTTCGTCCCGTGCCACCGGATCGGCTCGCGGCCTATACGTGAATATCGCCATCAGCCTGCTGGCCGCCATCGGCCTGGCGATCACCAGCGCCTCCGGTGTGCCTGGGGTCCTGCGCGTGTGGGGCGCCTGGGCGATCGTCGCCGGGCTGGTCCAGCTGATCGTGGCGGTAAGCCGCCGCAAGATGGGCGGCCAGTGGCCGATGATCCTCAGCGGCGGCATCTCCGTGCTGGCCGGCGGGTCGTTCATCTTCGGGGCCGCCGCGCCGAATCCGGCGCTGACGAACGTGGCCGGATACGCCGTCCTCGGCGGCATTTTCTTCCTGGTCTCCGCGATTCGCCTCGGCCGTGCGGGCAAGGGGAACTGACATGGGCACCACGGAGTACGACGTCATTGTCATCGGCGCCGGCCCGGTCGGGGAGAACCTCGCCGACCGGGTGGTGCAGGGCGGTCTCACCGCTGCCATCGTCGAGCGGGAACTGGTTGGAGGCGAGTGCTCCTACTGGGCGTGCATGCCGACCAAGGCATTGCTCCGCAGCGGGGCGGCGCTCCGCGCGGCCCGGCAGGTGCCTGGGGCGCGGGAAGCGGTGACGGGCGAGTTGGACGTGGCGGCTGTGCTCCGCCGTCGCGATGCCTTCGCCTCGGACTGGCAGGACGACGGACAGGTGGCCTGGCTCGAGCAGGCGGGCATTCGGCTGTACCGCGGACACGGCTGGATCGCCTCCGAGAAGGTCGTCGAAGTGACCGGCGCCGAGGGCGCCACCACGACGCTGACCGCACGGCACGCGGTCGTCGTCGCCACCGGCAGCGGCGCACTGATTCCGGACATCGACGGCCTCCGCGAGGCCGCCCCGTGGACCAGCCGGGAAACGGTCGCGGCAAAGGAGGTTCCTGGCCGGCTCGCCATGATCGGTGGTGGAGTCGTGGCCTCGGAACTGGCGACCGCGTTCACCGAACTGGGGTCGTCGGTGACCATGCTGGCACGGGACGGTGTGCTGCACCTCGCGGAGCCGTTCGTCGGCGAGCGAGTTGCGGAGTCGTTGCAGGACAAGGGTGTGTCGGTGCGCATCGGCGCCGAGGCCGGGTCCGTGAACCGCAACGACGACGGGACTGTGTCCATCACGCTGACCACCGGCGAGCAGCTCGAGGCCGATGAATTGCTCGTCGCGACCGGCCGGACCCCGAACACCCAGGACATCGGTCTGGAGACCGTGGGCCTCAAGCCGGGTGCCTGGCTCACGGTAGACGGCACGATGCGGGTCGTCGGAGACGACGGCGCGCCGATTGGTGACGGGTGGCTCTACGCCGCCGGGGACGTAAACCGGCGGATTCTGCTCACTCACCAAGGCAAGTACCAGGCTCGTGCCGCCGGCGACGCCATCGTGGCGCGGGCGAAGGGCCAAGCGGTCGACGACAGCCCGTGGGGCCGGCACGCGGCTACCGCCGACGAGCGCGCGGTGCCGCAGGTGGTCTTCACCGAACCCGAGATTTCGTCGGTGGGCCTGACCGCTGCCGACGCCGAGGCCGCCGGTCTACGGATTCGCGTCGTCGACTACGACCTGGCCGCCACCGCCGGATCCGCTCTGCAGGCCGAGGGCTACCAGGGCCACGCCCGGATGGTCGTCGACGAGGACCGCAAGGTGATCCTCGGGTTCACGCTCGTCGGCCCGGACGTCGCGGAAATGCTGCACGCGGCAACGATCGCGGTGGTCGGGGAGGTTCCGCTGGACCGGCTCTGGCACGCCGTCCCGGCCTTTCCCACGGTCAGCGAGGTGTGGCTGCGGCTGCTGGAAGCCTACGGCCGCTGATCCACCTGGCCGGCGTCTCGTTCCGTCTCGATTCCGACGGGACGAGACGGCGGCACGTCTCCTTCCTCGAAAGGGGTTCATCCGTCATGCGGTTTCGCATCTCCCGCCTCAGTGTTGCCGGCGCCGCAACGCTCGCCTTGTTCGCCGGTGCCGCGTCCGCTGCTGGCAGCCCGAACAGCAACCCGAAGCGGACCATTGTGCTCGTCCACGGAGCACGGGCGGACTCCTCGAACCGGGCTCCCGTCATCGAACGGCTGCTCGGCGAAGTGCCCCTGCGCGCCTCCAACGTCGCGATTGCCGGTCTTCAGGACGGTGCGCGATGACGCTTGACGAGGAAACGATCGTGGACCTCGAGCGTGAGTTCGCCGTCTTCGTACGCCAAGACCGCGCCGCGTCGGGACAGCTCGGCCGGGACGTGCACCCGGACCTCAAGGTCGCTGCGTCCCGCCTGCTGGCCCACTTGGCCGATCGCGGTCCGCGCCGGTCGACCGAGCTCGCCTGTCACCTCGGAGTGACCCCTCCGACCATCTCGCGTCAGCTCCAGCACCTGGAAGAGTTGGGTCTCATCGAACGCCTTCAGGCTGCGGACGACGGCCGGGCATATCTGGTGGCGCTGACCGGTGAGGGGCGTCGTCGCGTCGACGAGGTTCGGGCCGTCCGCACCGAGCGGCTGGGCAAACTCCTCGAGTCGTGGCCGGACCGCGACGTCCGCACCCTCGCCGAACTGCTGGCGAGGTTCAACGGAAGTGCTGCCAGACCTTCCTGGCACTGTAGTAGAGCTGGTGACGTCCGAGGGTGAGTGGAGATCGTGGACGAACATCAAATGCGGGATATCGATACACGTCAGTTTGAAATCCCTCTTCCATTCTGGTCGGGGAGCCACCTGTGCGGCGATGAATTCCAGCGAAGCCGCGACAGCTGACCGGTCTGGGCCGTGTCTGCCCGTCCACCGCATGGGTCGCCGGGACGTGCGTCACAACGAAAAATCTCGCCGCCCGCTCCTTCGCAGGTTCCGAGAAGCCGGAGTACTTTGCCGACCCGGTCGCACTTTTCTGCGGTTCGGGGGCGCCTGGTGCTCGTGGTGAGCGGGTACCGGAAGGGGTGCGCGTCAGCGGCCGCTGGCCGAACGTCTCGGGCTTTGAGGACGCGGCGTGGCCGGCCTCACGATGATGGTGGACGGTGCGTTCTTCCTTGCACTGGTGCCGACGGCCGACCTCGTCGTCGAACGGACGTGGAACATGGCGGGCATGTGCGGCACCGGCAGCCACACCTTGGTCGCCCGCGACGTTCTGGTGCCGGACGAGCGGATCGCGGCAGCGGCCCCCTTCACGTTGAGCGACGTGTCGCTGTTCGCGATCACTGTGCTCGGTCCCGTGGTGGGCGCCGCCCAGGGTGCACTCGATGCCATAACCGCGATGTTCGCCTCGGACCGCAAACCGTTCATGACCGCGTACTCGCGCATGGGGAATCTCCCGGGGCGCGCCACTGGCTGGCGGAGGCCACCTACCTCGTGAACCGCGCCGAGAACACGATGCTCGAGGTCGCCCGCGAAGCGAGTTCGGCCGAGTTGTCCCCTGCGGACGGTCCTCGTCTGCGCAGGGCTCTCGCGGACGCCGGCCAGGATTGCCGAGCCGCCGTCGACCGGATGCTCGACCTGCATGGTGCGAGCGGGTTCGTCCGGTCGAACGTGCTTCAGCGCTTCTGGCGAGACGTCGCCGTCGGCAGCCGGCACCCGCACCTCCACCCGTACCTCGCTGTAGAGAATCTCGGTACGGCGTTGGCCGGTCCGAGCGAGCGAGACGGACGGGATAATCGCCGTTCGGCGAGCCGGTGTTAGGTGCGGCCAACGCGGAGCGCCACGCCTCGTCAATGGCCGGAACCACCGGGGACAGGTCAAGGCGTCGCGAATCGCCGTGCCATGGACACCACTCGCGGCAGCGCCAACCGGGCAGGAGTTCGCGCCGGCCCCGCCCGTCGAGATCGGCACGGAGAGTGCACTTGCTGCAGCTGCCGTACAGGCCTCCGCCGTCGGCGGCGGGTCTGGACGGCCACGGCTTAACGACGCCACAGCAGCTGCATCGGTCGGTCCGCGCCTGTTCGTAGCAGCGCCGGTGATCGCGGACGGCAACTCCCCGCTACTCGGCGAGAGGCAGTGAATTCGACCTTGTTTGCCGAACCTCACGATGTATAGTGAGCGCTACATACACAGGATGGGAAGTCACAGTGACGAGCACGTTGGATGTCGGGGACGCACAATTGGCCTTCACCGATGTTGGCACGGGCAGCCCGGTCGTGTGGCTGCACGGCTCCGGACCGGGGGCAACGGGGATGAGCAACTTCGGTGGGAACCTCGCCAGTTTCCAGGACTACCGGAACATCGTCGTCGACCTGCCTGGTTGGGGCGAGTCTCCTCGTCCCGAAATGGATGAACCGCTGATCTTCCACGCGGCCGAACGGGTCTGCCGTGCGATGACGGCTCTCGGGATCGAGCGAGCCCACCTGGTCGGCAACTCGTACGGTGGCGGCGTGGCGATGCGGATCGCGATGCAGTACCCGGATCGTGTGGACCGGTTCGTTCTCATGGCGCCGGGTGGAGTCCTGCCCACTGACGCGCCGCCATGGCCGGTGGGGCTTGAGCGGCTCTTCGGCTACATGGCGGCCGAGAAGCCCTCGCGAGAAGCCATGGCCGAGTTCGTGCGGCTCATGGTTTTCGACGGCAACCTGGCGACCGAAGCTCTCATCGACGAGCGGTACGAATCGAGTCTCAGGGTGCACCCTGAGCTGCCGATCCCCCCGAACTTCGGCGACCTGACCCCGGACCTGGCTCTCATCGGCGCGCCGACACTCCTCGTGTGGGGGCGTGAGGATCAGACCGTTCCGTTGACCTGGGCGCCCAGGATTCTCACGGGGATCCCCAATGCGGAGCTGCGCGTGCTGCCGAACTGCCGGCACT
Source organism: Amycolatopsis sp. NPDC005232 (assembly GCF_040607795.1). Taxonomy (NCBI): domain Bacteria; kingdom Bacillati; phylum Actinomycetota; class Actinomycetes; order Pseudonocardiales; family Pseudonocardiaceae; genus Amycolatopsis; species Amycolatopsis sp. NPDC005232. The sequence goes on along the minus strand of NZ_JBEXHL010000003.1, from coordinate 40,779 downwards.
GGGTCCAGTACGAGCGCGCGCCCGAGTTCAACCACATCGTTCGCGAGTTTTTGCAAGGCGGCGCGGCCGGCGCTGCGAAGGGATGACCAAGGTGGGTATCAGGAAGTTGGGGTACGTCGGTCTGAACGTCACCGACGTAGACGCGTGGATCGATCTGCTTGGGCGCACACTGGGAATCGGCGTCACCCACGCCAAGTCCGGCACACATGAGGTCGTCTTGGCGGAGCTCGACGAGTTCAAGTACCGCGTGGCGCTGTATCGGTCCACAGTGGACACGCCACGTGAGGTGGGGTGGATCGTCGATTCGCCGAGCGAGCTCGACCGGCTCACCCAGCGACTGACGGATGCCGGCTTCACCGTCGCAGAGGGAACCGAGGACGAGAAGGAGCTACGCGGAGCCACGCACCTGCGCTGGTTCACCGACCCCGTCGGTTTCCGCGTGGAGCTGGCCATCGGTGAAGCCAAGGCCCGCACCGGCGTCGCACGCCCAGTCGATGCTTTTCCTGGCACCACGGGCCTGGGCCACTTCGTACAGGCCAGCCCTAAAATCGCCGAGCTCCGCGAGCTCTACGAGTCGGTACTGGAGTTCAAGCTGACCGACTACCGCGCCCCTGGCTTGTTCTTCTTCCGCTGCAACTCGACTCACCACAGCATCGCCCTTGCGAGTGCGGAGGAACCCTCCCTCCACCACCTCGAGTTCGAACACGCCTCGATCGACGACGTCGGGCGAGCCTACGACCGGGCGAAAGCCAACGACGTCCCGATCTCGATCAGTCTCGGCCGGCACATGAACGACAAAGCCATCTCGTTCTACGTCCAGAACCCCAGCGGGTTCCACCTCGAGATCGGGTGCGACGGCATTGAGGTGGGGGAGGATTGGGTCCCCCACGATTTCGGGATTCCGAACGTCTGGGGACATCATCACCTCAACGCCAATCCGTTCGCCCAGCGAAAGTCATGACGAGCTTCCTTCGCGGGCCGGATCTCTCCGCTCGCCGCGCCATCGTCACCGGCGCGGCGAGCGGGATCGGTGCGGCGGTCGCGACTCGCCTGGCCGGACTTGGTGCCCACGTCGTGGTGTGCGACATCGACGCCGACGGCGCGGCACGGACCGCCGAGCGGATCGGTGGCGAGCCCCTGGCGATCGACTTGAGCGACACCGCAGAGCTGGCCGGACGACGGTTCGAAGCGGACATCTTGGTGAACAACGCCGGTATCCAGCACGTTGCGCCCATCGAACAGTTCGCGCCTGAGCGGTTCGCCTTCATGCTGCGGCTGATGCTGGAGGCGCCGTTCCTGCTCAGCCGCGCGGTCATTCCGCACATGTACGAACGCGGCTGGGGACGAATCGTGCACATCTCCAGCATCCACGGCCTGCGAGCCAGCGCGTACAAGTCCGCCTACGTCAGCGCCAAGCACGGTCTTCTGGGACTCTCGAAGGTCATCGCTGTGGAGGGAGCGGGCAACGGGGTCACGAGCAACTGCGTGTGCCCGGCGTATGTACGCACTCCGTTGGTCGAGAACCAGCTGGCGGACCAAGCCGAGGTGCACGGGTTGAGCAAGGACGAAGTGCTCTCCGAAGTACTGTTGGCACGATCGGCGGTGAAGCGCCTGATCGAGCCCGATGAGGTCGCCGGCGCGGTGGCGTACTTGTGCTCGACGGAGGCGGGGTCCGTCACCGGTACCGAGCTGACCCTCGATGGGGGTTGGAGCGCGTCGTGAGAACGTTTGACCAACGGAGGCAACACCCGACCTTCCCGGATTCCGTTGGGCGACACCGATCTCGAACGCCGCTCTCGGGATTCTCGCCGAACAGGGCGGTGTGACCACGTGGCAATCCGTGACGGCGCGCGGCAGCGCGAGTTGCCCGGAGGACGACGAGGACTGCCACGACTTGTCCACCTCGTCATCTTGCGTCGAGCCGGCGACATGCGGCGTTGTGGATCCTAGCCGCGTCCTCGTAACCCAGGCTGCACTTCAGCCGCAAGAACTGGCCACCCAGAAACTCCGTTCGCAGCTCGTCGCAGTGGGCGACGCGCACTGCGCACAGGGGTTCTTCGAGAGGTTCAGTACCGGGTCAAGATCCGCCTGGAATTCGACGGGGCACTCATCCTTGCCCACGAGGTCCGCCCGGCGGTCCTGGTTCCCTCGTGACGGCCAGGGTGGTCAGACGGGCCTGCAGGCTGCTCTGCGTGTACTGGTCGGCCGTGCGCGCAGCGGCTGCACTCCTGCAGTTGCCGTGGGTGTGGAGGTTGACGGATCGCGGAAGCCCTCATGACGCTGATGGGCCCACCTCACTTCCTCAAGATAGAACGTTCGGTATTGACGCGGCGGTGGCCAGTGGCTAGCGTGACGGTGGACCGAACGCCCTACCTGCCAGGAGATCTCGTGCCCGCTCGCGCCCGTCTCCGTGCCACTGTGCTCGCATACGGGATATTGGCGCTCGCCCCACTCGGTGTGTTGGCGTCGTCCTTGGTCGACAAGCGCGACCGGTGCGCTGCGTCTGCTGGCGAGCACCCCGCGCCGCAGTACTTCGGCGTGACGGCTGGCGCTTCGCGCGCGGTCGTGGCGGGCCCGTCAGGTGCCGTCGCCTGCGCGGTCGAGGAGTCGCGGTGAGGCGGTGAGCCGGCTCGTCCAGGCCGAACTCGGGGGAGAGGCTGTGAACACCGCGGTAGGCGCCGACGGCGTCGTTGTTGCGACGCTTGCACTTCGTTCGTTTCGCTTTCGCGGGGCCCGGCGTGGCGGTCGCAGCTGTCCTCAGTGGAGTGGTTCGACCTTTTCCTGGACGTCGTTCATTCGGCGAGCCGGCCGGGTAGGCGTCACGCTCGCTGACATTGCCCGGTGCGCCCTGCGCGAGACACCTTTCCGGGTTCCACGCTTCGCCTTGGTCACGCTGCGAAGAAGGCCCATCGTGATGCCTGAAGCTCTTGACAGCCACCCACTCCCCGCGGTCGGCGGGGTCTCGCCCTCGGCATGACTCGTTCTCGGTGACCGATCGGTAGCGCGCCGAACCCGGTAGCCAAGGCGCCGAGCGCGTTGTAGAGTGAACGCTACATACAGACGCCTGCCGCCGTGCACCGACTGCTCTCCGCGCAGTCGAGAGCAGTCCTGGTGCTCAGTCGACCGTCGCAATGGAGCGAGGTTTCCCGTGAACGTTCTCGAACAGGTCAAGAACTCACCGATGAGCCGCGTTCAAGTCAGGGCCGTCGTGCTTTGCCTCGTGATGAACCTCATCGACGGGTTCGACCTCCTGGTGACCTCCTTCGTCGGACCGACGATCACCCGGGAGTGGCACCTGTCCCCGTCGGCGGTGGGAGTGCTGCTCAGCGGCGGCCTGGCCGGGATGGCTTTCGGAGCGCTTTTCCTGGCCCCGCTCGCCGACCGCTTCGGGAGGCGTCGCCTCACTGTCGGGTGTCTCGCGCTGGCTTCGCTGGGCATGCTCGCCGCGTCTGTTTCTCAGGACTTCAGTCAGCTGCTCGTGTGCCGGCTGGTGACCGGTGCGGCAGTGGGGGCGATGGCGGCCAGCTTGCCGGTGCTCACCTCCGAGTACGCGAACACTCGCCGCAGGGGGCTGGTTGTCGCGTTGATCACGACGGGGTACGGCCTGGGTTCCGTCATAGCTGGCGTTGCTTCCAGCATTCTGCTGGGTTCGTTCGGCTGGCGATCGGTCTTCGTGCTCGGATGCGTTGCCACGGCGATCCTGTTCGTGGTCGGGCTGCGCTTCCTGCCCGAGTCGATGGACTACCTCGTCGCGCGCCGGCCCCGTGAGGCGTTGGCCAGGTTCAACCGGATACTCGTGTCGATGGGCCGTCCCGCGGTCGAGGAGCTGCCTGCCGCGGCGTCGGCGTCGGCGTCGCGCAAAGTTGCCCTCGAATCGTTGTTCCGGGGGAGCAATGCCGTTCGGACGGTGCTGGTCTGGGTCGCCTTCACCGCGGCGCAGTTGATGTTCTACTTCGCGAGTTCGTGGACGCCCAGCCTGTTGCTGCAAGCGGGCATGTCCAACCAGCAGGGCATCAGTGGTGGCCTGCTGTTCAGTCTCGGTGGTGTGACGGGCGCGGTGTTGTTGGCGCTGCTGGTGTCTCGAGTTCGGGCCAGCCGGCTTACCGCAGCCTATTTCGCCATGGGGGCACTGGCCCTCATCCTCTTTTCCGTGTCGCTCGGAACCCTGGCCAGTGCGCTGGTCGTGGCAGTTCTCGTCGGGCTCTTCCTCAACGGCACGGTCTCGGGTATCACCGTCATCGTCCCGACCACCTATCCAGCCGAAGCCCGGGCGACGGCTCTCGGCTTGGCAGTCGCCGTGAGCCGACTCGGTGCCGTCCTCGCGCCGTTGCTCGCCGGTGTGCTGCTGGAAGCCGGCTGGGCACCGGGGTCGATGTTCCGGATCTTCGCGATACCAGGCGTGATCGGTGCCCTCGCCACGATTCTCCTCGCCCGGTTCGGGCGCGTGTCACGCGACGCGGGGAGTTCAGCCGCCGAACCTGGTGTTGTGAAGAGTGCGGCGGCTGAAGCATGAGCTGTCGAGTCCGCAAATCCGGCAGCCCGAGTTTCGGGAGGCTCAAGTGACCAGTTCCCTGATCGACGTCGACCGCACTGCGGTGCTTGTCATCGACATGCAGAACGATTTCGTGGAGGAAGGCGCGCCGCTGGAATTCCCGGAAGGCCGGCGCGTGATTCCCGCCATCCAAAAAGTCCTCGAGGCGGCACGCAGTCGGGGGATGGCAGTCATCTACGCCGCGCACGTTCACCGGCCCGGTGGCGCCGACATGGGCGTTCACCGCGATCTGTACCCGCCGGTGGCGGCAGGGGAAGCGCTGATCGACGGCGGCCCCGGGGCGGACATCTACCCCGAGCTCTCGCCACAGGCCGGAGAGCCGGTGATCAAGAAGCACCGTTACAACTCGTTCTATGCCACAGACTTGGAGATGATCCTTCGTGGACTCGGCGTGGAGACCGTTGTCCTCACTGGGATGACGACCGAATGCTGTGTTCTGGGTACGGCCCGCGGCGCGTTGGAACGCGGATTCCGTTCGCTGGTGATTGCGGACGCCTGTGCGTCGTGCGACTATCCGGACCTGGGGGCCGGCGTGATGCCCGCGGCGGAAATGCACCTCGCCGCGCTGCGCGTGATGTCGCTGACTTCGTCCCAGCTGATCGAGACCGACGAGTTCCTGTCTCGACTGCCGTGAAGCGGCGATGAACGTGTTCAGCTGAACTTTCACTCGCCGCGGGGAGCGGCGATCGCCATGCACGACCCAGAAGGAGGCGGTAGGTGTCGGCCACATCGGAGGATGTTGCGCACTCAGGCGGGAGCGCTGCTCTTGTGCTGCTCCACGGCGGTGGTCCCGGTGTCGACGCCGGGAGCAACTGGGCAGCGGTGTATTCCCGGTTTTCGTCTGAGTTCCGGTGCCTTGCCCCCGACCTGCTCGGCTTCGGCACCCAGCTCTCGGCCGGCGGCGCGGGATCCGGCGCGCTCCGCGGCCCGGCCGCTTGGGCGAGGGCCCGCGCTGGGCAGGTCCTCGATCTGATCGATCGCCACGGCCTGGACCGCGTCGACCTCGTGGGAAACTCGGCCGCGGGCGGAGCCGCGGCACTGGCTCTCTTGGCCGAGGCGCCCGAGCGAATCGGGCGAGCGGTTCTCATGGGCGGCGCGGGAACCGGGCCGCTGCCGCGCACGGTTCCGTTCTACGACCAGCCGACGAAGGAGTCCATGCGGGCCGCCTTGGCTCGGCTGGTCGCGGACGAGCACGCGCATCCTGAGCTCCTCGACGACCTCGCCGGCCACAGGCTGGAGCAGGCCCTGCGTCCGGGCGCCGAGGCAGCTTTCCGGTCGATGTTCGCCGACGTCGCCGACGGGCCCGCGCCCGCCGACCCGGCGAAGATCCCCAACCCGGTTCTCGCCCTGCACGGGGAGTGCGACCGGGTCTCTCCGGTCGAGGTCTCTCAGCGGCTGGTCGCGCGTTTGCCGCAGGGCCGACTCAACGTGGTGGCGGGGGCCGGGCACTGGATCCACGTCGACCGGCCGGATGAGTTCTGCAGCCTGATCGGGGAGTTCCTGAGCGCATGACCGAGCAACACAGCAGTTGCGAAGACCGAGTCGACGTCCTGATCGTCGGCGCCGGGCCCGCCGGCCTGACCCTGGCGATCGACCTCGCGCGGCGCGGTGTGCCGTGTCGGGTCGTCGAGGCAACCGAAGAGCGAGGCGTCAACCCGCGCTGCAACACCACGTCCGCCCGGTCGATGGAGATCTTCCGGCGGCTCGGGCTCGCTGACGACGTTCGGCGAGCTGGGCTACCCGAGGACTACCCCACGTCGATCCAGTACCGGACGACCATGCGTGGTGAGGAGATCTTCCGCATCGACCTGCCGTCCTCCCACGAAGTGCTCGCCGGTGCGGGCCGGCAAGGCTGGCCGACGCCGGAACCTCAGCACCGGATCTCGCAGCTCTACCTGGAACCGATCCTGGAGCGGCACGCGAACGGTCTTCCCGGGCTGACCCTCGAACGCGGCGCCAGGCTGGTCGAGCTGTTGCAGCACGACGACCACGTCGAGGCGGTCGTGGAGACCGGGGGGACTCGTCGCACGTTGCGCTGCGCCTTTGTGGTCGGCTGCGACGGCGCCCACAGCGCCGTCCGCCGCCAGCTCGGTATCCGGTACGAGGGTGTCGACGCGATCCAGCAGTTCGTGTCGACCTTCGTCCGCTCGCCGGAGCTGGGCCGGCTGGCCTCACGGGACCGCGCGTGGACGTACTGGACGTACGGCGATCGGATCGCTTCGCTGATCGCCATCGACGGGGATTCGCTGTGGCTCAACCACGTCGCGTTCCCACCCGACCACGACACGGAGAAAGAGGATCCTGAGCAACTCTTGCGGGAAGCCGTGGGCGGCCCCGTCGAGCACGAGGTGCTCGGCGTGGTGCGCTGGACGGGCCGCCGGCTGGTCGCCAAGCGGTACGGCCACGGCCGGGTGTTCCTCGCCGGAGACGCCGCGCACATCTGGATCCCGGTCGGCGGGTTCGGCATGAACGCCGGCATCCAGGACGCGGCGACGCTGGGCTGGATGCTCGCGGCGGTCCACCACGGGTGGGCGCCGCCGGACCTGCTGACCGCCTACGAGCTCGAGCGCAAGCCCGTGGGGGAGCAGTTCGCCGGCGCGGTGGGAGCACAGGCACGCACATCATTCGCGGACGTCCCGCCCGACATCCACCTGACGGGCCCGGACGGTGAGCGCGCACGCACCGAGTTCGCCGAACGGCTCGCTGCCACGGAGCCGCGCCGATACTCGCCCGACGGCTTCAGCTTCGGCTACCACTACGCGGGGTCGCCCCTCGTCATCGGCGGCGAAGACCAGGCTGCCATCACCATGGGCGGCTTCCGGGAACGAGCGCAGCCCGGGTTCCGGCTGCCCCACGTCTGGCTCGACGACGGCCGGTCGGTGCTCGACGTGCTCGGGCCCGACTTCACGCTGGTGCGGACAGACCCCGGCGTCGACGCGGCGCCCTGGGCCGACGCGGCCCGATCGCTCAGGATTCCCCTGACCGTGGCCGATCTGCCCGACCGGTGGCCTGACCGCTATCCGGCCTCGCTCCTGCTCGTCCGACCGGACCAGCACGTCGCCTGGATGGGCGGTGCGGACGCTCGTCCCGAGGAGCTCCTGCAGACAGTCACCGGGCGCGTCGCCGCCCGCCAGCGGTAAAGATCACCAGGAGAACGCAACATGCCATACGCACTGGGCATCGATGTGGGCGGCACGTTCACCGACGCTGTCGCCTCTGACGGGGCCGGCCGGATCGTGTCGGCCAAGACACCGACGACTCCGCCGAACCGCGAAGTCGGCGTCATGCGCGCGATCGAAGACCTCGCTGGTGAGCTCGGCATCGGTATCGGCGACCTGCTCGCGCAGACGGACTACATCGCCCACGGCACGACCGCGTCGATCAACGCCCTCGTCCAGGGCTCGGTGGCCGATGTGGGGCTCATCGCCACCAAGGGCCATCGGGACGCGATCTACATCATGAACGCGGAGGGTCGCACTCTCGGCCGGTCGGCCCACGAAATTCAGGACACCCTGCGCCAGCGCAAGCCCGAGCCGCTGATCCCGAAGTACCGTGCGCTCGAAGTGACGGAGCGGATGGACTACGCCGGCAAAGTCTTGGTTCCGCTGGACGAGGACGAAGTCCGCCGGGTCGCGCGATCCCTGGTGAGCCAAGGGGTCGAGGCGATCGCCGTCTGCCTGCTGTGGTCGTTCAAGAACGGGGCCCACGAGCGGCGCATCCGCGAACTGATCCGCGAGATCGCCCCGGACATGTACGTCACGCTCTCGTCGGAGGTCAGTCCACGCATCCGCGAGTTCGCACGAACCTCCACGACGATCATGAACGCCCAGGTCGGGCCACGGTTGCGCACCTACCTGGTTCCGCTGCAGAAGCAGCTGGAAGAGGGTGGGCTCAAAGGACCGCTGCTCGTGATGCAGAGCGAGGGCGGCACGATCACCGCCGACCGGGCGCCTGAGCACGCCATCACCACGGTCGGTTCGGTCCTGTCGGGCGGCGTCATCGGCGGCAAGCGCCTGGCCGAGCAACTCGGGCACCGCAACGTCATCACCACCGACGTCGGCGGCACGACGTTCCTTGCCGGGCTGATCGTCGATGGCGAGCCGGTCATGGCGCCGGGGTCCATCGTGAACCAGTTCCCGATCAACGCGGCGACCGTCCGGGTGCACACCATCGGCTCGGGTGGTGGAGCTCTGGCGTCGGTGGACGCCGGCGGCAACTTGCGGCTCGGCCCGCAGAGTGCCGAGGCTGTGCCCGGTCCTGCTTGCTACGGCAATGGCGGTACACGGCCCACGAACACCGACGCCAACCTGGTTCTCGGAATCCTGAGCGAGCGCGGGTTGCTCGGTGGCCGGAAACCGTTGCGGTTGGACCTGGCGCGTGAAGCGATCCACGAGCACGTGGCCAAACCTCTCGGCCTCACGGTCGAGGAAGCGGCCATCGCCATCCACGAGGTGCAGAACGCACAGGCCGGAGATCTTCTGCGCCGGGCCGTGGTGCAGGCCGGTTACGATCCGCGCGATTTCGTCGCATACGCCTTCGGCGGTGCCGGCCCCGCCCACTGCGCCGGCTACTGCCAGGACCTGGGTGTGAGCGAGGTCGTCGTGCCGCTCGGTCCTGTCGCCTCGGCATTTTCGGCGTACGGGCTCGCGGCCTCGGACGTCGTGCTCAGCGCGGAGCTCTCCGATCCGTCTTCGTTCCCGGTCGACCACACGGTGCTCGAAACCCACTACTCCCGGCTCGAGGCTGACCTGCAGCGTGCACTCGATCGGCAGAAGGTGAAGTTCCACGACGTGACCCTGCAGCGGGAGGTCGACCTGCGGTATTCGATGCAGGTCACCGAGCTCGCGACCGCTGTTCCGGAAGCCGGGTTCACCGAGCGTACCGGCGACGAGATCCTCGAAAGATTCGAGGAGCAGTACGAGCGCATCAACGGCAGCGGCGCCGGCTACCGCGAGGCCGGAGTCCAAGCGATCACCTACCGCGCCCGGGCTCAGGCGAGCCTCGGCTTCCCGGTGCACTTGCCGGAGGTACTGCGAGCCGAGGGCCCCGGGCCCGCCGAGGCACTCCTCGGGGAACGCCCCGTCTGCCTCGACTCGCAGATCGGCTTTGTGCCGACTCCCGTCTACGACTACGCGCGACTGCGCGCCGGGCACGAGATCGTCGGGCCCGCGATCGTCGACGTGCCGACCACAGTGGTCGTCGTGCCCGCCGGCGTCACCGGTCGCGTCGACCGCCTCGGCAATCTCGTGTTGAGCTACCAGTGAGGACAGCTTCGATGAAATCCAGGATCCCCGGGGCGGACGAGTTCACCAGCCGGCCCGTTCCCCGTGAGGAGTTGCTGCGGCAGATCTCACCCGAGCTCCCGCTGCACCAGGTGGACGACGAGCAGGCCGGTCACGTCGACGCCTTGACCTACGAGGTCGTGCGGCATCGGCTCTGGGCGATCACCCAGGAGATGGGTGAGACGCTGCGGCGGATGTCGGGATCGCACGTGGTCACCGAGTCCAACGACTTCAACTTCTCCATCTGCGACGAGCTCGGTGAGCAGGTCCAGGTCGGCAGCTACAACATCGGCCTGATCGGCTCCATGGATCTCGCCATCGTGTGGACCCTGCGCAACCGCAGCGACAACCCCGGCATCGCCGAGGGCGATATGTTCCTGTGCAACGACCCGTGGATCGGCGGCGGGCTGCACCAGAACGACGCGGCGATCCTGGCGCCGATCTTCCACGACGGCAAGCTGTTCGGCTGGACGACCGCCATCGCCCACCAAGTCGATCTGGGCGGACCGCAGCCGGGTTCGTTCAGCCCGTCAGCGCGGGACGTGTTCGGCGAGGCAGTTCCGACGCCACCCTTGAAAGTGGTCCGCGGTGGAGTGCTGCAGCGCGATGTCGCCGACGCCTGGGTCCGCCGGTCGCGGCTCCCGCATCTGGTGGGTCTCGATCTGCGGGCCAAGATCGCCGCCAACAAGAATGCGGCCGAGCAGATCCTGCGGCTCATCACCAAGTACGGCGCCGACACCGTCAAGATCGTCATGCGCCGGATGATGGACGATGCCGAGCGCCGGCTGCGGGCCAAGCTCGAGACCTTGCCCGACGGAACCTGGACCGCGGTGGGGTACCAGGAGCAGTCGCAGACCGGTGACCGCGGTCTGCACCAGATCAAGGTAGCGATGACCAAGGAGGCCGACCGGCTCGTCTTCGACTTCCGCGGCACCGCTGAGCAGACCGGCGTCATCAACTGTCCCTATCCGGGGCTGCGCGCGGGGATCGTCTTCACGATGTTGCCTTTGCTGGCGGGTGACATCCCGTGGGCCGCAGGGGGCCTCATGCGCTGCTTCGAGATCATCACCGATGAGGACACCATCACCAACGCGTCTTTTCCGGCTGCGGTCGGGAAGGGACCGTTCGGGCCGGCGTGGGGATCGGGCAACCTCGTCGCCGAGGTTCTCGCCAAGATGCTGGACGCCGAACCCGACCACCGCAGCGACGTGCAATCGATCTGCAACGGCACCACCGACCTGTGTGTGGTGTCCGGAGTGGACGTCCGTGGTGGCGGGAGCAAGGGCTTCGTCTCACCCGTTTTCGACGTCATGGCCGGTGGCTACGGCGCCCAGGTGTACCACGACGGCGTCGACACCGGTGGTCGGCTCATCATCCCCGCCGCGCGGGCACCGGACGTCGAGATGACCGAGTACCTCTACCCACTCGTGGCAGTGTGGCGCCGCGAGCAGATCGACTCGGGTGGGCCGGGCCGGCAGCGCGGTGGGATGAGCGGCTCCGTGTGCTACGTCCAGCACCCGGACCAGAAGGGGACGATGTCGTTGGTCGTCTCCGGAACCGGCAAGGTCGTGAACCAGAACGTCGGACTGGCCGGAGGTTACCCGGGCAATTCCCAGCTCGACCTGGTCGTGCGCGGAGTCAACGAACCCCAGCTCGCCCAGGCGGTCACCATCCCCGCCCACCTGGGCGAGCTGGGCGGGGACATCGAGGTACTGCCCTGCGAAGGTGAGTCGGACCTCGGCCCTGGTGACGCGCTCTACCTCCACTGGCAGTCGGGCGGTGGCTACGGCGACCCGCTGCTCCGGCTTGCCGAGAACGTGCGTGACGACGTGCGGCAGGCCCGGGTCTCGGCGGACGCCGCCCGCGCCGTCTACGGCGTCGTGCTCCGGTACGACGGCGAGGTGGACGTGACCGCGACCGATGAGACTCGCGACAAGCTTCGGCGTCGAAGGGCGTCCGGTGCCGGTGTTTCCGGCACGCAGCTGACGCCGATCGGCGCGCCGAACTTGGCGGAGGTCCGTCGACTCGACGACAACCTCGGCGTCGTGGATTCACCGGACGGGGGGACCGTCGTGTGCGTTCACTGCAGCACGCGGATCGGTCCGCTGGCGGGTAACGGATTCGTCGCCGGGCTGGCTCGTCGCGACTCGTTCCCAGCCGAAGCAGGTCCGCACATCTGGCACGACCCCTCGGAGTACGTCGACGCCGAGGTGGTTTTCCGGCAGCTGTACTGCCCGGGCTGCCTGACGGCTGCCCACTCCCGGGTCGTCCCCGTCGACCACCCGCTGCCCGAAGACGACTACCGATCCTGGGCTTGACAGCCGGCCGTTGATCCGACCGAAGGAGAAGGCGTGTCCTCACACCATGATTCGCTGTTCATCGGTGGCGGCTGGGTGCCACCCGCCTCCGGCGAACGGATCACGGTGATCGGTTCGAGCACCGAGGAAGTCCTTGGTCGTGTTCCCGACAGTAGCGAGAAGCACTCCTCACGGCCGCACAACAGAACAACATCGGCCTATAGGCCCAAGGATCGGCTTCGTCACGAAAAGTGGGCCAGTACCCACATCAGGCAGACAAAACCAACTGCCCGCCGTCCTGGTCTGATCGACATTTCGGACGTGCACCCTGGAGCTGTTCGGGGGGATGCCGCGTGTGCGCGCCGGTGCGCTTTTTCGCGGCCAAGTGTTAGGTGGGCAGGGAACCCTTGGTGCAGGGGGCATTTCGGCGACGCGGAGACCTGCATCACGGCCGGATGCGACGTGCCGAAGATCGACCCGGCGGATGCACGTTGACCGAACTCCGTCAGCGAGTGGGGAAGGCGCTACCCGTCATTGGGGACACACTCTCCACGGTGATGTCCTGTCGGTGGGGCCGTAGTTCCCGCGGCCGCGTGGCCCTGGTGGTGACCGCGGCGGCCAGGCCTGATGGGGCACGTCTCCGTCAGGCTTCCTCGTGCTGGTGGCTGAGGCCGTCGAGCAGCAGACCGACCATCCGCCGGCTGAACGCCTCACCTTTGCGTCCCGGGCCCGGGACGCAAAGGCGGGCCACTGCGCGGAGCAGATCGTCGGCCGAGACGTCGGAGCGGATTTCGCCGGTCTCCCTTGCCGCGTCGAGGAGTCCGGCAAGTGCCGGTTCCAGTTGACGGAGCAGGCGAGTACCCAAGCCTTCGAATGTGGGGTCGCCCGAATGGAGTGCTGCCGCCAGCCCGCGCTTGGTGGCGACGAACTCCGTGTACCGGTCCACCCACTTCGTCATCGCTGTTCGTGGCGGATACGTGTTCGAGAGCGCCGTCGCGGTCGCGATGCACTCGCTGACCTCGTGGCTCAATACTGCCAGCACGAGGTCCGAGCGTTTGGGGAAGTGGCGGTACAGCGTCGCGACGCCTACTCTGGCTTCCTCGGCGATGGCTTTGACATGCGCGTCGACGCCGTCGCGGGCGAACATGGTCCGAGCAGCTGTCAGCAGCGCATCGATGTTGCGCTGCGCGTCAGCGCGCGGCGATCTTGTACTCATCGGTCTCGCTCCCTGCTTGCTAAGTGGAATCTGATTCCCTATAGTAAGTGGAATCGGACTCCACTTACTATAGTCCAAGGAAGCCGCCCCCATGAACAAGTTCATCGATCTCGCCACGCGCATCCCCGTCGGCCCGGAGACGCCGGCCGTCTCGTACAACCCCGTAACGCTGCGGACCGCCGACCGTCCGCTGCCCCTCGAGCTGCGCCTGACGGTCGCGGCCGGCGATGAGCGGCTGCCGGTCATCCTGCTCTCGCACGGCGGGGGAGAGTCGCGGTACCTGGCTTCGAAGGACGGCTACAGTCCGCTGGCCGACTTCTATGCAGCACACGGGTTTGCGGTGATCCAGCCCACTCACCTGAGCTCCAAGATCGGCGGCCTCGGCCTGGATCCCTCGGCGCCGGGCCACTCGATGTTCTGGCGCTCGCGCATCGACGACATGACGCTCATTCTCGATCGCCTCGGGGACATCGAGGAGCAGGCGCGCATCGCCGGACGGCTCGACAGCGACCGGATCGCGGTGATGGGGCATTCTGCCGGAGGGCAAACGGCCGGCCTGCTGATGGGAGCAAGCTTGCGCGGAGAGCCGAGCATGCTCGCCCCGCGGATCAAGGCGGGTGTACTGCTGGCACCCGTCGGCAACGGCGACGGCCTGCTCCCTGCTGTGCTGGAGCGCTACCCCGAGCTGGACCTCGACTTTTCTTCTCTGACAACGAGGACGCTGGTGGTCTGCGGAGATCAGGACAGCAGCCCTGACCTGACTTCCCGCGGACCCGCCTGGCACGCCGATCCGTACACGCGCGGAGCGGGAGCTGACGCGCTCCTGACTCTCACCGGCGGCAAGCACTTCCTCGGCGGGATCATGGGTTACGACCTCAAGGAGACCGACGACGAAGACCCGGAGCGACTCGCGATCACCCAGCGAATGACGTGGGCGTACCTGTACTCCGCACTGGGCGGCGATGCTACGGCCTGGCAGGCCGCCACGCGCGCTCTGTCCGAGCACTGCGCGGCACTGGCGACGGTCACCTCCAAGTAGCCGGTAGCCGGTCGTGGCAACGCGTCGGCGCCAATTTCGGGAGCCGTAGATGTGGCTCGCCACCATAGGTGACGCCCGCTGGTACGGCATCGCCTGATTGCACAGGGGTGGCACCGAACGAAGGCGATGTGCTGCTTTCGCTCAAGTGCTCGATCAAGGGAGAGATCTGGCCGGTCGCGCAGCCCGCTCTGTTGGACCACGCCCGCCACCTGCATGTCCTCCATGGCCTGCAGCGCCTCGGCGCCCGGGTGGCACTCGCCCGTCGCGCCGTTGATCTCACCCACGACGCCTTCGACCTCCTTGACACCGGCTCTCCGCGAGAGGTCTCCATCCAGACCGTGCCTCGGGACGGTTCTGGGCATAAGCCGGCGACTGCCCTGCAGGGGATCCGTGGCAAGCGGCCGTTGCGGACCTGGTGATTCCGCTCGCACATGAGCCAGCCCGACGGCCAGTCCCCGCGATCGGAGCACCGTCGCCGTCACGGTTGCCACCGGACAGCGACGGTGCGAGCGCGCGTATCGGGAATCGAACCGAGGCGAACGTTCGAAATGGCGGATCATCATCGCCCAGCCCGCCGCACCCACAAAATAGCTAGGGCCTGGTGGCCTTTGCGAGCCGGACAACCAGATGAACATTCCTGATGAAAGGTGTACCGAATGCCCATCCACAGCCTCGGCGACGACGTAGACCTGAACTACGACATTCATGGCGACGCCCACCTGCCGGGCGAGCCGGTCCTGCTTGTGACTGGTACGAGCGCATCGGTCGGCCACTGGACGCCGGCGATCATCGACGGTCTCGCGGTCGATCGCCGCGTCATCGCGTACGACCACCGCGGCATGGGCGGGTCCTCCCCGTACACGGAGCCGGTGTCGATGGCATCCCTTGCCGCAGACGCCATCGCGCTGCTCGATGGACTCGGCACCGGCCCGGTGCACGTGGTCGGGTGGTCGCTGGGCAGCGCCGTGGCCCAGGAGCTGGCGCTCGCCCGCCCCGACCTGGTGGCATCGCTAGTTCTCTACGGAACCTGGGCTCGTGGCGAAGGGTTCCAGCGCTGTCTCATCACGGCACTGCGATCCCCTTGGCAGCACGGCGATCTGGCGGGAGGGATCGCCGCACTCGGCGTGGCGTTCTCACCGGAGCTCCTCGACAGCCCGGAGTTCGACCAGCTCATTGTGCGCGTGCAGCCCCTGTTTCCCCAGACCGAGGAGCAGATCCGAGCGGTTGTCCAACAATGGGACGCGGACCTGGCCCACGACACTCTCGACCGGTTGCCCAGGATCGACCGACCGACGACCGTCTTGGTCGGTGCGCAGGACATCCTCACCCCGCCCCGGCAGTCCCGTACGGTTGCCGACGCGATCCCGAGCGCAGAGTTCGTCCTCGTCGAAGGCCCCGGCTCAAGCCACAGCCTCCACGTCGAGCGGCCCGGCGATTGGCTGCAACACGTCCGCGCCCACCTCGCGCGCTGCGCGTAGAAGCTTCGAGCCTGATACCGAAAGCGGCCACGGCCCGATACACCCGCCTTGGCCGCGATGACGACATCGGCTCTGAGGTCTTCCAGCAGTGCGCCTCACGACCAAGGACGGGGTGTGCCGCTAGCTCAGCCACCATCGTCGAACCCGTCTTCGAGCAGTAGCCCGGAACCGACCTGACCAGACCGTTCAGCCGGAATGGCAGCTCATGACAGCATCTTTGACGACAGGCCGATTCGCCGCTTCCGTCGAAGGCGATCGGATCCCCGATGAGCCATTGTCCGCTCTGCTGCGTCGTTTCCCGACATTACGTCTGGCCGTACCGTTTGAGCAGACCGAATTCCGCATCGCCTCCCCGATACGCAGCGCCCTTACCAGTTCGACGTCCAAGGCCCGCAATGCAGGATCCCACGGGAGTCTTCGGCGCTGACAGGAATGGCGGGCAGCTCGACGACTTTACGAGCTGAGCTTGGTCGCCACCGTGCTCGACGTCCGGACGAGGCCGGCGAGGTGGACTTGTGTGACGGCGCCGACCGGCGCGCCCTGCACGCCTGCCTGGACTTCGTTGCCCACCAGGCGTGCAGGAGTGGAATCGAGCGCAGAGCCTCGACCGGTCAGCCGACCAGGTTCGTGCACGCAGAGTGCACTGCGACGTTGAGTGCCTGTCGATGGAGGGTGTCCAGGTTGTCGAATACCGCGCCCGAGCCTGCAGCGACAACCAGTTCGATGGTGCACGTGATGCGCTTGTTGCGCAACGGCACCGTGGTTTTGAGCTCGGACAGCAAGTCCGTGGTCAGCTGGTCCAGCTTGGTCCGGATCTGCCCGAGGTCTGGACGGGTTGTCGGTGCTTCGTCGGGGTGCGCGGCCCAGCGCGCGAACAATCCCTTCTGCACGACCTTGCTCGCGGTGATCTGGTCCTGGAAGAACGCCGTTGTGGAGATCGGATCGAGCCCGAGTGCGCTGGCCTGCTTTCGCACCTGCTCGAGTACCTGCTGTTCCCGTGCAGGGTCGTCGATCGGCGAGTCGGTCCCGAACTTGGACGCCGCCACGTCGTCGCTGACTTTGAGCCGCGTGATGACCAGATCAGCTAACGGCCCGAGCCTGCCCAGTGACTTGCCCGCCTCGACCGCGGTGTTCGAGACTTCAGCATTCATCGGTTCGTCGGCGGCCAGAGCCTGAGGTACGGTCGCTGCCGTTGCACCCACGATCAACGTGGTGACCGCGACGCAGCGTGCGACGGTACTTTTCGAAATCAACGGTTCGCCTCACCTTCCGACGTTGCTCGCACTGCGCCGTTTGAGGTCGCCAGGCCACGTGCGCAACGTCTCGTTGCGGGGGTGACCTGTGTCGTCCGCTAGGTGAGCGTTGGGTGCGAGCTGCTATATGTAGCGCTCACTCTATCAACGCCCTCCCGGCCATGGATCTTGTGGGCCAAGTACTTCGCGGCGGTGCCTCAGGCTGGACGACCAGAAGCTGTAGACGGTCTCGCCGGGCGGCGTGGGGTGGACCGCGGATAGGCAGCGGGCGGCTATCCGGCATAGAACGTTCTGTCTTGACGCTCGGGTGGGTCGTCGCTAGGTTGACCGTGTATCGATCGTTCCATATCGAGTCTGGCGTCTCTTGCGGTCGGCCGGTTGGCTGCTCGCGGATGTGCTGCCTAGCGTTTCAGGCTCGGTGCGGTGCGCGATCGGTCGGTGCGACCTCGCGGCTCACTTGAACATGAAGTCGCTTGGCGCAGCAACGCAGTCCTGGAGAAGGAGATCGCACGGTGGAGTCAAGTCGAAGCGTGCCGGAAACGGCCGAAGCCCTGGTGGCGAAAGCGCGTGCGGCGGTGCCGGTGCTGGCCATGCATGCGGCTGCTGCCGAGGAGCAGTGTCGTATTTCCCCGGAAAGTATCGAGGCGTTGCGGGAGGCCGGTGCTTTCGCGCTGACCACTCCACGCGAGTTCGGCGGACTGGGTGCGAATCTGGTCACCACGGTGCGCGTGCTCTCCGAGTTGGGGCGAGGCTGCCCGTCGTCGGCGTGGGTCGCGGCGGTCTCAGCGGAAGCGAAGAACCATTTCTCGACGCTGATGTCCGAAGAGGTCCTTGCTGAGCTATACGCAGATCCCGATGTGCGATTGTGCATTGTCGGGGTGCCAGGCGAGGCCGCCGAGGTTCCCGGTGGGGTCAAGATCGCCGGACGCTGGTCCTATGCCTCGGGAGCCGAGGATGCCGATTGGGCGATTCTGGGAGTAGCGCTCGACGCGGTAGATGGCTTTCCCCGTGTGGCGGGCGTGCTTGTGCCGGTGTCCGAGCTGAACGTGGAACGGACGTGGCGAGTGGCCGGAATGCGGGGCACGGGCAGCCACACGCTCGTCGCCGATGGTGTTTTTATTCCTGCGGCACGAGTGCTCGAGCTGCCGCTCGGCCCCGATGGCGCACCCGATCTTACCCTCGGCGAGCCGCTCAGTCTCGTCGCAGCGGGGGCTGTGATCGCGGCATCTCTGGCCGGCGCGGCGCTCGGCGCGCTGGATGCGGTGCAAGCGGTTCTCGGAAAGCGTAAACCGCCGATGACGCAGTACAAGGACCTCGCCGCGTCACCGTCGGCTCGGCACTTTTTCGCCGAGGCTGAGCACATGGTGAACAGCGGTCACGACCGGCTGATCCACCTGGCGGAGCGAATCCAGGAGAAGCTGTCGGCCGAAAAGAGTCCCGACATCCAGCGGTCGGCGTTGCGGATGGAGTTGGTCTCCATTCTGCGGCAGTTCCTGCGAGCCGTCGACCTGCTTATGGATTTGCAAGGATCCAGCGGTTTTTCCCTCGAAAGCCCGTTGCAGCGGTTTTGGCGAGACCTCAACGTCGGCGCCCGGCACGTCCAGTTCACGCCCTACCTCATGATCGAGAACCACGGACTCCTGGCGACCGGGGCGGGAAAGCCGATTCTGCCCGTCTGAGCGGAAGGATGTGCGGCGAAAAGAGGCAAGATCGCCGCGTTGGGGGTTTCACTCGAGCCGGACTGAAGCACATCCAGGTACTGTGCAGAGGGGACACTCTCACCTGATGAACAATCCTTTGATCGCGCCGACCCAGGACTCGACCACGGCGTACTCGGGAATCTCGCTGCTGGAATCGGCGAACGACCTGAAATCAGCCATCGAAAGCGGTGATTGGGCGTCCGTCGCCCTGGGTGCGGTCGGGACGGCACTCGACGCGCTGTCGGCGGCGATGGATCCGTTCGGCGCGATCCTCGCCGCGGGGGTCGGGTGGCTGCTGGAGCACGTGGGCCCACTCAGGGAGGCACTCGACGGTCTGACCGGCAATGCTGACCAAATCCAGGCTCAGTCGGAGACGTGGCGAAACGTCGCGACCGAACTGGGCAACGTCGGCCAGGACCTGCAGGACGCGGTGAAGGTGGACCTCGGCTCGTGGACCGGACCCGCGAGCGACTCCTACCGGCAACGGGCTCAAGACATCGCGGCGCTGTTGGAGAGCACCCAGAAAGCCTGTGAAGGCGCGTCAGCCGGGGTCCAGACCGCCGGCGAGGTCGTCGCCGCGGTCCGGACGCTGGTGCACGACATCATCTCGGAGCTGATCGGCCACCTGATCAGCTGGGCCCTGCAGGTGTTGTTCACCCTCGGCATCGGGCTGGCTTGGGTGGTTCCGCAGGTCGTCGAGGCGGTGGCGAAGACGGCCTCGAAGATCGCGGACTTCACGACCCGGCTGGTGAAAGCGCTCCATGCGCTGATGCCCTTGCTGAAGAAGGCGGGAACGCTCTTCGAAGACTCGGCCAAGGCGTTGAAGGGTCTCAAGGGCGGCAAGATCTCGCCGCCGGCCAAATCCCAACCCATAGACGTGTCCCCGAAAGTACCGCCAACGAAGATCCCTCCGCGCGGGGACGACGCCACCAGCCTGTCTGCAGACCAGGCTCCACAGGCGGCTAAGGGCGACGACTCGACGACGGCCTCTTCGGCCAACGCCCCGAATGACGACTCGACGACGACCTCTTCGGCCAACACGCCGAATGCGGATCACACCACTCCTCCGAAGGCCGACGAGCCGGCCCCGGCGAAGACCGGCACACCACCACCGATGACCGAGTCGGCACCGCCCAGGGCCGATATTCCGCCCACGCCCGACGCAACCACCAAATCCACTTCTTCTCCTCCGAAGGACAACCCCCGCGACCGCGTGGTCCCCTCGGACAAGAAGGTCTGCGTCTCCGACCCTGTGGACATCGCCACCGGCGAAGTGGTGATGACCCAGGTGGACCTCACGCTGCCGGGCGAGGCCGGCGACCTGGTGCTGTCCCGCACACACCTGTCGTCGTACCGCGCGGGCCGCTGGTTCGGCCGGTCTTGGGCGTCGACCCTGGACCAGCGCCTGGAACTGCGACCCGAGCAGATCCAGTACTACGCCGAGGACGGCATGGTTCTCGTGTATCCGCTGCCCGGCGACGGCGCCGCGGTGCTGCCGTTGGAGGGACCGCGCCATCCCCTGCGGTGGACCCCCCAGGGCTACCGGCTGTCGGCGGGATCACGCGATTTGGTCTTCGCGGAGGTCCCTGGCGGCGGGCGGCGGGTGTTGCCGCTGACGATGATCGAGCAGGACGGATCCCGGACCACGATCGAACACTCCCCGACGGGCGCACCGTGGCTGCTGCGCCGGGACGACGGCACCGAGATCCACATCGCAGCCGGCATCGACCGCATCGTCGCTCTCGGTGTGCCCGGTGCCGCGCCGGTCGTCCGCTTCGGCTACAACAGGCTGGGCCAGCTGACCCAGATCGCGGACTTCGCCGGCCACCAGACGACCCTCGACTACAACGTGGACGAGCGGATCGTCGGCTGGCAGGACCGCACCGGCACCTGGTATCGCTACGTCTACGACGCCGACGGCCGCTGCGTTCGCAGCGTCGGCGCCGACCGGTACCTCAACGGCACGTTCACCTACGACACCACCGCCCGGACCACACGGCACACCGATGCGCTGGGCCACAGTTGGACGTACCGGTTGAACGAAACCGGCCAGCTGGTTGAGCGGACCGACCCGCTCGGGCACACGCGCCGGTACTCGTGGAGCCGCTACGACGAGCTGCTGGCTCAGGTCGACGAACTGGGGCGGTTGACGTCCTACGGTTACGAGGACGGCGCACTGACGACGGTGACTCGCCCGGACGGGTCCGTCGTGCGGCTCACGTCCACCGCGAGTGGCGAAGTGGTGCTGGAGTCCGGTGTCGATGAAGCAAAGGCACGCGCCGTGATCTCGGCGTCCGATCCGTATGCTGATCTGCCTGGCGTCTCCACCCGGCTGCGCGTCGAAGGTCCGGCCGACACACTCAGCGACGAGCCGGTGATCACTGCGTCGGCGCGCCCCGGAGACCGCGATCCGTTCGGCCGCCCGCGCCTCGTACACACCGCGTCCGGCGGGGAGATCCGGCTGGGCTGGACAGCCGAGGGACGCCGGGCCTGGCGGATCGGTCCCCACGGTGACCGGGAAGGGTGGCAGTACGACGCGGAAGGACACGTCGTCGAGCACCGCGATGCGGCCGGCCGGACGACCCGGCGGAAGTACGGCCCGTTCGGTCTGCTCACCGAAGAGTTCGATCCCTCCGGTGCACGCACCGGCTACAGCTACGATCACGAACTCCGGCTGGTCGCGGTGACCAGCCCGCAGGGTCTGACCTGGCGCTACACCTACGATCCCGCCGGCAGGATCATCGAGGAAGTCGACTACGACGGCCGCCGGATGACCTACGCTTACGACGAGGCCGGACAGCTGCGACGAATGACCAACGGCCTGGGCGAAGTCACCGAATACCACTACGACCTGCTCGGCAACGTCATCGAGCGCCGCACGGCCACCGGAGTCACGGGCTATGCCTATGACGAGCTGGGACGGCTCACGTACGCGGTCAACGCGGACTCAGTCCTGAACATCGTGCGCGACGAACGCGGGCGCGTGCTCGAGGAAACCGTCAACGGGGTCGGGGTGCACTGGCACTACGACGTTACCAGCCTCCACCGCACCACTGTGTCCGGTGTGGACACTGAGTGGCACTACGACGTCCGTGGCGTTCCCGTGTCCTTGCGCGCCGCGGGCCACGAGATCTCGTTCGAACACGACGAAGCCGGCCGTGAGACCGGCCGCGCCGTCGACGGCACGGTAGTTCTTCGGCAGGCCTTCGACGCCGAAGACCGGCTCGCCGAACAGGTGATCACAGGTCTGGGCCGACGCACCTACACCTATACCCCCGATGGCCGGCTCGCCGCGATCGACGACGCGCTGCCAATCCGGTTCGGGTTCGACCAGGCCGGCCGCGTCAGCGAGGTGCACGCCCCCGAGGGCGTCGAATGGTTCGCCTACGACGCGACAGGTACGCTCGCCTCTGCCGTAACAGCGTCATCAGCAGGGCTGCGCGTCTACCGTGACAACACCCTCCTGGTGGCCGCCGGGACGCAGTACCTGCATGATCCGCAGGGCCGGGTGACCAGCCGGGTACAAAGCACCCCCACCGGTCCGGAGGAATGGCGGTTCGTCTGGGACGAACTGGACAGGATGATCGCTGTTGTCGCCCCCGACGACAGCTTCTGGACCTACCTTTACGACCCGCTCGGCCGGCGGTTCGCCAAGCGGCGATGGGTACTCGACGACCACGGCGAACCCAAGCGGACCGCCGAGACCTGGTTCGTTTGGAACGGTACCGACCTCGTCGAGCAGATCGAGCTGAACGACGACGGAACATCGCGCGTACTCACCTGGGAGCGCCATCCCGGGGACAGCAAGCCCGTCGCCCAAATCGAACAGAGTGGCCCTCGGTACGGTTTGCGGTTCCACACCGCTGTCACCTCGCCGGCCGGCACGCCGACGGAGCTCATCGGCGAAGGCGGGACCGTCGACTGGCAGGCGCGCATGGGCTTCTGGGGTGAGCTGCTGCCGACCACGACGGGCACCGCGCCGATGCCGCTGGCCTTCCCCGGCCAGTACCGCGACGACGAGACCGGCCTGCATTACAACGTCTACCGCTACTACGACCCGCGAACCGGACGCTATCTGAGCCAGGATCCACTCGGACTCACCGCCGCACCCGATCCCGTCGGCTACGTCGCCCAGCCGGTCCTCCAAGGCGACCCACTCGGACTGGTGAGCCCTTGTGGTAAGACCGGCGCACCTCAGCCACCGGAGCGTCCCGCCGGTGGCGATGATGCCGGGAAACTCGACCCGCCAGGGAAGAAACCGGACACTCTGGCCGACTTCCGCGGCAAGGACGGCAAGGTCCGCCCGGCGGACATGACCGATGAGCAGTACGCGAAGTTCGCCAAGAAATGGGACGAGCTGATGGCGCCCGGCAAGGACAAGAGCTGGTTCTGGTCGGGCGGCCACGTCAAAGACGCCGACGCGATCAACCCGCAGAAATACCTCGGATCGATCGAGAACCCGGCCGGGGCGATGGCCAAGAAACACGGCGGAAACACGCTCGAAGGCATCCTGGCCGACAACAAGATCGAGATGCCGGGGTTCACCGACAACAACCCGAACGCCGGGAAGGTGTGGACCGACGCTTCCAAGGCACTCGCGCGCGGGGCCGAAGGCGAGGTCCACGTCGCCTTGCCGAACACACCCGGCAAGACCACCGGCTGGCCCGGCCATGGCGACCTGATTTCCGGACGCAGGACGGAAAACGTCCTCGACATGGACGAGTTCCCCATTCTCCGACACAACCCGAATGTCACCAAGGTCTGGGCCCATGACGTCGACTACCCGGATGCTCTGCCAGTCGTCATCTGGAACAAGGAAATCCGCTGATCGCGCACTGCCGCCACCTCCGGGCAAACCGGTCCGGGACTGCTGGCCGCCAGACCTGATATTTCTGGCTTCAAGTTGTTCGATGCGATAGGGGTTGGACATCAAGATCTTCGTGACGGGCGGCAGTGGGTTCGTCGGTCAGCACTTGGTGCGCCGTCTCACCGGCGAGGGGTATGCGGTGCTGGGATTGGCGCGTTCCGACCGTGCTGCTGAGCTGATTATGGCCGCCGGCGGCGATGTGGTGACGGGCGATCTGGCCGACTTGGCATCCGGCACTGCACCGCCCGAGTGGATATCTGTCCTGGCTGGATGCGATGCTGTCATTCACGCGGCGGCCCGGATGGAGTTCTGGGGCCCCGACGCGGGTTTTCAACGCGACAATTTCGCGCCCGCGGTGGCGCTGCACGAGGCGGCCGCCGCGGCCGACGTCGGGAGATTCGTGTTGGTCAGCGCGGCCAGTGTCTCGACCGGCAGCCAGCGCGCAGCGGTGGTGGACGAAGACACCGATAACGGCCGCCCTAACATCGCCTACAGCCGCGTCAAGCTCGCCACCGAGCAGGCCCTGTTGTCCGCGGATACGCCCACGATGGACACCGTGGTGCTGCGCCCGCCGTTCATCTGGGGCCCCGGGATGACGACGGCGACGGAGATGGCCGACCTCGCGCGAGTCGGCGGATGGAAGTGGATTGATCGAGGTCGCCACGTTATGGACTTCATCCACGTCGGCAACCTGGCTGCGGCCGCCGATCTCGCGCTGACTCGAGGTCGGTCTGGTGGCATCTACTACGTCACCGACGCCACTCCGATGTCGATACGAGACTTCATGACCTCGCTCTTGGCTACTCAGGGGGTCGACGTAAGCCGAGCGCGCAGTGTCCCACTCGCGGTCGCCGCACCCCTCGCGGCCATGCTCGACAGTGGCGCCCGGTTGCTGCGCCGGCCCAAACCGCCGACGTTGACCAACTGGCTGGTCGCGTTCTTGGGCCATGACCGCACCTATGACATCACAGCCGCGCGACGCGACCTCGGCTACACCCCTTGTGTGGACCTGGCGCAGGGACTCAGGGAAATGACTTCAACACACCTCGGTTGAGCTCGTGCAGTTAGTCGGTGACTTCCGACGTGGCGATTCGGCTTGACCACTGGGGGAGGGGGCTCCTGGGCCGGACCGCTGTAATTGATTTAGCTGAGGGTCTGGTCTGATCTTGGGCCGTGGTGGGTCGGGGTGAGGTAACGGATTGGGCGTTGGCACGGATTGAGCCGCTGCTGCCTCCAGTGTCGGGGCGGGGGCGGCGGTGGCGGGATCACCGGCAGGTGATCAATGCGAACCTGCGGAAGCTGCGCACTGGTGCGCCGTGGCGCAACCTGCCCGAACGGTGGAATGGGTCCTGAACGTGGCTTCCTCGGTGGTCCGGGCGCACCAGTACGCTGCTGGCGCCTGGAAACAGGGGCTGCACCACCACGATCGATGCCGTCACCGTCGGAGGAGAAGCGCTCGGACGCTCCTGCGGCGGACTGAGCACCAAGATGCATCTCGCCGTCGACGGGCCGATGCGAGTACTGCTCACCGGTGGCCAGGCCGATCGACTGATCGACAACACCAGGCCCACCAACCACAACACCGGTTACGAGAAATCCCCTAACCGACACGCCCAGCCAAGATATAGCGAAGTGTCGTTTCAGTACTTAAGTCTGCCGCCCCGCGACCGGACTCTCAGTCCAGCGACGACCGGCAGTTTTGCGGGTCCGAGTTTCTGCAGATTCCGATCAGCGTATCCAGTCTGCGGCCCGTCTCACGTAGCTGCGTGATTCGCTGTGTGATGCGCCCGCGTTCGCCGGTCAGCTGTTCCAGCGTTTCGGGCGGGACGACACCGGTGTCGATACAGGGCAGGAAGGACGCGATGACCCGGCTGCTCAGCCCTGCAGTGTAGAGCTCTTGGATGAGCCTGAGACGGTCTTCCGCGGAGTCGGGAAATACGCGCTGGCCGCCCGCCGTGCGCTCAGACTGCAGCAAGCCCTGCTCCTCGTAGTAGCGCACGGCGCGTGTACTGACGTCAGCTCGCGCGGCGAGCTCTCCGATGCGCACGGCAACTCCTGTCGTTCCGTTTCTCGACCGGAATTATGACTCAGGTCACCAGTCGGGAACCTTGTACTTAACGTCAACGTCAACTTTTACCCTGGCGGAGGTCGGCGCACCAGCCAGCGAAAGGGTACAGTCATGGACATCACCGGCACCACGGCCCTGGTCACGGGAGCCAACCGCGGGATCGGGCTACAGTACGTCAACGAACTGCTGACTCGGGGAGTGGCGAAGGTCTACGCGACGGCCCGGCGTCCCGGTTTGATTGACACCTCGGACCCGCGGGTGACGCCGCTGCACCTGGATCTGCTCGACGAGAAGTCGATCGCCGAGGCAGCGGCCGTGGCAACGGATGTCGCGTTGGTCGTCAACAACGCCGGCATCACAACCGGCGCCGACCTTGTCACCGGGGAACTCGACGAGATCCGGCTGGACATGGAGACGCACTTCTTCGGCACCCTGAGAGTGATCCGCGCGTTCGCGCCTGTGCTCGCCGCCAACGACGGCGGCGCGATCATCAACGTCATGTCGGTGCTTTCCTGGTTCGCCAACGAGGGAACCGGGTCCTACTCCGCGGCCAAGGCTGCGGAGTGGAACATGACCAATGGCGTGCGCGCGGAGCTGGCAGGCCAGGGAACCCTGGTCCAGGGGGTGCACCTCGGCGCCGCGGACACCGACATCATGGCCGGACGCGACGTGCCGAAGATCGACCCGGCGGAGGTGGCCCGCGCCAGCCTCGACGGCGTCCGGGCTGGCAGCGCCGAGGTGCTGGTCGACGAGCCGAGCCGCATCGTCAAGGCGACGCTCTCCGCTCTGCTCGGAACGCTGCCCACCTCGGCGGATGCAGGTTGACCGAACCCCGCCAACCGACGAGAAGGCACTATGTTGCCTCGCGTGATCGACCTCGCCGTGTCCGGTGCACTGACTGCCGTCGCCTCACCCCGCGATGCGAACGCAACGCAGCACAGTTCTCACTTCTCCGTCAACGCAACCCGGGTTGCCGGGCCCGCGCGACAGTGGTGCGAGCCCGGCACCCACTCAAGGGGTGCGGGCTCGCACCGCGGCCGCGAGCTGTGCGGTGAGCTGCTCGATCGCCGCCGCGCCCTCGCCCCGGTCGCGCGCGGCGAGAAGCATTCCGACCAGAGTCGATCCGACGATCACACCGTCGGCGAAGCAGACAACCTCGGCGGCTTGGCTCGCGTCCGCTACACCCATGCGGACGCAGACCGGCGGCCCGGTGACCGTGCGGAGTCGGCGTGTCAGGACGGCGGCGGCCTCGTCCACCCGATCGCGCACCCCCGTGACGACCATCAGCGCGGAGGCGTAGATGATTCCGGTTCCGGCCGCGGCGGTTTCAGCCAGTTGCGCGTCTGTGCTACTCGGCGCGACCACGAACACGGTGGCCAGCTCGTGCTCCGCGGCGTGCCGGCGCCACGAGGCGGACTCGGCCACCGGCAGATCCGGCAGCACGCACCCCGCGCCGTCGGCCGCGGCCGCTCGCCGGCGAACCGCTCGATGCTGTAGCGGGCCACCGGATTCCAGTACGACATATGAGGGCGCCGGCATCGGCGTGCACACCCCGATCAAACAACCCGCTGGCGGGCGCACGCGTCTCGACCGACAACCGCGCCTTCGAAGCCCTGTTGCTCGCTCTGCGCGCTGTCGGAGAACGCGGATTGGCGCTGTTCACCGGCCGCTGGCGAGGCCTGGAGCACGTCACCATCAGCCCCAGCAAGATCGGCCACATCATCCAGCCCGCACTCGTGCTCACCCATTTCGAACACAGCTATCTTCCCCATTGAGAAGACCTCGATGATTCGACTGTGGCGCAACGCGTGGGAAGATTTTGTACCGTTCCTGGACTAAGATGTCGAAATCCGGCGCATGATCTGATCGACGAACGCGGTTGAATTACTGAACGCCCGCTACCGTCGGGCGATCTGCGCGCGGACATTTCCCTACCGAGCCGAAAACCGGCTGACCGAACCGCCGAAAACACCGATCACGGGATCGACCCCAGGTGTGGTGGCTACCCGTCGCGTTCCCGGTGCGCGCGGGCAACAACGGCCGGAAAGGGTCGTTGCGTCGGGAGAAGGCAAGGGCGCGAGCTCGGGCAAGAAGCGGGCACCACGGCCCGAGTCAAAGACACCTACCAGCGATGTCGGAGGTTCAGCCGGCTTACAGCTTGGCCGGCTTCAGGACGGAGGCATCACGGTACTTCAGAAGCCCGTCGACGCCGAGCCGGAACGTCTCGCAGATCGGCTCTGGATCGGAGAGACACCCCGCAACCATTGCGCCGTCCCTCAACATGACGAAATGCCTGGCAGCAGGTTCGGGTGCGGACTCGCCAGTAGCGGCCAGCAGTTCTGTGACGGTGTCCAGGAACCACTGCCGGTGGTTGAGCACAGCTTGGTGCACCGCGTGCGCGCTGGAGGGGTACTCTGCCGCGGCATTGAGGAACGCGCATCCGCGAAACCCGTCGGACCGGATGCCGTCGGTGATCGTTTCGCCGACAGCCCGGACGACGTCGGCCGGCGAGCGTCCGGCAGAGCGCGCTCCCTCGACCTGCGCGCGGATCTGTTCATCCGACCCGGTCAGGTACGCGACGACGAGATCGTCTTTGCTCGGGAAGTGCCGATACAACGTGGCCCGCGTCACGTTCGCTTCAGCCACGATCCGGTCAATGCCGACCGCGTGCAGCCCTTCCATGTAGAACAGCCTGCTCGCTGTGCCGAGCAGTCGAGAGCGCGCCTCGGACACCTGATCACCTGCTTTCTCGTTGAAGGTTATACTACAGGTAGAACGTTCGGTCTTGACAAGACTCGACTCCGAGCGTCAAGATGAGCGACCCAAGACAGAACGTTCTCTACGGCAGGCGAACGCCAAGGCATCCCGCGCGCTCACCCGCGGCGTCGTGATCACCGGCGCCACGCAGGCTGATCCCGGTGTGTCAGGGATCTGTTCGGCGCCGGTGAAGGCCGCCGAGTCGATCATCGCGCCCGAAAGATCCGTTCCGCTGGCGTTCTTCGGCGTGCACACCTCGATCTCCTGGTTCTCGGCGCAATGTCCCGGCGTCGGTCGGAGATTGCCATGGTGGCTGCGGGCCGTGTGCGGGTTCGCCGCTTCCTGGTGCCCGGCACGCAGTCCGAGAGCGGCGTTCGGTGCGCATCTGGAGGGTGCTCGCGCGGGGCGGGGGCCAGTCCGTGCGCTCCGTGAGCTTGAGCGCGGGATGAACTTGCGTTCGCGTTGGTCGTCGATCTTCTCGGGTTCCGATCGGCAGGGCGACTGCGGGCCATGTCCGCGGCACTCGTGGGGTAACTCCGGATGAGGGGCTGGATAACGGAATCGGTCGGCACCCGGCGCGTCGCTGTAGAAGCGAGCAAGTGGGGTCCACCGAAGTGCTAGTGAAGGAAGTGGCTGGCTTCGGGATCGGTGTCACGCGCGTCGAACCGGGCGGCGCGCCCACCGGCTTCCAGAGTGGACTGCAGTTCGGCGCTTCGCTGGGGGGTCTGCGACGGGACTGCCGCGGCGAAGGTGCGTGGCCTCCGGAAAGCCGGCCTTCAGTCACCGGGTGACCTCCGCGCGCATGGCTGCGGCAATGATCGACAGCGTCGAGCGGCCCCCCGCTCCGCGCCGCGTCGTCCTCGGCCGCTCCGCGGTCGACGGCATCCGCGCCGCGCTGGCTGAGCGGCTCACCGAAGGCGAAGCCCCGTAGGCGGCCGCGTGTGCCGCCGAGTTCTCGTAGGCATAGGCCACCTGATTCGTTGTCCGTCAATGTGATCACGGCATTCGGGGCGACCGCTGAGCGCTAGATGATGGTCAATTCGTCGGAAGGCCGCCGTTTGGAGTCGGCGATCAGGCAGTCCAGGGCAGGCCGCCAAACGCGGCAGAATAAACACGGTGACGATAAAAATCGACAGGGTGTAGACTTTTTGGCGAGGGGCAGTCAGCTCCTAGCGAGACCTTCCTGGAGGACCAGTGGAGAAGCGGAACTGGCTTGTTAGCGGCGTCAGCACGGGTCTCGGACGTGCCTTTGCCGAAGCCGCCCTAGCGGCCGGGCACACCGTCGTCGGCACGGTGCGCGCTGAGCGGGACCTGCGGGCCTTCGTGGAGCTCGAACCGGGGCGCGCTCACGGCCGCATCCTGGATGTGACCGACGGCGACGCCGTCTCGAGCGTGGTCGCTGAGGTGGAGCAGAACGTCGGACCGTTGGACGTGGTCATCGCCAACGCCGGCTACGGCCTGGAGGGCACTTTCGAAGAAACCCCGTTGGCAGAGGTGCGGCGGCAGTTCGAGGTGAACGTGTTCGGGACCATGGCCACCCTGCAGGCGGCACTGCCGCACATGCGCCGGCGCCGCCGTGGGCACCTGATGGCCGTCACTTCCATGGGCGGACTCATGGCCGTGCCCGGCATGTCTGCGTACTGCGGCAGCAAGTTCGCCCTCGAAGGCGTCCTCGAGGCGCTGCACAAGGAGGTTGCACAGTTCGGGATCCACGTGACGGCGATCGCGCCCGGCTCCTTCCGCACCGACTGGGCCGGCCGATCCATGACCCGCACCTCGCAGTCGATCGACGACTACGACGAGTTGTTCACCCCCATCCGCGCAGCGCGGCAGAAGGCGAGCGGGACCCAGCTGGGCAATCCAGCCAAGGCCGGGGAAGCGGTCGTTCACATCACGTCGGTCGTCCAGCCGCCGGCCCACCTCCTCCTGGGCTCGGACGCGCTGCGGCTGGTCACCGCCGCGCGCACAGCTGTGGACGAGGACATCCGCGTGTGGGAGACCTTGTCCCGCACGACCGACTTCGCGGAGGGAGCTCAGCTCTGATGCCCGGCCATCACCCCGTACGGAGCCGGCGCGCCACCGAACGAAAGGGCGACGCACGTGAGAGGGCCATCCTGGACACCTGTGAAGCTTTGCTGGCGCACAAGGGCTACGACGCCATATCCGTGGGGGACATCGCCCAGGGCGCCGGCATCACCCGCGGTGCGCTGTACTTCTACTTCGGCTCCAAGCAAGAAGTCGTCACGGCACTCGTCGCCCGGACCGTTGAGCATCTGTGGGAACGATCGCGGGTGACCGCGGAGAGCGAAGAGCCGCGACAAGCGATCGCGGTAGCCATGCAGCGCACAGTCGACCTGTGGAACGAGCACGGCCTGGTCATGCGGACGGCCATCGACCTGTCGCTGACCGTGCCGGAGATCGGTCGGCTGTGGACCCATACAGCCGACTTGTTCATCAACGCCATCACTGCCGTCCTGGAACGAGCCGGCGTTCGGGCCGGCACTGAACCGGACCAAGCCTCAGCGATGGCCCGCGCCCTCTGCTGGATGATCGAGCGGACCTTCTACCACGCCTCACAAGGCTCCCGCGAGACGTTGCACAACGCATCTTCGACCTGCGAGTACATCTGGCTGATCAGTGCCGGTCTGACAGCCTGACGCATCCCGTGTGGACGGTGGGGCGCGAGACTTGATCCCAGGGTCCGAGCCTCACCGCCCATGCGCCTTTCACGAACGGCAATTCCGCGCGGTACGAACATCCTTCGGCCGCCTCGCCTGAGGATGGGCGATGATCACCGCAGTGTTTGACGAGCAGGCCCACTCCCGACCCGACTGGGCCACTTCAGCTGTCTGCTCGGCGATGACGGACAACCCGGCGAGGAATGACGTCCCTGACGAACAGAGTTCGCGACGCGTGCGGCCTTCGTCAGTGTCGGGTTGCGGGCACCGGACGCGGAGCCCGTGGCCGCCACACGTGATGTCGAAGGGGTTGGCGGACTGGCACCCGCGGTCGGGTCGAGCGCGCTGGGTGGTGGCGTCGCCCTTGGTCAGGCGTTCGTCCGAGCCTCGTGTCGCGGGTGTTGCGCAACGACCCGAGTGGTTACGCGTCGATGGACAGGGCGCGACGCGCCCGCCGTTACCCGCGGGTCATCCTGTGCCGTACGTACTGATCCGACCACAGCCGCGGCTATCCGGCTTGCGTGGCAACGGTTGCGTATCGCCCGGGGTCCGCCAAATTGTGGTCGGATTGACAACTCGGATCGTGGCGCCGGCGAACCCGTTCCAGCTCGCCGAGGTACTGGCCGGCCACGGGCTCCGCGCCGGATACGCCGGACTGGGCCAACGGCGTCCCGATCTTCTTCGATGATGTCGCGCTTACAGGTTGTCCGAGTAGAAGGCAGCGAGCCGGTCGACGGCGGCGTCGACGTACTCGACTACGTCGTACATCTCGTAGTGGCCGGCGTCGTCGATCACCATGAGATCGACTGGGTTGGGGGCCAGTTCCCAGAGCTTCATCCCGCTCTCGTAGGAGCCGGTGTTGCCGATGCGTCCGGCGAGGATGACTTGCAGAGGCTGGGTCATCAGCTCATCGACCAAGTGGAACGCGTCGTAGCCCAGCAGCAGCGAGTCGCTGCGCGCCAGGCGCCGGTTCGTCGAGTGCTCGTTGCCACCCCGCTCGGTGCGGTAGAACGTGATTGCCTGCGTGGTGTCGATATCGGTCAGTCCGGCGGCTGCGGCGTCTTCCAAGGTGTCGGGCAGCCAGTTCGAGCGGGCCAGCTCACCGGTGCGATTCTCCTCGGTGCGCGCGGCGGCCATGGTGTCGAGCGCGGCCGCCGGGCTGTCCGGCTGGAAGCTGCGGAACGACGTGCCCATGTTGCCCGGGACGACGGTGCCGACCGCCTTGATGCGGTGGTCCGTGCGGGCGGTGTGCACGGCGTAGCCGCCGCCGGCGCAGATGCCGAGGACGCCGATGCGTTCGGGGTCGATGCCGGGGACCACGTTGAGTGCGTCGATCGCGTACGAGATGTCTTCGCCGCGGCGGTAGGGGTCTTCGAGGTCGCGGGGCTCACCGCCGCTCTGCCCCTGGTGGGCGGGGTCGAAGACAAGTGCTGCGATGCCCCGGGCGGCGAGGCGGGAGGCGTAGTTCGCGCCGATCTGTTCCTTCACGCTGCTGCCGGGGGTGGAGACCACCACGGCGCGCAGTGGCGCGACCCCGTTGTTGTCGTCGGGCAGGTAGAGGTCTGCCGCGAGCTCGATCGGCCCGCGGGGGATCGGGATGTGGTGGAGCACCTGGTGAAACCTTTCGCCTATGGTTTGTGTGAAACAGAGTAAGTTCACAGTGATAGTTAGTACACTTCTGAACTAGTTCCAAACTGTATCAGATGGAGGAGGGCTCGGATGTCGGTTGACGCCGCCCAGCTCTGGACGCTGAACCACCGTCTGCTGACCGTGGTGCTGGACGCCTGCAGCGCTGAGCTGGCCTCGCTCGGGCTGGAGACAAAGGAGTTCTTCGTCCTCGCCGAGGTGCCGGAGTCGCCGTACCCGGCCGAGCTGGCCGCGGCTCTGGTGATCCCGAAGGCGAGCGTGACGGTCTATGTGCGCAACCTCGTCGCGAAGGGGTTCATGCGGCGTGAGATCGACGACGCCGACCTGCGCCGCCACCGGCTCGTCCTGACCGCCGAGGGCGAGGCGGCGCGCGACCGCGCGCTCGCCGCGCTTGCGACGGAGTTCGATCGCAGGCTGGCGAAGATCGCGCCCCGTGACCGCACCGAGCTGCAACGCATCCTCCTCGAGATGCTCGAGTAGTGCGGCCCACCGATGCGGCCGGGGCGACCTGGGGGATCTGCGTCCCCTTCTTGCCCGGTCCGCGGTCGGCCGGAACGGGCACGGTGCGGTTGTCGCGCAACGCGGGCACGAGGATGAAGCGCGCGGTGTGGTACTTCGCGGCGGTTTTCCCGGCGCGGGTGTGGCAGGCGCTGCCGGCGGGGACGTCGCATTGCGGGCAGGGGTGGCGTTCGACGGTGGCGGCGTCGTCGGGTCCGAATTGCACGCCGACATTCGCGCAGAACTCTGTCAAAACCGAGGGTAGTTCTGCGAGGTGTTGTGCGAATCGCGGCCTGGGATCCTCGGTCCGGGTCGGCTGGGTACAGAATTCTCACAACTGGTCATTGGTGAGAGTTCTGTACCTAGCCGAGGGCGGGATGGCCGCCCATGGCGCTGAGGGTGGCGCCGTTGACGTAGCTGGCGTCCGGGGATGCCATGAAGGCGACGGCGCCGGCGATCTCGTCGGGGTTGGCGAGACGCTTGAGGGCGACGTTCTGTCCGGCGGATTCGAAGGCGTCACCGTAGCCAGCGGTGCCTTCGGTGCGGGTGGGGCCTACGGCGACGGCGTTGACGCGGACGCCGTCGGGGCCGTATTCGGCGGCCCAGACACGGGTGAGGGATTCGAGGCCGGCTTTGGTGGCGCCGTAGATGCCGCTGCCGTGGCCGGGGGTGGCAGCGGCGCCGCTGCTGATATTGATGATGGCGCCGTATCCGCGTTGTGTCATGCCGGGGGCGAGGGCCTGGACGAGGAGGTAGGGGGCGCGAAGGTTGATGGCGATGTGGGCGTCGAAGGTGGCCGGGTCGGTGTCGGCGGTGCGGGCGAAGTGGAAGATGCCCGCGTTGTTGATCAGGATGTCGACGTCGCCGGTGCGTTCGGCGAGTGCGTTCACCTCCGCGGGGTCGGACAGGTCGGCGGGTTCGAAGCGGGCGGTGGCGCCCAGGGCCTCGATTTGCCGGAGAGTGTCGGCGGCGCGTTCCTTGTTACGACCGTGGACGATGATATCGGTGCCGCGTGCGGCTAATGCCAGGGCGGTGGCGCGGCCGATGCCTGCGGTGGCACCGGTGATCAGGGCGGTCTGCTGGGCGAGGTCCTTGCTCATGATCGTGCTTCCTTGTTGGTGGTGCGGGGTGTTCAGCGGGTGCGCTGGCCGGTGAGGACGGTGTCGTGGATGGTCACCGGTGTGCCGTCGGGCGTGGTGGTGGCGCGCGGGTGCGCGGCTCGGGTCAGAACCGTCCACTCGCGTACGGGGAGCTCGGCGGCGAGGTCGGCGGCGGTGTAGAACAGGCCGGGCTCGGGCGGGCGGGGCACCGCGGTGTCGAGGTCGCTGGGGTGGTGGCCGACGATCACCAGATGTCCGTCGGCGGGCGACTCGGGCAGTGAGGGCTGCGAAGACCGAACCCCGTACCGGTTGGGAGAAGTGGCTGAAGGACGCGGTGACCAGATCGTGGAGGGGGCGTTCGTCGGGCTGCCAGCCGCGGATGTCTGCGTGCTGCCAGGTCACGCGTCCGGCCAGGTGGGCGGGAGGTGTGCTCGGCCGCCCGGTGCAGGGCCTGGGTGGAGAAGTCGACGGCGGTGACCTGCCAGCCCTGCCCGGCCGGCCCGATGGTGTCCGCGCCCTCACCGCATCCCGCATCCAGCACCGTCCCGGGCGGAAGGGACGAGACCTCCTTGACGAGCGCGGGGTTCGGCTCACCGATCCACACCTGGCCGGTGCCGCTGTAGCACTGATCCCAGAAGGCGGCACTGAAACGCGGGTCGTGCTTGGTCATCAGGAAGCTCCTTCGGGCGGTAGGGGTGATCATGCGGAAGCCGTGGCGGCGGCGGGGATACGGCGCGCCCACAGGCCGAAGAGGATCAGGCCGGCAAGCGGGAAGGCCGCGGTCGCCAGCAGGGTCGCGCCCAGGCCGTGGTCCAGGCCGCCGGTGGCGGCCAAAACGCTGGTGAGAATGGCCAGGCCCATTCCACCGCCGAGCTGCTGCAATCCCTGATTGAGGCTGGCGGCAGCGCCGATGTGCTCGGCGGGGGCCTGGTGCATGGTGACGGCGGTGACCGGTGCGAAGGTCGCGCCCGCGCCCGCGCCGAGCAGAACCGACGGCAGAAGCACGGTGACGATCGAGGTGTCCGGGCCGGCATCGGCGGCCATCAGGGCCATCCACGCGATGCCCAGCACCAGGCCGGACAGACCAGCGATGCCGATGACGCGTTCGCCCAAGCGCGGCAGCAGCCGCGGAGTGAGCTGGTTGGTGGCGAGCAGCCCGAGGGTGAAGGGCACCAGCGCGAGGCCGGTCTGGATCGGGGTGAACTCGAGAACCTGCCGGGTCAGCAGCGTGGTGAAGAACAGGAAACCGACCTGACCGGCCGGGATGACCAACATGGACAACAGCGGGCCCGCGCTGCGCAGGGTGGAGAAGAACGCCAGCGGCATCACCGGGTGCGGATGCCTACGCTCACACACGATCAGCACCACCAGGGACACCACGGCGACGGTGAACGCGCCCAGCACCGAGAAGCTGGCCCAGCCCCGGTCGGCGGCCGAGGTGAAAGCGAAGACCAAAGCCACCATCGCCAGAATCGAGGCAGCGGCACCGCCGACGTCCAGCGAGGTGCGCCGGCGCTCCATCTCGGGCAAGTTGCGCACAGCGCCGAACAGGACCAGGACACCGATCGGGGCGTTGACGAACATCACCCACTCCCATC
Organism: Amycolatopsis sp. NPDC005232; assembly: GCF_040607795.1. Classification (NCBI taxonomy): domain Bacteria; kingdom Bacillati; phylum Actinomycetota; class Actinomycetes; order Pseudonocardiales; family Pseudonocardiaceae; genus Amycolatopsis; species Amycolatopsis sp. NPDC005232. The sequence goes on along the minus strand of NZ_JBEXHL010000003.1, from coordinate 4,749 downwards.
CCAGCGTCTGCGTCAGCACCCCACCCGCGAGCAGACCCACTGCCGCGCCGGCGCCGACGGCGAAAACGAACGTCGCCATCGCGCGCGAGCGCTGCGGGCCGGGGGCGGTGATGCCGACGAGCAGCACCATCACGCTGGGCGCAGCCACAGCAGCCCCCACGCCTTGAAGGGCGCGCGCGGCCACCAGGAATCCCGCCGACGTGGCAAAACCTCCGGCGATCGAGGAAAGCACGAAGACCGCCACTCCGAGGATGAGGGCGTGACGGGGGCCGATCATGGAGCCGACCTTGCCGCTGAGCAGAATCAGCCCACCGAAGGTCAGCGAGTAGGCCGTGACGACCCAGGACAGGCTGCCACTGGAGAAGCCCAGTTCGCGTCCCATGTCGGGCAGGGCCACGTTCACGATCGAGGTGTCCACGACGAACATCAGCTGCGTCAGCACCAGGATCACCACGGCCAGCGCCACCGGACCGCGCCGAATGTTCACCATCGCACCCACCGCCGGCGTCGGCGCGGTGTCGGACCCACCCGCCAAGGCGGTGGGCGAGCTGCCTCGGGTCATTGCACATCTCCTGTCCCGCGTCATCGCCCCATTCGGGGCGTCTGCTGAAACAGTCAGCCCACCCAATCCGAAACGCAAAGATCCTTGCTGCAGTGGCAAGATTGGGGCATGGATGATGAGACCGAGTCGACGATGGCGGCCGTTGGCCCCCGCCTGAAGGGACTGCGCTCGCAGCGCAACCTGTCGCTTACCTCCCTGGCGCAGGCCACCGGAATTTCCCTGAGTACGCTGTCGCGCCTGGAAACAGGTCAGCGCCGCCCGACCCTGGAACTCCTTCTCCCCCTGGCCCGCGAGCTGCGCGTGGACATCAGCGAACTCATCGGGGCGCCGCAGACCGGCGACCCCCGCCTGCACCTCAAACCCGTCACCCGCCACGGCATGACCATGCTGCCCCTGACCCGGCGGGCAGGAAGCCTGCAAGCCTACAAATTGATCATCTCGCCCAGGATGCGCTCACCCGAGCCTGAGCAGTCCAGCCACGAGGGCTACGAGTGGATCTACGTCCTCGACGGGCGCCTGCGCCTGGTCCTCGGCGACAACGACCTAGTCATGGGTCCCGGCGAAGCTGCCGAATTCGATACCCGCGCCCCCCACTGGTTCGGTAACGCCGACGAGAATCCCGTCGAAATCCTCAGCCTCCTGGGCCGCCAGGGAGAGCGCGCACACCTTCGGGCCCGGACGGTACGGCCCAAGGGCACCGCAACAGCTACCGAGTGAGACACACCCGCTGCCCCTACCGGACGTGGCCTCATCCGAGCGTGTTAGTCGTCGTCTCCGGCGGCGGCAGGGACACGGAAGGCGCAGCCCTGGGAGGGGCCGCCGGCCTTGTTGCCGGCAATACAACGATCTCGCGGTCAGGCACGCGGAGCGAACAGCACCCGCGGATGCAGATCGAGTCGGGTCACCGGCGCTTCGGCCGGCACGGCATAGCGAACCCAGCGAGGTCATCAGAAACCCTTCTTCGAGGTGGCATGCAGCCGTGCCCGGCGCGGCGCAGTGGTCGTGGGCACGGCCGCGCCCAGGGTGATGTCGCCGGGGAACAGCGCTCCAGACACCAGATCCGGCGTGATGACCGGCACCGCCTTCGGCGGGGACAGGTCGACCACCCAGTCCCCAAACCGGCGGATGGTGTGGCTGATGTACGGGGAGACTGTGGCCAGATCATCGGTGTTGATCGGGTGCCCGTCACCGGCGAGGGCGTTCGCCGCGGCGGTGATGTCGCAGGTGTTGGAGTAGATTACGCAGTTCGCGACCAGCTCGTTGAACTTGATGATCTTTTTCTGGTAGTCCGGGTCGTTGCGCCCGATCGCCTCGCGGCCGAACCTCAATTTATTGTGGACACCCTGCTGCGCGCCACGTAGCACGTAATCGCAGGGGATTTCGCGGGACCGTCCTGACCGGCTACAGAGAATGTCGATGACCAAACTGATACCGGAGCCAGTGTTCTCGACTGACGATTCGCGGGCATGTGCGCGCATGGTCCACGGTGAGGACGTCGCCGCGCATTTCCATGACTTCGGATAGCTCGGGTATGCCACTTCGGAGGTGCTGGTCACTTCAATCGAGGCAGGCGCTTGGATGGCGCCTGCGAACCGGATTACCGGGGTGCCACCTTTCCAGGTGCACGGTAGTTGCTCCTACGGCAAGATCGATGTTCGTCTGCTGCGCGCAGATCCAGCAAATCCTGCGACACTGGCCGAACTGTGCCGCAGGGCGGACCCACGCAGCTTGATCGAGGCCTTCACCGATCTCGTCGGCGAGACACCTGGGCGCTATCGCGTAACGGCACGCACAGCTCACCGTTGATCCAAGCACGGCGGGTTGGCTGGTGGTGGGGCCTCGTCCACCCGAGGCCCCACGACGGGATCAGACGGTGAGGACGAGTTTGCCCTGGAGGTGACCGCTCTCGAGTAGCCGGTGTGCGTCGGCGATGCGTTCGAACGGAAAGGTCTCCTGCACATGGACCCGGAGCTTGCCCTGTTCTACCAGTCCGACGAGACCTCGCAGGGCGACCGGATCGGGGTCGACCGCGATACCGCTGAAGTGCATGCCAGCCGCCTCGAACCTGGCGGCGAGCTCCGTATCGTCCTCGGCGACCGCAGTCACCAGGTGACCGCCTGGGCGGAGCACTTCGAGCGAGCGCTTGGGAATGTCGCCGCCGAGCGTGTCGAAGACGACGTCGATGTCGCGGACCGCCTCGGTGAAGTCGACCGCCGTGTAGTCGATCACCTCGTCGGCGCCAAGCCCCTCGACGAACTCCCGCTTGGTCTCGCTGGCGGTTGCGACCACGTGCGCACCGAGCGATTTCGCGATCTGGATCGCGACGTGGCCGACCCCACCGCCACCGCCGTGGACCAGGACGCGGTCGTCCGCGGTCACGCCGCCGAGGTCGACGAGGCCCTGCCACGCCGTCAGCCCGACGACTGGCAACGCCGACGCCTCGACGTGTGAGAGCGACGCCGGCTTGCGCACCAGGTGCAATGCCGGCGCCGACACGATCTCGGCGTACGCGTTGGCCGCCCGCGGGAACAACGGCATCCCGAACACCTCGTCGCCGGGCCTGAATCGCCATGTCTGCGCCTGTTCGACCACACCACTGATGTCCCAGCCGAGAATGAACGGCGGGCGGCCGAGCAGTGGGAATTCGCCGGCGCGCAGCCGCGGTTCGAGCGGGTTCAGCCCGATCGCCTTGACCCGGACGAGGACCTCGGTCGGAAGGGACCGGGGCTCGGGCGCGTCCACAATAGTGAGCACCTCGGGGCCGCCGAGCTCCTGCTGGGTGATGATTCGCATGACTCTCCTGGCTTGTGGAGGGGAAGTGAATCCAGGCTATGTTTCCGTTGGGTACCGGCAGGTACCGTTGGCTCCATGAGCGGTTTCGGTGGCGGTGAGCTCTTTCTGGCGGACTGCCCGGCGCGTCTGGCGGTCGAGCTGATCGCCGACAAGTGGACGGTGGTCGTGCTCGCCGGCCTCAGCAAGGGCCCGGTGCGCCATGGTGAGCTGATCGAGCTGATCGGTGGCATCTCCCGCAAGATGCTGACTCAGACGCTCCGCCGGCTCGAGTCGCACGGACTCGTCCGCCGCCACGCCTACGCCGAGATGCCGCCCCGCGTCGAGTACGAGCTCACTCCTCTCGGGGCGACGCTGATCGATCCGATCCACGTACTGACCGAGTGGGCGAGGGCGAACGGCGACGCGGTCCTCGACGCGCTCGACGCCGGTTCCGAGCCGATCGCCCATCACGGCTGACTCCTCGCCGCTAAGGCCCCGGCGACGTCCGGTTCGCAAGATAGATAGAACGTTCAGTATTGACGCCTGCCGGTCGTCCCGCTAGCGTATCCGTGTACTGAACGCTCTATACATGGGAGAGTCCGTGTTCCCTGTGTCCGTTTCCGTGTCGCCTCGCGGGCTTTCGGATTAGCAGCGCTCGCCCCGCTCGGCGTGTCGGCTTCGTACGTGGTCGACGAGAGCGACCGGGCCTCTGCATGTGGTCTGGGCACTCGGTGATCGGGCGTGTCACCGAAGGGTCCTCGCTTCATCCCCCAGTGACGCGGTGAGCCCGGTCGTCCGCTCCCGCCACCCCGAGAAATTTGAGTTGAAGGATTCCGTTCGGTGAGCACGATTCAGTTCAAGAGGCCGCCGCGGCTGCCGGTGCCGCGCCCGCCGGGTGGCGAGGTGCACCTCGAGCCCCCATCCGAAGTACCCCGGGTAATTCCAGGGAACATCGTCTTGAAGGTGCTACCGGTCGTCATGGTCTTCGCATCGCTGGGTTTGCTGGTCTTCTCGTTCACGGCCGGTGGCGGGAACCCGTTGACGATCACTGTGGGTGCCACGACCCTCCTCGGCACTGTGGGAATGGTCGCCGGCGGTGGTGGCCGGGGCGGTGGCCAGAAGAAGGCCGAGATGGATGAGGACCGCAAGGACTATCTGCGGTACCTGGGTCAGATGCGTGACCGGGCCCGTGAGGCGATGGTCGATCAGCGTGCCGCGCTGGAGTGGGTGCATCCGGATCCGCAGTCGTTGTGGTCGCTGGCGGCGAGTCGCCGTATGTGGGAGCGTCGGCAGAACGATCAGGATTTCCTGCATTTGCGTGTCGGGCGTAGCTCGCATCGCCTCGCCACGCGGCTGGTGCCGCCGCAGACCGGCCCGGTCGACGAGTTGGAGCCGATCGCGACCCTGGCGCTGCG